>JBARZK010000022.1:0-17921 GCA_049649965.1 Erythrobacter sp.
GCTCTATCCCCCCCACAACCTTCCCGACACGTTTACGATTCGCGAGCACGACCACGAATTCACGTTCTATCCGAAGGGCGTCGACCGGTTCCAGGCGCTGCTTGACCATATCGCTTCTGCGCGCAAGTCCGTGTACTGCTTCTGGTTTCTTTACGAAGAGGACGAGATCGGGGTCCGGGTGAAGGAAGCCCTGATCGAGGCCGCCCGTCGCGGGGTCGAAACGCGGCTTTACATCGATTCTTTCGGCAGCGGGGCCGAGGACGCCTTTTTCGAGGATTTCGTTGAGGCCGGCGGTCACTTCAAGCAGTTCGCATCCCTTTGGGACAAGCGCTTCCTGATCCGCAACCACCAGAAGATGGCGATCGTCGATCGCAAGCGGGTGATGGGCGGAGGGTTCAATATCTCGAACCATTATTTCGCTTCGCCAGAGGTCGACGGCTGGTGCGACCTCGGCGTGAAGATGGAAGGGCCGGTCGTCGAGCGGTTCAACGAATGGTACGATGGCATCATCGACTTCATGGAATCGGACGAAGCCGACTTCACCAGCGTGCGCGACATGGTGCGCGACTGGGATGCGGGCGATGGGCCGGTGCGCCTGATCATGGGCGGACCGACGGCTGTTTCGAGCGAATGGGCCGTGCGGCTGAAAGAGGACATCGCCAGTGGCGAGCGGGTCGACCTCGTCACCGCCTATTTCTCCCCGCCGCGCACCATGCGCCGCGTGCTGCGCAAGGCGGCGCGCCACAGCCGTTTGCGCATGATACTTGCCAGCAAATCCGATTTCGCGATCACCGTACTCGCGGCGCGGCTGCACTATCGCCGCCTGCGCAGGTCAGGGGCGCAATTGTTCGAATACCAACCATCGAAGCTGCATATGAAGCTGATGGTCATCGACGACATCGTCTATTTCGGCAGCGGCAATCTCGACATGCGCTCGATCCGCCTTAACCTGGAACTGATGGTGCGGGTCGAAAGCGCGGAACTGGCCGACAGGATGCGCGGCCTGATCGACGATCTCGAAGCGGAAAGCCGCCCGATCGACAAGAGCTGGTTCAAGCAATATGCGGGGTGGAGCGACCGGCTGCGCTGGCTGACCAGCTCGTTCATGCTGCGCTTCGTCGACTACAATCTGAGCCGCCGGTTCAATTTGGGCCCCTCGAAGCTCAAGAACGCGCGCCGGGTCGGAAAGTTCGACTACACCTGAGCGCGGCCGCTTCGTCCCGACGGCCTAGCTTTCGCCCCAATCCGAATAATCGCGGATATTGGGCGAGGTAAACTTGGTGATCTCGCTCTGGAAGTGGAGCGGGACGTTGCCGGTCGAACCGTGACGCTGCTTGGCCACCATGAGCGTCGCCTTGTTCTTGACCTCGAGATATTCGGCTTCCCACTGGCTGTATTTCTCCTGCACCTCGGGAGAGCTCGAGCCGTCGGGATTGGGCATGTCGGGGCGAACGGCCTCCTTGTAATAGTCCGCGCGGTAGATGAACCAGACCATGTCGGCGTCCTGCTCGATCGAGCCGGATTCGCGCAGGTCCGACAGCATCGGGCGCTTGTCGTCGCGCTGTTCGACCGCGCGCGAAAGCTGCGAGAGCGCGATTACCGGCACGCTCAGTTCCTTGGCGAGCGTCTTCAGCCCGCGGCTGATTTCGGAAATTTCGTTCACGCGGTTGTCGTTCGCCCGCCCAGAACCCTGCAACAATTGCAGGTAGTCGACGACGATTAGGCCGATGTCGTGGCGCCGCTTCAGCCGCCGCGCGCGGGTCCGCAACGCCGCGATTGTGAGCGCGGGCGTATCGTCGATAAAGAGCGGCAATTCGGACAGGCGCTGGCTGGCGAAGCTCAGTTTCTGGAAGTCCTCACGGCTGAGCTTACCGCTGCGCAAAGCCTCGGACGAGACCTCGGACTGTTCAGCCAGGATACGCGTCGCCAGCTGGTCCGCGCTCATTTCTAGGCTGAAGAAGGCGACCGGCGCGCCGTAATTGTGTTCGCCGCCCTCGGCCTGCCAGTTGAGATGCTCCTCCGCGCAGTTGAAGGCGATGTTGGTGGCGAGCGAGGTCTTGCCCATGCCCGGCCGCCCGGCGAGGATGATGAGGTCGGAATCGTGCAGGCCGGACGTTTTCTGGTCGATCGTTTCCAGCCCCGTGGTCTTGCCCGACAGGCCCCCGCCCGAATTCATCGCCGCCTCGACCATGCGGATCGCGGTCAGCGAGGCATCGCGGAAGCTGGAGGCCTCGCTGCCGGTCGACGCGCCCTCCGCTACGCGGAACAGGTCGGCTTCGGCCGAGGCGATGCGGTCCATCGGATCGGTCTCTTCCGATGTGTCGAGCGCCCCTTCGACGAGGCCGCGCCCGACGCTGACCAGTTCGCGCAGCAGGGCGAGGTCGTAGATCTGCTTCGCCAGTTCGCGCGGGGCCAGCAGGCCCGCCGCGTTCGCGGTCAGCTGCGCGAGGTATTTCGGTCCGCCCAGTTCCTTAAGCGCCTCGTCCGCCTCGAAATGGGGGCGAAGGGTGACAGGCGAAGCAGTGGCGTTGCGCTCGATCAGGGCGAGGATGCGGGTGTAGATTCGATCGTGCAGCGGTTCGAAGAAATGTTCAGGCCGGATCGGGGTGGTCAGTTCCTCGATCACCCGGTTATCGATCAGCACCGCGCCAAGGAACGCCGCCTCCGCCTCAAGGTTGGAGGGAAGCTTGCGCGTGGTGTCGTCGCCGGTCTCGACCGGTCGCAAAAGTTCGGGTTCCGCCATGGCTCGATCAATGCTGCAAACCGGGCCGCCGGTGCAAGGGGCTGCGCACGCCATATATTTTTCGCGAGCACCATTGCGCTGTGGATAGCGGGGATTGAGCATCGTAACGCTTGAAGTGTGCCCCCGGCATCTGCGATGGCAGGCACGACCATGGCCCCCGCTCCATCCGACTCCGGCGATCAGCCGTCGATCAAGGCGACGCACCGCATCAGCCACATCGCGCTGGACGAGGAGACGATCCTTTGGCGCAATGCCGATGTGGAGCAGGAACGACGGGTCGCGATCTACGACCTGATCGAGGAAAATACGTTCAAGCCGGTCCGCAGCGCCGAACGCGGGGCAGACGGGCCGTATCGGCTGGAACTCGCGGTGCGCGACGGTCGGCTTGCCATGGACATCGCCGACGAGGACGAGCAGGCGCTGGAGACGCTGATCATCGGCCTTGCCCGCTTCAAGCGACCGATCCGCGACTATTTTGCGGTGTGCGACAGTTACTACCAGGCCATCCGCAAGGCGACGCCAGCGGAGATCGAGACGATCGACATGGCCCGGCGCGGCATCCACAACAACGCCGCCGAGCTGCTGCTCGAACGGCTGGACGGCAAGGTCGAGACCGATTTCGCCACCGCCCGGCGGCTTTTCACGCTGATCTGCGTCCTTCACATCAAGGGTTGAGGTAATACCGCGTGGCGCCAAAGCGCAAACGAACCCGCACGCGCGGCGCGCGCTTCTGGCTGACGCGCGCGCTGGCACTGGCCGCGCTCGCCGCGATCGGCTTTGCCAGCTGGCTATGGTGGGACATGCGCGACTGGAAGCCCGACGCCGCGGCATTTCCCGAACAGGGGGTGGCGATCGCGAGCGGCGCGTCGCCGATCCGTTTCGAAACGCTGCGAGCGACTGGCGCGCGGTTCGCCTATCTCGGGCTGGCGGACGCGTCCGTCCCGCCCGATCCGGGGTTCGCCAGCCGGCTCGAACGGGCGCGCGCGGCCGGGCTGGAGGTCGGGGTGATCCAGCCGTTCGACCCGTGCTTGCAGGCCGATCCGCAATCGGCCCGCTTCACCCGCATGGTGCCGCGCGACAGCGGATTGCTGCCGCCCGCGATTGCGCTCTCTGCGACCGGCGAGGATTGCAATCCGCGCGTCAGCGATGCCGCGGTGGAAAGCGAACTCACGACTTTCATCAACCAGATCGAGCTGCATGCCGGCAAGCCCGCGATCCTGAAACTGACCGATAGCTTCGAGGATCGCCACGGGACCGCACGCACCACGGCGCGGGACCTGTGGCTGATGCGCGACCGCGCGCAGCCCGACTATGCGGGACGCCCCTGGCTGCTATGGAGCGCCAACAGCCAGCTGGTGAGCGAGGCATCGAGGGAGCCGGTCGAATGGGTGGTGGTTCAGAATTGAGCGCGAACGAGGCGAAACTGATCGACGCGGCGCGCAATGCGGCCACCCGTGCCTATGCACCCTATTCCGACTATGCGGTCGGCGCCGCGCTCCTGTTCGACGATGGCACCATGATCGCCGGCAGCAATGTCGAGAACGCGAGCTACGGCCTCTCGCTATGTGCCGAGACCACGGCGGTGGCGAAGGCTTTGAACGAGGGGCGGCGCGGCGGACTGGTCGCGGTGGCCGTGACCGGGCCGGCTGACAAGGGCGACGGCGCGCCGATCACGCCGTGCGGTCGCTGCCGCCAGGTGTTGAGCGAACTCGCCCAGCTCGGGGGTACGGACCCCGCGATCCTGTGCGTTGGCCAAAACGAGGTCCGGCGGGTGCGGCTGTCCGAGCTGCTGCCCCACGCATTCGGCCCTGCCAGCCTCGATTAGGCAGCGGCCTGGTCGGCGGTTTCCAGCCATTCCAGCAGCGCGGCAAGGCAGTCGCGCCCCAGCAACTTGCAGCGTTCCGGCGACCATCCCTGTTCGGGTTCGGGCGCGTCCTTCAGGTCCTTGTAGGGCATTTCCAGCGTCATGGCCGTGCAGCCGAAGCGCTGGGCCACCTGGTTGGTGCTGATCGCGAGGTTCGCCTTGCCCGCCGCGGTCCTGGGGTAGCCGAGCTCGGTCTGGAAATCGGGCGTGCGCCGGTCGAGAATGCGCTGGTAGCGGTAGAAGCCTTCGCCCTGTTCATCGCTCCAGTCCGGAATGCCTTCGAACCCCGCGAGGAACACGGCGGGGATTGCCTCGTCGCCGTGGACATCCATCGCGTAATCGACGCCGGTTTCGTCCATGCGATTGCGGATGGCGAGCACTTCGGGAGACTTCTCGGCGCTCGGTTCGGCCCATTCGCGGTTGAGATTGGTGCCGATCGCGTTGGTGCGCAGGTGCCCGCGGCGCGATCCGTCGGGGTTGCAATTGGGGACGATGTGGAACCGGCACAGCTGCCGCAGCCGCCGCGCAACGGGATCGGTGGGATCAGTCAGACACTCGAGCGCGCCCTCCATCCACCATTCTGCCTGGGTCTCGCCGGGATGCTGCCTAGCATAGAGCCACACTTGCTTATCGCCTTCGCCCATTTCCAGCATGTCGAGCGGTTGCCCGTCGAGCGTTTCGCCGATCCGCACCAGTTCGACGCCTTCGCTCGCGGCGCATTCCGACAGGAGGTCGTGGTGGCGTTCCATCGAATAGGGCGCGAAATAGGCGAACCACGCCACCGCGCTCGCGGGAGTGTAGCGGATCGTCAGCGTGCCATCGTCCTCGTGAGGATCGTAGCGGCTTGCCGCCCGCGCCCAGTATTCGCGGTCTTCCGACACGCAGGCATCGTAACCGGGCCATCCGCCGGGATAGGCGGAATGCTTGAGCCCGGTCAGCTTCAGTTCGATTTCCTCGCCCGCCGGAGCATGGACGCGAAAGTGAAACCACTGCGCGAATTCGGAATTGTTGTCCTTCGGTATCGCAAGGCGGGCGGTCGACCCATTGATGGCAAGCACTTCGATATTGCCGCTGTCGAAAGCGGCATCGATGGTCATTCCTGTCATTGTGATCCCTGTAATTGGCCCTGCAATTGGTCGACGTCGATCGTCACGGTCTCGCCATTGCCACCAGGAAAGTCGCGGAACAAGGCCGCGGCCAGCGTCCGGGCGCTGAGGTCCACATCGGCATAGTCGCTTTCGATACTGATCGGATGGCGCGCTCGGCCTTCCCACAAGGCCTCGCCCGAGGGGCCGTCGATCCGCACGCTGAGCTCGGTCAGGACATTCGCCTCGTCGCGCCCGCCGCCAAGGTTGATTCCGACGCCAAGGCCAACGCCCGAGCCGAACGTGCCGGTACCGCCGCCAACGCCCACGCTGACGGGTCCGCGCCGCTCTGTCGCAGCGGCGATATCGCCGCGCGAGGTGCGAATCGCGGCGGTCTGGCCCGCGCTGCGGCCGTCCATCACGACCTCGTAGCCGATCTGCGACAATTCTTCCGCCACGGCGGCGGCGAAGGCGTTGCGCACACCCGGGCTGTCGATCTCTTCGGGAAAGACCAGAGTGATGGTCCCTTCGCCGAGCATGGCGGGACGTTCCGAAACGAAGCGGGTGACTTCGACAGGGCCGGTATAGGTGCTTGCACAAGCGGGCAGGGCAAGCACGGCGAGCGCAGCGAGAATCGGCCTTGCCAACGGGCGCGCCGAACGATGGATGCGTGTCATGACGGTTGTATCCCTTCTTTTCATCTGCATAAGCGCGCAAGACGACACAGCGGTTCCCCACCGAGCGGTACCCTTACCGTTTGGCAGGAGCTTTGCTTTACAGACATTAACATGACACCAAGCTCTCAAGACACCGCTCCCGAAATTACGGGCAACGAGGACAGGCCTGCGGTCCTGGTCACCGGCGGGGCGGGCTATATCGGTAGCCATGCCGTGCTCGCGCTCAACGATGCGGGATGGCAGGTCGCGGTGATCGACGACCTGTCGACGGGCTTCCGCTTCGCCGTGCCGGAGGACGTTCCATTCTACGAAGGCGATATCGCCAATCGGCAATTGCTTGCGCGGATCTTCGCCGAGCACGAAATCGGCGCGCTCATGCATTTCGCCGGCTCGATCGTGGTCCCCGAAAGCGTCGAGCGACCGCTCGACTATTACCACAACAATACGGTCAAAAGCCGCGCCCTGATCGAGGCTGCGGTCGATGCGGGCGTGCCGCATATCCTGTTTTCCTCGACCGCTGCGACCTACGGCGTTCCCGAAAGCTCGCCGGTCGCGGAGGATGCGCCGCGCGCGCCGATCAATCCCTATGGCTGGTCGAAGCTGATGACCGAACAGATGCTCGCCGATGCGAGCGCCGCGCACGACTTCAACTATTGCGCGCTGCGCTATTTCAACGTCGCGGGCGCCGATCCTCAGGCGCGTTCGGGGCAATCGACCGCCGGGGCCACCCATCTTATCAAGGTCGCGGTCGAGGCGGTGCTGGGCAAGCGCGATACGGTGAGCGTGTTCGGCACCGATTACGATACCCCGGACGGGACCGGCGTGCGCGACTACATCCACGTGAGCGACCTTGCAGCGGCCCACGTTCTCGCTCTGGAGGCGCTGATCGCACAGCCGGAGCGGTCGCTGACGATGAATTGCGGCTATGGCCGTGGGTTCTCGGTGCGCGAGGTACTCGATGCGGTGGACCGGGTGACCGGCACCCCGATCGAGCGTCGGATGGCGCCGCGCCGTGCCGGCGACCCGGCGTCGCTGGTGGCCGATCCCTCGCGCATTCGCCGACATTTGTCCTGGGCGCCGCGCTATGACGACCTCGACACGATTATTCGCCACGCGCTGGAATGGGAGCGCAAACTCGCCGAAATCCGCGCTGATTCAAGCGATCCAGCTTGACGAAGGGCGATTCGCAACCTACGTGCGCCGCCTGCATTCCTTGGGTCCGGCCGATACGCCGCGCCCCCTGCCAATTCTCGGGAAATCGACATGAAAGTCCGTAACAGCCTCAAGTCGCTGAAGAACCGCCATCGCGATTGCCGCGTCATCCGCCGCCGCGGTCGCACCTATGTCATCAACAAGACGAACCGCCGGTTCAAGGCTCGCCAAGGCTGATAAGGCGTTTCGTCGATCGCTTTTTTGACGGAGTGATCGCAAGAGTGCAGTGGCCCGCCTCCTGTCAGGGAGTGCGGGCCGCGCTCGTTTCGGCAGGCGTATGATTTAGTGGGCAAAAGCATGAGCGCACAGCGCAAGGCGGTGGTGTTCGACGTGGGCCGGGTGATGTTCCACTGGCAGCTGCACGACCTGTTCAAGAAACTGATCGACGACGAGGAGGAGCTGGACTGGTTTCTCGCCAACGTCGTCACCGAGGAATGGCATTTCCAGCACGATCGCGGTCTGACCATGGCGGAAATGCTACCTGCGCGCATGGCCCAGCATCCCGAACACGCCTTGCTGATCGCTGCCTATGCCGCGCGCTTCAACGAGACCGTGCGCGATCCGGTCGAAGGCGTGCACGAGCTTGTCACGCGGCTCCACGGGCGCGGCGTTCCGCTGTTCTGCCTGACCAATTTCGGCCACGAACTGTTCGCCCAGTTCCGGCGGGAACAGCCGATCTTCGACCTGTTCGAGGACATCGTCGTGTCCGGAACCGAACAGGTCGCCAAGCCAGAAGCGCGGATATACGAAATCGTGGAGCAGCGCAGCGGGCGCAGCGGCGACGCGCTGTTCTTCACCGATGACAACCCAGCCAATATCGCCGCCGCTCAAGAACGCGGCTGGGATGCGCACCTGTTTACCGACGCGGCTTCGCTGGAGCGGCAACTGGAACGTGCCGAACTGCTTGCATCGCGCTGACGCAAAAACCCCCGACCGCGGCGGTAACGCCGGGCCGGGGGAGGCAGCGTCCGGGTGAAGAGGGCCGGACGGATTGCGGTGTGCCTGTTCAGTTTCCGTTGCAGCGTGCCAGCCGGTCTTCGGCCAGGATCTCGCCATCGGTAGTGAAGCGGCTGAGTTCGCCGACTTCGCGCGACAGGCCGCGGCACATGCGAAGGGGGCGCGAATTGCCCCTGTTCGCGACACAGGTGGTATCGCGGCAGACCCATGCGACCCCGCCGGCAACGACGCGGTCTTTCGCGGCTGGCTGAGCCAGCTCGGCCACGTAATACGGGGCGTTCTGCGCCGCGAGCGGTGCGGTGTTGGTAACGATGCCGAAGCTGAACATCGTGTAGATCAGCGCCGAAGCGATGACGATCAGGCGACGGGAAAAGGGAAGTGAGCGCGTCATGGCAAATCCTTTCGCTGGACTAAACCGGGTTTCGATTCGAAACCAGTTGCGATTCACCACCTACATAAACGAAGGATGAGTTGCAAGATAAAACCTATCACTCACGTTTGCGATCCGGCGGACATGCGCTAAACAGGTTGCAGGAGACGGACCGACTTATGGGCGAAATCAGAGAACCGCTGCGCGAACTGACCGAATGCGGATTACCGCAGGCGCTGGAAGTGATGGGTGAGCGCTGGTCCTTCATGATCCTGCGGGCGAGCTTCAACGGCCTGCACCATTTCGAGGAATTCCTCACCGAACTCGGCATCGCCCGGAACATACTCTCCAATCGGCTGGCGAAGCTGGTGGAGCACGGCATCCTGGGGCGCGAACCGTGCGCCGACGATCGTCGCAAGATCGAATATCGCCTGACGCCCAAGGGGTTCGACCTGCTTCCCGCCATGCTGGCCCTGCGCCAGTGGGGGCAGAAATACGGCGCCGAAATGGCGGAGAACCCGGTGCTGGTCGATGAACAGGACCGCCTGCCCATCGGGCCCATCTCTATCCTCGCGCATGACGGGCGCATCCTGGGGCATCAGGACCTCGCGCTGGTCCGGCCCGAAGACCTCGGCAAGCGGACGGACGGTTCATCGGCGTCTGTCAAGAGCGCACCGGAAGCAGGCGACGTCGTCGATCTCAAGGCGGCGAAGACGGCCGCCGCTGGCTGATCGGGACGGTCCCGATCGCACGCCCGACGGTCGCTATATCGTCGTTCGCGGGCGGCTCTGGCGCACCAGCAATCCCGCGCTTTCCGAAAGCCAACGCCAGGCGCATGTCGACAATCTGATGGACGCCCGCCGCGCCGTCGGCCAGGCGAAGCGCGATGGCGACGCGAGCGCAGAAAAGGATGCGCGTGCGAGCGTCCATGCGGCCAAGGTCGCACTGGGCGAGCGTGGCCCGGTATGGTGGAGCGACGGCGCACCGGACGAGAACCGCAAAATGGTGCGGAATTCGAGCTACGCCGACTGGTGGGCCAGCCATGAAGCGGGTAGCGACGAGGACTGACCCCCCCACGCAAGCCCGGGAAAACATGACCACCACCGCCGATATCGATCCTGCCCGCGTACTTCGCGAGACCTTCGGCTTTTCCGGCTTTCGCGGGCAACAGGAGGCGGTCGTCACCCGCGTTCTGGCAGGGAAGCACACGCTCGCCTTGATGCCTACGGGTGCGGGCAAGTCGCTGTGCTACCAATTGCCGGCCCTCCTGCGTTATGGGACGGCGATCGTCGTCTCGCCGCTGATCGCGCTGATGCACGACCAGATCCGGGCGGCCCGCTCGGTCGGTATCCGCGCCGCCTCCATGACCTCCGCCGACGAAGACAACGCCGCCACCGCCCGCGCCCTGCGCGCCGGCGAACTCGACCTTGTCTATGTCGCGCCGGAACGCGTAACCACGCCCGCCTTCCAGTCGCTGCTCGAAGAGGTGCGCATAGCGCTGTTCGCTATCGACGAGGCGCATTGCGTGTCCGAATGGGGGCACGATTTCCGCCCCGACTATCGCGCGCTTCGCCCGATGCTCGACCGGTTCGCCGACGTCCCCCGCCTCGCACTCACCGCGACCGCAGACATGCGCACGCGCGAGGACATCCTGCGCCAGCTCGGCATAGGCGCGGAGGGCATGATCGTTGCTGGCTTCGACCGGCCGAACATCACCTATCATATCGAGGCGCGCGGCAAGGTCGCCAGCCAGATCGCCGATGTCATCGCCCGCACGCCGGGGCCGGGAATCGTATACGCCACCAGCCGCCGGGCGACCGAGGACCTTGCCGAGAAACTCGCCGCGACCGGCCGCCCCGTTGCCGCCTACCACGCCGGGCTGCCACCCGAACGTCGCGCCGCCGCACAGGCCGCCTTCGTCGCGTCGGAGGACATGGTCATGGTCGCCACGATCGCGTTCGGCATGGGGATCGACAAGCCCGACGTGCGCTTCGTCGTCCATGCCGGGTTGCCCAAGTCGGTCGAGGCCTATTACCAGGAAACCGGCCGGGCAGGGCGCGACGGGGACCCGGCGCAGGCGCGCATGTTCTGGACCGCCAACGACTTCGCCCGCGCGCGCCAATGGCTGAGCGAGGTCGAGCCGGAGCGACTGCCGGGCGAACGGGCGCGCCTCAATTCCCTCGCCGCCCTGGTCGAGACCGCGGGATGCCGCCGCGCGATCCTGCTGCGCCATTTCGGTGAGGACCCGCCCGAAACCTGCGGCAATTGCGACAATTGCCTCGATCCTCCGCGGGTTCTGAACGTGACCGAGATCGCGCGCAAGCTGCTGAGCGCGGTCTATCGCACCGGTCAGAGCTTCGGCATCGGCCATGTCGAAAAGGTGCTGCTCGGCCGGGAGGACGAGCGCGTACGCGATCGCGGGCACGACGCGCTGTCGGTGTTCGGCATCATGGGAGAGGAAGACGCGCCGCTCCTGCGGCCTGCGATGCGATACCTCGCCGCGCATGAAATGCTCGAAACCACCGAGCATGGCGGCCTCGCACTCGGGCCGGAGGCGCTTCCGGTCCTGCGCGGGGAGAAGGAGGTCGCGATCGCGCAGCCGCCGGTCAAGAAACGGCGTCGTTCGGGCGGCTCGGCAATCCCAAACCCGGTCGGCGATCCGCTGTTCGATGCGCTGCGCGACAGGCGCAAGAGCCTTGCGCAAGAGCACGAGGTTCCCGCCTACATCATTTTTCACGACAGCGTGCTGCGCGCCATGGCCGCCGAGAAACCGACGAGCCTTGCCGCCATGGGCGCGATCCAGGGCGTGGGCGCCAAGAAGCTTGAGACCTGGGGCGGTGCCTTTCTCGAAGTGGTCCGCGAATTCGACGCTGGATAAGCGTCAGGGATCCTGCGGCTGGTAAGCCTTCGGAGCAGCGATCCGGCCGAGGAACAGCATCGTGTCGTTTTCCAGATCGCGGATGATCGCGAGGAACGGCCTGTCCACTGTGAAGGGGATCGCCGACCTCAGGTCGGGCGGTGGGGCGCTCGTCAAGCTGACCCCTACGACCGTAACCGCCGCCGCGCGCGTCCCGGTCTCGAACACCTGCAACCGGGCGAGCTGCTTCGCCCCGCTGACATACAGGTTCTGCTCCCAACCCGATCCGATACCCGACAAATCGGCGTGCGACCGGTCGAACGGCAGGGTTAGACCGAGCGCCTGCAGCGGTTCGATCAACGCCAAATCGGTCTCGATCTCGAAACGCGGCAGTTCCATGTCGACCAGCTGCGCATCGGTCCCGGCGAGCGCGTCGTCGATCTCGGCGATTGTCTCGAGATCGGGGGCGGCGGTCATCACCTCGCGCCGGTCGGGCATGATGACATCCATGGCGTAGCGCCCGCCCGCGTAGGGCAGGCGCACGGCGCGCCACTCGCCCCGGTCGACGGTTCGCAGCGTCAGCCGTTCCTGCATCAGGCGAAACGGCTGCTCCGTCCCGTCGCCGAAAAGGAAGGGTTTTTCGGCCGAACCGCCGAAGGTTCTGGCCCAGTCGCCATCGAACAAGATCGCGTTCGTTACGAACAGGGCGATGTCGGGGGTGATTTCGCCCGGGTTGACGATCTGCTGGATCAGGCCATCGGTGTTTTCATCGGCCCACGCATTCATCCTGCGCGCGCTGGTGTCGGGCGCGCCGATGTCGATTTCCTCGGCGCCCGCATCGTAGCGGCGACGCGCGGCCTGCGTGAAATCGGGCGCGACGGAGAATTCGCTGTTGACCCACAAACGGCTAGCAAGGCGCAGTTCGACCCCGTCCGCATTGCTGGTGTATTCGCCGGCAGAGCGCGGTGGCGGCAAGATGCTCGCAAGCTGCCGCGCGGTCTCGCCGCGCGCGCCCAGCGCGACGATCCCGAACGCGTAATCGATGCTGAGCGGCGAATAGAACAGGTTTTCGGCCGGGCCCGCCTCGGCATCGAGTAGCGGGAACAGCTGCGCTGCGCTCGCCGTCGCACCGTCCGCTGGCTGGGAATCCGTGGCCGCTTCGCCTTGCGAGGCACCTGTCTGGTCTCCGCCCGGCGTCGTGGTGCACGATGCGAGGAACGTGGCGGTCAAGGCCGTGGCAAGTCGGCGGATCATCGCAATCCCTTCAAATCGGTTGGCCGCGGCGAGGGGGAGAAATCGGGCGTCCGCGGGCTAAACGGTTTCCAGCAGTTCCGCAGTCTCTTTCGTTGCGGGCATCGCGTCGTCGGGACGATACGAGGTGTTGAGCTTCTTCGCGAGGTCGCGCGTCAGCAGCGCGTCGAGGGCATGGCCGAGCGTCGGCCGCTGGCGACTGAGCGCGCGCAGCGCGTCGGCGTCCCATTCGACATAGCGCACCCCCATTGGCGCGACCGAGGTCGTCGTGGTCTTGCGGTTGAGTACATAGGCTACCTCGCCGACGAAATTCCCTTCCGGCAGGCGAAAGCGGCGGCCGTGCTTCTCGACCGAGATGATGCCTTCGAAGATGTAGAACAGCGAGCCCGACGGTTCGGCCTCGCGGGTCAGCAGCGTCCCGTCCGGATCGGTGCACACATGCCAGTGCGCCAGCTTCGCCATGCGGCGGAACTGGCCGGGTGTCAGTGTCTCGAACGCGTCGAACAGCGCCTTTTCATCGCCTGAAAGGCGCAGCGTCGTGCGCTCCAGAGCGATCTGGCTGAGCATGTAGACGTTCACCGCGATCATCAGGATCGAGGTGAAGATCGCGTCCCACAGCGGCGGATCGGGCACGAGGTAGTAATAGGAGATATAGACCACCGTCGACACGATGATCAGCACCCGCAGCTTCAATTCGTCGCGCACGGCGAAGGCCAGCAGCGCGAGGGCCGCGCCGATATGGATCAGCCATGCCGATTCGATTGCGAACATGGATCGTGTTCCTAGCGCACGCCGACGAACTGGCGATAGCTCAGCGCCTCGGCGATGTGTACGCGCGACACCTCGTTCGCGCCGGCGAGGTCCGCCACCGTGCGCGCCACGCGCAGCATCCGGGTGTATCCGCGAGCGGACAGGCGCAGCTTTTCAGCCGCTTGCATGAGCAGGGCCCGCCCGGCCTCGTCCGGCGCGGCGTGGGCTTCGAGCATTTCGCCTTCCAGCTCGGCATTCGAGCGCACCCCGCGTTCGTTCGCCCGGTGGCGCGCTGCCGCGACCCGGCGCGCGACTTCCTCGCTTCCCTCGGCAGGTGGGGGCAGGCTCAGGTCCTTTGTGAATCCCAAAAGATAGCGAGAATCCGTGGAGCTCAAGGCTCTGAATCCCACAGAAGGTGATGCGAATAAGCCAAAAGAAAGTGCGACCAGTTTGCTAGAGAGGAAAAGCTAATGCGACCAGTTAAAGGTAGTGAGAACCTGCCATACTCGTCTAGAAGAGCACTCTTGGCGCTAAGAGATGAATTCAAACAACGCAAGATTGGCAAGACGGGACAATCGTTTAGGCGACTGATCCCTCTGCAATCGCCTGCTGGTGCCCAGTGGGTGGAATCCGACCTTGAAGCTAACGCCGTCATCCAGATCGCGTTCGTGCCGAGCTTTTACGATCTCATCACCCAGCCGATTATCGAATACGAGCTGCGCGGCAGAAAGCACGTCTACACTCCCGACATCGCCTGCATCTTTCACGCCTACGATGAGCCCTATCCTGGTCGCTTTGTCATCGAAACGAAGCCCAAAGAGGTTCTTGAGAAACGCGGCGCCGAGTTTTCCGATCGCTTCTATGCCGCTGAAGAGATGTGCAAGCAGATGGGAGCGGCGTTTCGCGTGCTCCACGAAGATCATCTCAATACGGCATATCTGCGCAATGCCTTGTTGTTGCGGCGCGAGAACGAGCGCGATCCTAATTTCGATGCCAGTGATCTCTTGAAAGCGAAGTTTGGCGACAGATCCTTCTCCCGAAAAGAGGGAGAAGAAGCGCTCAGCAAATTGCTTCCGGAGCAATGGGAAAGGCTCGAAACAATGAATGTGCTGATCGCGTGGCGTGAACTGGGATGCGATCTCACCAAAGACATCAATGACGCTACCGAGATATGGATTCCTTCGGACATGCGAGGCAAGAATTGGGACCCGTTCCTGAAGATGCTTCAGACCATGGATTCAGGGGTGAACATTTAGAGAACAAGTGCTATAGGCCTTTGTTTGTATTCGAATCGGGGCAATCAGATGGCGAGGATTCTGGGCCGCAAAGGCGAGAAGGTCCAATACGGCGGCGAAGAAATGACGGTCCGCTCAGCTCTGGACCTCAACACCCTGATTCTGATCGATTCCAATGGCGAACATCATCATGCTTCGCTTTCCGAACTTGAAAAGGAAGCGCGAGGCATCCGGCGCGATGCCGTCAATCATGACGACATTCGCGCTTCGAAGGTAGAACCTTGGGTCAAAGCTTGCGCACATCTTCTCGATGATGAGCGCCATACCAAGGCCGAGGTCGCGCTGGCAGCAAAAGAGCTAGGGGTCAGTGTCGCGACTGTTTATCGCGCATTGGAACGTTGGCGTTTGTCTGGCGAGACGAAGGATTTGCCACCGCCAACACGCCCGGGAGGACGCGGCAAATCCCGACTGCTTCCTGCAATTGAAGCGATCATTCAGGAACAACTCGAGAGGGTATTGAAGAAAGGCGGGATTTCCAAACGCAAATTCTTAAAGGACTGCCGACGAGCGATCGACAAGGCTGGCTTCGAAGTTAGTCCCGGCACCTTGCGCGATCGCCTCGCTTCGGTGCCCGCCTACAGGTTCATGAAAACTCGCAAGGGTAGGGATGCAGTCGCTCGCGAGATGGATCCTATCAAGGGTCCTTATCCCAACCTTTCACGGCCTCTCCAGGCGGTTCAGATCGACCATTGGAAGATCGACATGGAAGTGGTGTCCGATGATCGCACTCGCTCTGTTGGCCGGGCATGGGCGACAATCGGAATCTGCATCTGGAGCCGGATGGTGTTCGGACTCAATGTCGGCTTTGACGATCCAGGAAACGTGCCTTTCGGGATGATGATGATCAACGGTCTGCTGTCAAAGGACCGAGTCGCTGAAGAGTTCGACTTCGATTGGGACAATCCCATACGAGGCCGACCCGAAACCATCGAGATGGATAACGCCAAGGAATTTACCGGCAAGATGGCTCAGATGGCCTGCGCGAACCTCAAGATACATCTGAAAATCCGACCGGTGCGCAAGCCGCACTACGGACAGTATATCGAGAGGTTCAACGGCACACTGGCTGGTCGATTCAAGGATATCCCTGGCGCAACCGGATCGAATGTGGCCGAACGAGAGGATAAGAACCCCGAAAAGTCAGCTGCACTTACGCTCTCCGAGCTCACCAGACTTATCTGGCTGAAGATCGATGAGTATCACAATGAGGTGCATACTGGCATCGGTATGCCGCCATTGGAAAAATATAACGGTTATTATTTCGGACCCCATGGACAGAAGCATCGTCCGCCAGAGACATTTATCGATGACCTCGATCTGCGGCTCAATTGGTATCCGATGGTGCATCGCACCGTGCAGAGATATGGAATTCGTATCGACCACCTCGATTATTACAGCGAGGCACTCGAATGGCTGGTGCGAAATCGAAAAGACTACGGCAAACTCGAAATACGCCGGAACCCGTTCGACGTGCGGGTCATCTACGTCAAGCATCCAGACCCGCAAACGGAAGCTGGAGGGGAGAGCGCGCTCAAGAGCGCGGATAGCAGAGCTCCTGATTGGATCCCTGTGACCGTGCGACAGATTGGTTTCCCGGAGGCCAGTTTGTTCGAATTGCGCGATGTGGCAAGGGAGGCTTTGGCACGCAAGCGCGAGCCGACACCAGAATTGCTTGGTCAGATTATCGAAGAGCAGCAGAAGCTCATCGATAATGCAGTGAAGCTTACAAAAGAGGCTCAGCGTAAAGCTGCTCGCCAAGAGCATCACCGGCGCGAAAATCTCAAGGCCAAACAGGCTGAGAAGCAGACCGCATCTGCTCGCCAGACTGAACCTTCGCCGAGGCCGACACCCGCGCCTGCAATCCCGACGAGCGATGCGAACGATCTGTCGTCGATCCTTGCCGGCATTAGCGATACTGATCTGGAGGAACTGGTCGAATGAGCGGACCCTATAACAACCCAAAGCTGCGGCCCACGATGCAGGAGTTTCTCGAGATTGAAGGGCGGCAGCGTCTTTATGCGTGCTGGGATCGCGTCTTCGTCCATACCGACGACACGAAGGCGGCTTTTGTTGCCCTTCAGGATTGCATGAACGCAGCCCCAAATACGAAGCCCAGAGGGGTCGTGATTGTCGGCGATTCCGACACTGGCAAGAGCCGCACCATGACCGCGTTTCGGGATGCTCACCGACCGCAGCCAGATCCAGAAACCGAATACGCCGAGCATCCGGTGCTCTATGTGAAAGCACCAGACGACCCCAATCCGGTGGTCTTTCTCAAGAAGTTGCTGGATGAGCTGAACTACCCGCTCAATTATAACGCTCAGCCAGCTGATGTCCGCTCACACACCGTGCGCATGCTCCGGAATTGCGGCGTTGGCACGGTGATGATTGATGAGTTTCGCGACATAGGGAATGAGCGAATGAGCGCGAAGCTCATCGACTTTTTCGTTTTCCTGAAGAACCTCATCAACGAAGTGGAGCGGCCATTTGTCGTTGGAGGAACGCGCAGCGTCGTCGACATGATCGCCAGTGATCCGCAATTGGCGGGGCGTCTCGACCAGAAGATAGAGCTGCGCCCGTTCAAGATCGCACAGTTCGTAAAGGTGCTGCTAGCTTTCGAGCTGATGCTTCCCTTGCGAAACGCCAGTAACTTCCGAGAAGACGAAAGGCTCATCCAGGAGATCTTCACACTCTCTAGTGGCTATATCGGCAGGCTCAATGTGCTGCTTCATGATGCCTGCCAGGTCGCTATCGAGTCACAAGAAGAACGCATCACATTGTCGACAATCGACCGCGTGCGTGGGCGTAGCATCACCCCGCTCGGCCGGGTGGCGTGAACGATGCGTTTCTCCTTCCGCGA
>JBARZK010000023.1:0-26822 GCA_049649965.1 Erythrobacter sp.
GTTGTCGTCAGTCGCTGAGCAGCAGATGGACCGCTCGCAGCTGCTTTCTCCAGCGCTGCGCCAAACAAACCTGCTCGTTTTAGCGCTTTGCGCAGCAAAATGCGATCGCACAAGAATGTGGCAACCGAGGCAAGAATAAGCGCGTCGAGCTCCTCGGCTTTCGCTCGATATTGGCGACGAAACTCTTTCTGCGACCAGATGGCATTGCTTGAAACGTAGTTGGCGTACACCTTGCCAGGGTGCGCCTTTAGCTCGAGGAGCATATGGCGCCCTAGCTCGTCGTACAGAAGCCCGGCTAGAAAATGGTCGGTATCGCGATTGTGGGGCGAACGTTTCTTGCGCTCTTGGCAGATGACCTGAGCCGCTTCCCAGGTCTCACGCGATACAAGAGGCTCATGCTGGCCTAGGTACGTTCGGTCATGCCCTCTAATTTCGCCGACATACATGGGGTTCTGCAAAATGCTATACACCGTGCTGGGCGAGATTGGCGTACCTCCTCGTGGCTTGCCGCGCGGGCTAAATTTGATGGAGCTACAATAGCCGCGTTCGCGCACGGCAGTCATAACCCTTGTGTAGCGCTTCGACCTCAGAAACTCATCGAAGATAAACTGCACAATCTTCGCTTCGGCATTTTCGATCTTCAGACCTTCGGGCGTCGCGATATATCCGAAGGGTGGCAGCCCACCATGCATCTTGCCATGTCGCTTGCGCGTCCTGATGCTGTCACGTACCCGTTCAGCTATAAGTTCCCGCTCGTATTGCGAGAACGTCAGCAAGACATTCAGGATCATGCGACCCATACTGTCTGACGTATCGAAAGCCTGCGAAATCGAGACAAGCGCTATATTGCGGCGATCGAAGATTTCGATCAGCCGGACGAAATCAGCCAGGCTGCGGGTCAGCCGATCGATCTTGTAGACGACAACAACATCTATCTTGTCCGCTTCGATGTCTTGCATGAGCTGAGCGAGGGCCGGGCGCTCAAGACCGCTACCCGAATGCCCTCCGTCATCGTAATGGTCGGGTAATTCGACCCACCCTTTGTACTGTTGGCTCGTAATATAAGCGCTGCTGATCTCGCGCTGGGTGACGAGCGAGCTGACCTCATGATCGAGATTCCTGTTTACGCTCTTGCGCGTATAGATGGCGCAGCGGCGGATTTGCATCACGAGATCTGTAGCCATCGGCTTCGCTCCATAGGTCGGACGCTTATCGAATAGCTGAGATCAAGCGAAAAGCGCCCCGCGTTGAAAGAACCCAATCGCGCGCCAAGCTGCGGACGGTACGCAAACGATCCGACCGAAACAGCTTTCCTACAACGAGCCTATTTGGTTACTTCCGTGATGGAAGGAGTCATTTATGCCCGTAGTAGATGCCACACTGATCACCGCTGTCGCTGCGCTTCTTACGGCTCTAGCCACGGTGATATGGGCAATTCGCAGAGACCCCGGGGATCCGGGCTGAAAAATGTGTCGAGCGTACGGATTTTTCGCGAACAGTCCGCGACGTGACTTGCGCAAACCTCAGCGCGATCGCCCCTTCATGCGAGAACAAAGCCGCGATGCTAAGGAGAAAGGCGCTGTATCTTCGACCACCCTTGGATGAAAATCTGTTCAATAGGCGCAGCACATGAGTGAGCCCTGGACGATTCATGTGTCGAACGCCGAAATTCGATAGGCTCGGCTGAAACTCGTGATAGACTTCATCGCGGGGCGCTTTGAGACCGACGATATCAGCATAGCGTATGTCGGCCGCTTCGGGAGCGTTGCTTGATGGCAGACGAAGACCGCTCAATCCGATGTGCCATCTATACGCGCAAAAGCACGTCCAACCGCCTTGAGAGCGAATTCAATTCTCTCGTCACACAGCGGGAGATCTGCAGCGCCTACATCAAAAGCCAAGCCTACAAATCGTGGTTCGAGCTCCCCGAGCACTTTGACGACGGAGGCCAACCAGGCGGAGACCTCGACAGGCCAGCGCTGACAGCCCTGATGGGCTCGATCGAAGACGGTCAGGTAGATGCTATCGTCGTCTATAAGATTGACCGCCTTACCCGGAGCCTCGCCGATTTCGTGCGCCTGATGGACTTGTTCGAGGCCCGCAACATAACGCTCGTTTCCGTTTCGCAGGCCTTCGACACGTCGGACAGCATGGGGCGCATGGTCCTGAATATTCTCCTCACATTTTCGCAGTTCGAGCGCGAGATGATTTCAGAGCGTGTCCGGGACAGCCTTCGGGCGCGTAAACGATTCGGGAAGATACATGGGGGCCAAGCGCCTTTCGGCTACGTCAGCATTGATGACGAACTCGTAGTCGATGAGAATGAAGCTGCGATCGTCCGCTTTCTTTACCGCGAATTTCTCAAGACCGAACGCTACAGCGCACTCATAAGAGCAGTAGAGGAAAGGGGGTTCGAAAGCTCGGTCAAGCCGCTCCGCAAAGGCGGAACACGAGGGGGCAAACCGATTTCACCTTCCCTCGTCTACTTTATCCTGCAAAACCCGATCTATATCGGCGAGATACCCGGACATCGATCCAATTACGAAGGCCGTCACCAACCCATCATCGCACGCGAGCAATGGGATCGTGTTCAAAAGCTCGTAAAATCCAGAAGGCGACCAAAGCCGGGTCCGAAACAAACCGATCATTTCATGGCCGGGCTGATGTCGGACGAACTAGGTCGAACGATGTACCTCGATATCCAGCGAAAGAATGGGAAGGTACACACCTATTATTCGTCCACAGACGCGCGCTGGTCGCGCTTGAGGTACATCAAAGCCTATCGAACGCACGCTGGCCGTTTCGACGAATTGATGGTCGCAGTCATGGCAGAGTTTTTTTGTGATAGAGCTCGACTACGACGCACGATCAAGGCTCTGGGGGTTGCGGGCAAAAAGCTGGAAAAGATGGTCGAGTCAGGAGAAGGGGCTGCTCAGCGCCTCGAAGCTACCTCGTCCGATCTTCGGCGAAGCGTATTCGAGGCTTTGCTGATTGGTGTCGAGCTTGGAAAAGAGCAAATTTCCGTGACTGTAAGACCGCAAGAGGTTCAGCGGTTCCTGCAGTGGCGCGGTCTGACTGAATTTCGTGCCAAGCCGCACGACTGGCCGCTCAGCAATGCGAACTTCGAATTTCAGATCGAAGTTCGCGCTCTTTCTCCGGAGAAAATGCCGATAATCAATGTAGAGCCGCGCGCTCGAGGAGAATGTCTCCGCCCGAACAAACCGCTAACCGATCTGATCGAAGAAGGGAGGAGGGCTCAAAGACTGGTGGCTGAGCACCGCGATAAATCAATTGCAGAGCTAGCACGGCAACTAGGCATACGTACGGCTCAGTTTGGCAAGTTGCTGCGGATCAACTATCTTGCGCCCGACATCGTCACCGCCATTGTGGACGGCAGTCAGCCGACAGGATTGACCCGTAGACGGCTTATGCGATCGAGCATCCCGACCGACTGGGCGCTTCAACGGCGTATGTTCGGGTTTGCCTCTCCCGAGCGACGAATGCCGGAATACAAATCGGGGGGCCTTTGGAGCTTGAAGGAAGAATGATTGGCAATTCATGCCAAGCCGTTGCGTGAGGCACAACGCAATCTCAACGTAATCTCAACGTAATACTGGCTTGGCGTTCCGTTTTGGGTGGCCGATACAACACCTGTTGTTGATTGATCATGTTCATATCAAAAGAGCCTGGTAGGCGGGCTGATGGTATTGAAGGCCCCGACGGTATGGCGCTTCAGTCCTCGACACGATCGTCGCGAAGCTTGAGGCTCTTGCGCAGGTTCACGAACCCCCCTCCCTCGCGCGATGCGTATTCGCGATATGACCGGTTCTCGAGTTTCGCCTTGTAGCGCGGCGGAACCTTGTCGTTGATGATATCGAACATGCGCTGCTCCCAGTGCCAGTCTTCGAGATAGCGCTCCTTCATTCTTTCGCTTCGTGCGCGGCGATGCTTGTCGGCATAGTAGTTTACTTCCTCCTGCGCCTCGGTGCGCCGCGCGAGCAACTCGTCCAGGTTCTGCTTCTGCTCTTTCGTCTGGGGCCCCTTGATGCGGACATCGCCGTTGTTTGGATCAAGGATGATATCATCAGGGTGCGGGATGGGCTCTGGCACCGGCAATCCGCGCTTCTCACAACTCTCGATCTCGTCGGACCAGTGCTGCTTGTATTCGAGAGCATTGCCAAACAATTCCATGCGCGCCTCGGCATCACGCCGCTCAAGATCGGTAACCAGCTCGGCCATGGTCTTCTGCGCGAACCTGTTGCCCTTCATGGCGGCAACACCCATTGCCCGGAACACCGCCTGAATCGCCGGGAGCTCGATCAACTCGCCGTCCTCACGCAAAGTGACCGGCCTGTAGGCCTCGTGGCGAAGAAATACTTCTGCTGCCTGCATGCCGTGGTCGGTGTTGACCTTCGGCTTGTTTGCCGAGCCTTTGGGACGCCCGTTCGGATTGCCGGACTGGCCCTTCTGGAACCGGTGCTCAACCGGCGGTTTGCCGTAGCCGACCGAGTAGGGAACGACCTTGCCGCTATCCTTGGGATCCTCGGGCTCTTCCTTGCGCTGCGGCTTGCTCATTCGGCAGCCTCCAGATCGAGACCAAGCCGTTCGTCCGCCACCTCGTCGAGCGTCGCGCCAGTCGTCTCGAGGCGGGCCTGTTTGCCTGTAAACGTCTCCCAGCGCCGGATGATCGTGTCGCAATAGAGCGGATCGTATTCGACGAGCCGCGCCTTGCGCCCCGTCTTTTGCGCGGCGATCAGCGTACTGCCCGAGCCCCCGAACCCGTCGAGCGCGATCTCGCCGCGGCGCGAGCAGTCGCGCAGCGCATCCGCGATCAGCGCCACCGGCTTCACCGTCGGATGCATGGCCAACTCTTCCGAGCGTGCCGCGCTGATCGAGTAGATCCCGGCATAGTCCCACACATTGGTGCGATAGCGACCGGTTTCACCAAGCCCGAAGCTGTTGGTGTGGCTGGCGGTACCTTGCTTGAACACGAAGATGAGCTCGTGCTTGGAACGGTAGAAGGCGCCCATCCCCCCGTTAGTCTTGTTCCAGACGACGAGGTTCTTGAGCTCGGTAAAGCTTTCCTCGCCGGCCTCGATCAACTCGCCCATATGCCGCCAGTCCATGCAGACATAGGCGATCGCGCCGTCGCGCATGACCGATGCCATGTTGCCAAGGGTCACTTTCAGGAACGTGACGAACTGCGCGCGATCCATCTCGCCGCTCGCGAATGCGAACTCGCGGTGCTTGACCGAACCCAGTCCGCAGACATTGCCGTCGATCGCGACGTTGTAGGGTGGATCGGTGAACACGAGGTCGGCCTTCTCGCCGGCCATCAGCCGAGCGATGTCGGGCGCGTGCTGCGTGTCTCCGCACAGCAGGCGGTGAGTACCGAGCACCCAGAGATCGCCGCGACGGGTGATGGCCTCTCCGGACACAAGGGGCACGACATCTTCCGGCTCATCGGTTCCCGAGGGGTCAGCTTCGCCAGCTTCGTCGAGCACGAGATCGACCTCGGCAAGGCTGAACCCGGTAAGCTCGGTGTCGAACTCGAGGTCGACCAGCGCCTGCAGCTCGATCGCCAGCACTTCCTTGTCCCAGCCTGCGTTGAGAGCAAGCTTGTTGTCAGCGAGGATGTAGGCGCGGCGCTCGGTGTTAGAGAGATGCGAAAGGGCCAAGGTCGGCACGCATCTCATTCCGAGTGACTTGGCAGCCTCGACCCGGCCATGGCCCGCAATGATCTCGCCATCGTCCGATACAAGGACCGGATTGGTAAACCCGAACCGCTCGATCGAGCGCGCGATCTGGGCAATCTGTTTCTTCGAATGGGTGCGGGCGTTGCGAGGGTATGGCTTCAAGCCAGTAATCGAGCGTTCGACAATACCAAAAGGTACGTTCATCGTTTTAGTCCTTCAGCTATCACAGCGATGGGACCACAATTATAACACAACGCGATCGAAACTGTCAGTACAAATGAAGAACGTTTGTGCTGTTTCTCCACAGGAATGTTGCTGCCGACCCTAATTGAAGACCGTTGGCCGCGGTCCCTGAAAGGCAGCGTAAGATTCCCTGATCACGCAATTCTCTATCGCTGATACGGGCGTTTGAATTCCCTGTTCCATGAGTAGGGAATTCGGTCGCAAAGATGGCTGCTTTCTGCGGGTTTGACGCAAGCTGGGGAGGGAAGTCCAGTCCGAAAACTTCCGATTCCCTGTAAATACCCTGTAAAACAGGGAAAACAGGTAAGAGACCGGTCCGCTCCGGACTGCGTCGCGCACCACCTTGCGCTTGCTCTCCCTCCAAGCTCGCCATTCAGATTCTGGGATCCGCGAAAGGCTTGATCCGAGAGCACGCATTGCGTTCTTCTCATACTCCGTATCTCCCTCGCTGTAGCTTTGCCTCGATGAATCGGCTCCCACCAGGGCTAAGGTATAATCGGGGTGCGTCCGGTCTTGCTCCTTAATTATCTTCATACCCTATCCCGGTAACCTCTGGCGCATGTCGCTTTCTCTCAGAGGCTTGCTGATCGCGTGTCCGATCGTCGCGCTTATCGTCGGCGGTATGGCGATGCTGACCTACCGGTCGGCCATCGCGGATTACCGCGAGGACGCGGCCTCCGAACTGCTGGCGTCCAACGACGCGGTGGCGGACAGCCTTCGCCGGGAACTGGCGCTCGTTTCCCAGACCGAGCGGAAGGCGGCCCGGATCATGCGCGACAGGCTAGAGTCCGGCGAATTTACGACATTCGAGCAGACTTTCGCGCAATCGGCGCAAGGCGCATTCCATTCACGGCCCTCTCTTTGGACGGGACGCGAGCTTGGCGGCTCCGTCTGGCTACAGGGATTCGGGGGGTTCGCGCCGCCTCCGCAGCCCACTGGCGAGCGACGCGCCGCGATAATGGCAGCGTTCGATACCATCAAGGCGATGGCAAACGGACTGCCTGACGAGATCGAGAGCCTGTACTTCTTTTCGCCGTCCAACGACCTTCTCATCTTCGCGCCCGATCGCGAGGACGAGCTAGCGACCTATCGAAATGCACCGCCCGGGTTCAATTTTCAGGATGCCGAGTTCAGTACGATCACCTCTCCCCGTAACAATCCGCAAGGCGAGTTACGTTGCACCAGCCTCCAGACTCCCGCCTACGATGATTCCGGAAACAACTGGACGACCGGCTGCATGCTGCCTGTCAGGATCGAAGGGCGTCATATCGGCGCCTGGGGCATCAGCATTCCGCTGCGCGATCTGACGGAGCGGCTGAAACCGCCGATCGCCGGTGCGACGACGGTCATTGCCAGTGCGGATGGAAAACTGGTTCACCATTCGGGCCTGACCGGCGAAAACACGCGGCCGCTCGCAGCCAATATCGATCTTGCCGAGTCCGAAGACCCGATGCTGCGAGCGCTTGTCGGCTATATGGGCGCAGGCGTCGAACGGCAGGTCGAGTACTCGGAAGAACTTGGCGCGTATGTTTCCGGCGACAGGCTGGATGCGCCCGATTGGGTCGTGCTCACCATCCTGCCGAATGACGCGTTGAGCGACCGCGCCTGGGCGATCGCCAAGCGGGTCATCGGCGTCGCGATCGTCGGTACGCTCCTGCTGGGCCTCGTCCTGGCGGCGATCTTCCACAAGGCGGTCGCGACCCGCATTACCCGCCTCGCGAACCGGACGGACAGCATCGCTGCGGCGGACGAGCTCGACCTCGTCGAAGACCGGGGCGACGAGATCGATCACCTCGAACAGGCGTTCGACCAGATGGAGGAACGTCTCGCGCAGGCCCGATCACGCGAGAGCCGGTCCTTCGACGTGCTGGTCGATGCGGCGAAAGGTTACGCCATGGCTCTGTATGATAGGGAAGGGGCCTTGATCAGAGCCAACGAGGGAGCGGTCGCACTGTTCGGAGCGGACGAGATCGCCGCGCTCGGCAGGAAATTCGGGATAGGCCAGTCGGACTGTGCTCCGGCGCGGACGATCAAGAGACCCAGGCGCGAGCGCGAGGTTTCGAAGCGAGAGGTCGCGGGTGGCCGGGCGGCATTGCTCGAGGAAACGCTTGTTCCGCTTGCTGACGAGAACGGCGACATGTTCGGTGCTGCGTACATCGCGCACGATCTCACGTCGTTCCGCAATGCACAGAGAGAGACAGAGAAGACCCTTCTGTATCTCGAGATGGCCCAATCGAGTGCACAGGCCGGACATTTCGCCCTCGATCCGCAGACGATGGAGGTGACGTTCTCGCCATGGCTCAAGAACCGGCTCGGACTCCCCGATGCGACGATGTCGCTCTCCGATGTTCCGACACTGATCGATGAAAGCCGACGAGCATCGACGGTGGAAGCGATCGAAGAGGCGATTGCGGCGAAGTCGGACTTCAGCTTCGAGACGCTTGCAGTGGGTGCCGGGGGCAACAGGTTTTCCGCGCTCGTTCGTGGCACCACGGTTTTCGACGAAACCGGTCTCGACGAGGAGCCCGCTCTGGTCGGATATTTCGGCATCCTGCAGGACATATCGGAGCAGAAAACCGCAGCGGAGGCGCTGGTGCAGGCGCTGGACGAAGCGAAAGCGGAGACACGCGCGAGGAGCGACATTCTTGCCGTCCTCTCGCATGAGATCCGCACGCCGCTGGGCGGCGTTCTGGGGATCATCGACCAGCTGAAGCGGGAGCAGTCGACGGCCGAGCGCGAAAGGGCGCTGGGGCTGATGGAGGATTCGTGCGAGGCCCTGCTGGATACGTTGAATGCCATCCTGCAACAGGCGCGCCTGTCGAAGGATGGTAACGGACGGGCGGCGCAGGCATTCCGCCCCAGTGCGGTCGCGCACCGCGTAGCCGAACTTTTCCGCCCGCTCGCGCGACGCAAGGGCCTCCGCATCGAGGTTCATTCGCCTTCGGGAAAAGAGGCGATGGGCGATCCGGGCCGTATCCAACAGGTGCTGTCGAACCTGGTTTCCAACTCGGTCAAGTTCACGCAGGTCGGAATGGTCACCATCGACGTTCGGCAACCTGTCGCTCCCGGCGACGACTGGATGTTCGTCGTCTCGGACACCGGGGCGGGCATGGACAGCAATCGTGTCGCCAAGATTTTCGATCCGTTCGATACGAGCGGGACGGACTCCCTTGGCAAGTCGGTGGGCGCGGGGCTGGGACTTTCGATCACGCGCGATATCGTCGAAGCGATGGGCGGGCGGATCGAGATCAAAAGCGAGGTCGGGATCGGCAGCACCTTTACAATTTCGCTCCCGCTGGGCGAACCCGCCGCTGTGAAGGACACTTCGCGAGCGGTCGAGCGCGGCACCGTGCATGTCGCGATCGAGAAGGCGACCGAGCAGATCCAGGCCGAGGCCGTGGCAAGCCTAGCCGGTTGGCGGGTGCTCGATCCGGGTGAGGAGCCGGCGCCCGTTGCAGCGCGAAAAGGGCCGTTCCTGGTCGTTTGCGACACCGCCAGCCTTGCGGAACTCCCGGATGACATGCTCGACGCCAGTTCCCGCATAATAGTGCTTGGCAAGACAGATCGGGAAGCGCTTGGCGTGAAACCGCACGCCGACAAGGTGCACAACGTGGCTGACGGCAACATAGCGCGGGTCCTGCCGGACCTACTTGAGAATGCAGTCCATGAGCGCGCTTGAAGACCTTCCGAGCGACGAGCAGGTCCGCATCCTCAAACTGCGGCTCGACCGGGCAGAACTGGCGCTGCGCGATGCGGAAACCGCTCTCGAAGGTCGGATGCGCCAACTCGACCGCGCCAACCGGGAGCTCAGCCAGCGCGAGAGCGAGCTTGCCAAGAAGCTCGATATAGAGAGCCGGAAACTGCTCGCCGCGTTATCGACCGCACAAATGGCGACAATCTACGGGGAGAAGGGCAAACCTTTCACGGCGTCGGCGGGAACCGGGGGCCTGCTGGGTCTGCCGGATGGCGAAGAGGGGTCGGTGGAAAACCTGCTCGGTGCCATTCATCCGCTCGATCGCGACCGCATCATGCGCGATGCAAAGGCGTTCTTCACCGAGATGACGCCCGGTGTCGAGCACAGGTTCGAGCATCGCATCGTCCGCTACGACACCGGGGCGGTGCACTGGCTCAGCTGGGCGATCCGGCGCGACCCCAGCACCGAAGAACGTCCTTCGACCGTTTACGGAACGGTGCGTGACATCACAATCAGCCGGGCGAACGATCGCCAGGTTAAAGCATTGCAATTGAGGGCCGAACGCCGCGTCGCGGAACTCGACAGGCTTAGCCAGCAGCTGGCGGCAGAGCAGAGCCGCACGGCCGAAGCGCTCGATGCGCGAACCCGGTTCCTGAGCGAGATGGGGCACGCGATCCGGACACCCCTCAATTCCCTCAACGGCGGACTCGAACTGCTCGCCGATCAGGTTTCGGACCAGTCCAGGGATTTCGCGGTCGTCCGGGAGGCGGCCGATCATCTGGTCGATATCGCGGTCAAGCTGATCGAGGAGACCGAAACGGGCGAGCCGGTCGGATCGCTGGTCGATACCGATTTCGCGTTCGAAGAGCGGACCGCAGCGACCCCGCCCGGGACCGCGCCCCGTGTGCTGCTGGCCGAAGATACCGAGAGCAATCGCTATGTGATCGAGCGCATGCTGGAATCGATCGGCTGCGAGACCACCACCGTCGGCAACGGCGTGGAAGCGATCGAAGCGATCCGCAACACCACCTTCGACATCGTGCTGATGGACGTGATGATGCCGATCATGGATGGCGAGCAGGCGACGCAGGCCATTCGCGCCATGAGCGGACCTGCCGCGCGCACGCCGATAATTGGTGTGACAGCTCACAGTTTGCAGGCCGAACGCGAACGGCTGCTCTCGGCAGGCATGACGGCGTGTCTTGCAAAACCCGTGCGGCGCAAGGCGCTGGAGACGGCCCTTCGCACCGCGATGCTCGGCCGCGAAGCCGTGCAGCCGCTCAACGCCCGCTTCGATCACGAGCTGTTCCAGCGCGCCTTCTTCGATCTGCCCGAGGCTTATCGCGACCGCATGCGCGAAGCGGCGAAGAAGGATATCAGCGATTACGGCGAAGCGGTTCTGAAGGCCGCGAAGTCGGACGATGACGAGGCGCTTTCGCGCGCTGCGCACAGTCTCAAAGGCGTGTCCCTCAACGTCGGGGCCATCGGGATCGTCGAGGAACTCAGCCGCTATCGCGAAATGCTGGCCGAGGATCCCGATTTTTCGAGCGGGTCCTTGCGCCGCGAGATCGCCGCAAGCCTTCTGGCTTTCGACGATCTCTTCAGCGCTCTGGTCAGCGACGGGTAAGAGGGCGGCGTCAGAAGGCGCCGCGACCTCCCAGGACTGCACGAGGCGTGCAGAACAGCAGTTTCAGATCGACCCAGACATTGGTGCGCTTGAGATAGGCGCGGTCCATGATGGCCTGACGCTCGAACGGGATCTCGGCGCGACCGCGAACCTGCCAGGTGCAGGTGATGCCCGGCTTGCCCGCCAGCCGTTGCCAGTGGCTGCCGCGATAGGCCGCCACTTCGCTGGGCAGCGCGGGGCGCGGACCGACCAGCGACATGCTCCCGCCCAGCACGTTGAACAATTGCGGCAGCTCGTCGATCGAGAAGCGGCGAATGAACCTGCCGGTGCGCGTGATCCGCGGATCGTTGCGCATCTTGAAGCAGATGCCGGCCCGCTCCGACTGCGAGAGAAGGGCTTTGCGGCGCTCTTCGGAATCGGTGAACATCGAGCGGAACTTGATCATGCTGAAGGGCGTGCCGTCGGCGCCGATGCGGGTCTGGCGGAACAGCACCGGGCCCTTGTCTTCCAGCCGGATCGACAGCGCCGTCGCGATGAAGATCGGCAGCAGCGCGAGCACGGCGAGACCGGCCACCACGATATCGAGCGCGCGCTTGCCAGCAACGTTGAGTTGTTCGAACAGGCCCCGCTCGCCAGCAGCGATCATGGCGGCGTGCGCGAGGAACGTGGCGTTGCCCTGGATGTAACGCTTCGCCATTCGGCGCGGCTCCATCGCCAGGCGCCACATCCATTCGCTCTTGCAGGCCCGCACCATTGCAGGGGCGCGGGGAATGCGGCCGGCGTAGTAATCGAACAGTCCGCCAACGCCCATCACGACCGGCGCGGTTATCCGATGGCGGTTGCGCGCGATCCATTTTTCCTGGAGCGGTACGCCCAGGCCCACGAGCACGATGCCAGCATGCGAACGGTTGATCCGTTCGATCAGGGCGTCCTCTTCTTCCGGAGTGAAGAAGCCCGACTGGGTTCCGGCGATACGCAGAGCGGGAAAGTGGTACGCGGCCCAGTCCGCCGCCCCGTCGGCGACGCCCGGCAAGCCGCCGAGCAGACAGATCCCCGTGCCTTCCTCTTCCGCTTCGCGGCACAGCATCGGGAAAAGATCGGTGCCGTTGAGGTTTTGCGGCCCGCGGGTTCCGCAAAGGCGCGCCGCGATTTCCATGCCTACACCATCGGGAAGCAGGAGGTCGCTTGCCTTCAGGGCCTCGCGGTATTGCGCATCCTCGCGCTGCTGGTTGATGCAATGCGCGTTGACGAAATTGATGGTCGAAGGCCTGTCCGCGCCGACGCGGGCGAGAATGTGACGGGCCATTTCACGGCGACCGGCACACACGAGCGGAAGGTCGAACAGCCGGATCGTCGGCCATTCGCGACCGGCTTCCAGACGGTCGGAAACTACGGCCCCGGGCATAAGGCGAAAATCACGTTTGGGGAGGTATTTCATCGGACAAGCTCCTCGAATTGGTCTCGTCCGGTGATTGGCAATGGTTATGCCAAACTCTCAAATACCTGATTTGCTTGGGTTTCTATTCCGATCTTTCATTTTGACGATCTGTTCGATCCGGCTTTTCGCAAATTGCGAGACGCAATCGTCGCAGATCGCGAAGATTGAGAACCCTTCTGCGAAATTAAGACAAACTTGACCGTGAAATCGCGCGGGATCGGTCGGCCGCGCTGTTGGCACGGATCTTGAAATCTTTTCCCCGAACCAACTGCGAGGAAAGAATGCAAAGCGCCGTTCGCATATTGATGACGCCAGAAAGATGGCCCGCATTCGCCCGCGGCATGCTGGCGTATGGCTCGGCCGAAGCGATCACCAGGGTCGTGCGCCTCGGGGCGATCCTCGTCGTTACGCGTCAGATCAGCCCGGAAATGCTCGGCACCGCGGCGCTGGCACTCAGCCTGTTCGAATTCGTGCGAGTGCTGGCGAATGTCGGGATCGGACAGCGGATCATCACCGCCTGCGATTCCGAGCTCGACGCGATCTGCAACGGCGCGCAGCGACTGTTCTGGCTGGTCTGTGCGGGCGTCATGGCGATCCAGGTCGCGGTGTCCGGGATCGCGGCATTCGTCTTCGGCCTCGGCGAGGTCGGCGCGATGCTGGCGGTCCTGTCGCTGGTCTATCTTTTCATGCCGGCGGGGCTCGTGCAGATTTTCCTCGCGATGCGCGACCAGCGCATGGGCGCGACCGCGCGCGTCATCGCGGCGCAGAACATAGCGGACTGCCTGCTCACCGTGGCGCTGGTGCTGATCTGGCCGAGTGCGTGGGCGATCGTCCTTCCCAAGCTGCTGACCGCGCCGATCTGGCTGGTGCTCGCCCGTCGCACATATCGCTGGTCGCGGGCCCGCGCGGTGCGTCCCGCCGGGATCTCGGCATTCGCAAACTTCGGCCCCGCAATCCTCGGCACCGAACTTCTGGCGGCTGCGCGCCTTCACGGCGACAAACTGCTGGTCGGCGCGCTGCTCGGTAACGAGGCGCTGGGCCTCTATTACTTCGCGTTCAACGCCGGTCTGGGTATCACGCAATCACTGGTTGCGGCGTGCAACCTCGTCCTCTTTCCGCACTTCACGAAGGCAGAGGCGCTCGATCTCTACCGCGAGTACCGTCGCGCTTTCGCGATGGGCATGGCGGTGGTGTTGCCGCTGGTCGCCGCGCAGGCCCTGCTCGCGCCGTTCTACGTGCCGGTCGTGTTTGGAGCGACCTGGATTCCGGCCGTTCCCTATCTCTCGCTTCTGGCTCTCGCCGCAGTCCCGCTGCTGTGTGGCGCACTGATCGGCGCCCGGCTGCGCGCACGAAGTGCCCCGTTTGCAGAAACCCGTCTGATGGCAACCGCCACCGCCGCAGCGCTCCTCGGCCTCGTTCTGGGCGCGCAATTCAGCCTCGCCGCGGCCTGCATCGGGTTTGGCCTGGGCCTCACGCTTTTTCTCGTCCCGGCGGCGATGCTGCCCCTTTTCTCAAGCCGCAATCCTCACGTTCCAGCTCTTCAAGGAGACCTCTGATGTCCGCAGTCAAATTCTCTGTCGTCATTCCCGCCTACAATGCCGAGGCCACGATCAAGTCGAGCGTGGCCAGCGTGCTCGCCCAGACCGATCAGGATTTCGAGATCGTGATCGTCGACGACGGGTCGAGCGACGGGACGCTCAACGCCATGCTCGACCTTGCCGTCATGGACTGGCGCATCCGCATCGTCTCGCACCCCAATTCAGGCGTGTCCGCGACGCGCAATTACGGTGCTTCCCTGGCCAAGGGTGAACTGATCGCCTTTCTCGATGCGGACGATCAATGGCACCCGGAAAAGCTCGCACGCCATCGCGCCATGCACGATTACGACCCGCTGCTGACGGCAAGTTTCGCCAAGGTCGAGTTCTGCAGCGAACGCAAGGGTCGGCTGGAGGCGGGCCGCACCCAGTCCAGCGTTCCTGCCGACTATCTCGACCTCGGCGACGTCCTGTTCGAGAATGCAGTGTGCACGACGTCGAACCTCGTGATCGAGCGCGCTGCATTTCGTGATGCACGCGGGTTCAACGAGGCGATGCGCTATGCCGAGGATCAGGAATTCCTCGCGCGCCTCATCGCCGATGGCGGGCTCGTTCGCGGTATCCAGCACCCGCTGGTGCGCTACCGCATGAGCGAGGACGGCCTGTCCTGCGATTTCGAGGCAATGCTCGACAACTGGCGCGGGTTCGCCTCGTGCTGGATCGAGGGTCCGGGCCTCGCGCAGGCGGAGGCGACCTATTGCCGCTATCTCGCGCGGCGGGCGCTGCGCGCCGGCGTTCCGATCAAGATCGCCCGCTCCTTCGCCAGGCGCGGCATCGACGCCGATCGCGAAACCTTTATGTCGGGCGGCGCGCGCAGCCTGCTTACCCTCGGCGGCGTCGTGGCCGGAGGGGCCATCCCGGCGTCCGTGCGCCGCGCGGTGTTCGCCTGATCCCACCCCCAGGAGAGCCATCATGACCAATCCCAAGATTTCCGTGATCATGCCCGTCTACAACGTGGAGGCGTTCGTCGGCGAAGCGATCCGGTCTGTCCTCGACCAGACCTTCGCCGAGTTCGAACTCATCTGCGTCGATGACGGCGGGAGCGATGCGTCGATGGATATCGTGCGAAGCTTCGACGATCCGAGGATCCGCATCGTGTCACAGGTCAATCGCGGCCTGCCGGGCGCGCGAAACACCGGGATCGCGCATGCGAGCGGCGAATTCGTCGCCTTGCTCGACAGCGACGACACGTGGCACCATGAAAAACTCGCGCTCCACTACATTCACCTGATGGCAAATCCCGATATCGGCGTCAGCTATTCCGGCTCGCGCATGATCGATCGGGAAGGCGCGGTGCTGGGCATCGCGATGCGCCCCAAAGTCGGGCGCGTCACCGCGCGCGACATCATCTGCCGCAACCCGGTGGGCAACGGCAGCGCGCCGGTGCTGCGCAGATCGGCGCTCGATCGGGCCCGCTTCACCCATCCGGAGGAGCCTTCGCGCACGTGCTGGTTCGATGAGGACTTTCGCCAGTCCGAAGACATCGAGCTATGGATCCGGCTCGCGGTCGGGCACGATGTCGTCTTTGCCGGGATCGAAGGGCTACTTACCGACTACCGCATCATTCAAGGCGCCCTGTCGGCCAATGTGGTGAAGCAATACCTCAGCTGGACGAAGATGCTGCGAAAGCTGCAGGGCTACGCGCCCGATTTCGTCGCGCAGCACGGGGATACGGCGCGGGCCTATCAGATGCGCTATCTCGCACGGCGGTCCGTCCAGCTCGGCAATTTCGAACTGGCTCGCGACCTGATGGGCAAGGCGATCAGCCTCCAACCCTCGATCGTCACCCGTGAACCGCGCAAGACTGCCGTGACCATAGGCGCGATCGCCGCCGGGAGCGTACTGGGACGAGATCGCTTCGCAGCGCTCGCGCGCCCTTATCTGCGGAACGCGGCATGATGAAGGTTGCGCACCTGCTCGATGATTTCGCCATGGGCGGGGTGACCCGCGCGCTCTCCCTTTTCGAAGGGCCGGCGCTTTCCCGGCTGGCGAGGTCGAACGTCGTCCCGATCGCTGCTAATGCGCTGACCGCACCGCGCATCGATGCGGATTGCATCGTTGATCACATGGCCTTGTCGTGGAAACGGCTGGTGTTCTTCGCCCAACTGCGTTCGCGCCATCCGCGCGCCCGGATCGTGCATGTCGAGCACAGCTACACGCGCGCATTCGAGCAGGACCACGTACCAGCGAAAACCCGGTTCCGAACAATGCTGAAACTCGCGGCATCGCTGGTGGATGAAATCGTCTGTGTCTCTTACGCCCAGCGCGACTGGATGGCGCAAACCGTAGGCATCCCCGCCGGCAAGCTGTGCGTGATCTACCCCTGGACCGACCCGGCGGACCTGTTCGCGATCGAGCCTTTGGCGAAAGGCCGCAACGGCCCGACACGGCTTCTCGCCTATGGTCGCTATGCGCCGGTCAAGAACTTCGCTGCGCTGATCGAGGCGATGCGCGACGTTTCGCCCGATATGGCCGAACTTACCATCTTCGGCGACGGTCCCGATCGCCCGGCGCTCGAAACGCTGGCCGGTGACGTGCCCCATGTTCGCGTGCTTGGGCCGAGCCGGTCGCCTTCGGCCTATCTGGCGCAGTGCGACGCGGTCATCATCCCTTCGAAGGTCGAGGCGTTTGGATTGGTCGCGACCGAAGCGCGGATGGCCGGACGCGCCATCTTCGTGGCCGATGTGGACGGTCTGCCCGAACAGGCGCGCCACGGGGGGCATGTCGGTCCGATGGCTGGCGCAAAGGACATCGCGGCCGCGATCCGGACTGCGGCGGAAAGCGACCTTGTTGCCATGGGAGCGATCGGACGCGAGAACGTGCGCGGCCAATCCTCGGAAATCGTTGCGCGCTGGGCCGACCTGTTCGAACGCGCCGCGGGGGAGAGGCTGGCGGCGTAGACCCCCCGCTGCCGTTCCCGTCCTGTCGGCTAGAGGCCGCCGAACCCAATCTCCTGGTGGTTCGGCGGCCTCGTCATGCGTATTGCGTTCCCGGAATGCCGCCTTGCGCGCGCTCGTTCTCAGGCCGTTCGTTCCTGCGCAGCATGATGCCGATGATGACGAGAGCGGGCCAGTAGAGGTAGGCGAGGATCTCGAGGTTCTCGCCGAACGAATACAGCACGAGTGCCATCGTCAGGGCGAGGCCGACCCCTGCTTCCTTTCGCGACTGCACCTTGACGAGCAGGGTCAGAAAACTCGCCGCGAGCGGGATCGCCAGCGCTATTGCGCCAAGCAGTCCCTTCACGAACAGCAGGCCATACCAGGAATGGTGGCTTCCGATCGGCATGTATTCGACGAGGTGCGGACCGTTTTCGACCACGCCATGCCCGAACCAGTATGCCTCGGTCTCCCATCGCAGCATCGCGATCCGTCCCAGCGCCGCGCGCACGCGGCTTGAATCCGCCCGGGCCGCGGAGAACTCGTTCACAGCGGTATCGATGAGTTCGAGCAGCGTCGGCCCGACAATGCCTAGCGCGAGTATGGCCGGTGCCGCCAGCAGCCACAGGTAGCCCTTGCCGAGGCGGCTCACCCCCCAGACGAAGGGCATGATGACCACGAGGGCGACGAGCGCGAGCCGCGATTGCGAGAACAGCGCGAGGACCAATCCTCCCGCGATGCCGATCGTCTTCCAGCCGATGCTTTTTTCCTGCGCTGCCAGCAGGACGCAGATCAAACCGATCATGCCGGCTGCGGGCGACCACGGCGCGAAGAACTGCCAGCGCGGCGTGCCGACACCCGGTTCGATCGTATAAAGCTGCACGGCGAAATATTCCGGCCCGGCCCCGCCCAGAACTTTCAGCGGCGAAACCCAGAGCTGTTCGGGCAGCCCGACGAACGGGGCGGCCAGGAACACCGGGAACAGGATGAGCGTCTGCAATCCCAATCGGCAAACCGCGCGGTAGATCACCTCGGCACGTATATCGAGCAGCGCTCCTGCAAGCGGGAACAACGCGATGAGGGCCCAGCCCTTGGCCCAGCCCACGCTAGACTTGATCGTCTTGCCGGTCCCCAGCTCGAAATTGGCATGGCCTACCCACAGGATGACCAGCAGGGCCAGCATTCCCGCCAGCCAGGTCCAGATGACCACCGGGATGGCTTTGGCTTCGACCCGGCCAAGGTACAATGATACCCAGCACGCGCCTGCCACCACCCAGCCCAGCGCCGGGCCGGCGATGTACAGCCCGCCTACCAGCCACAGCAGCCAGGTGTACTCGATCGTGGTCGAGATCAGTCGTTCGGCAGAAGTTTGCGGATGATCGGCTGTCTCAGCCATAGCAACAGGAACCCGATTAGAATGAAGATCGTGGCGCCCATGGCGCCCGCGATGACGATCATCGGCGAGGGGGCCGATTTCTCGCGGGGGAGCGAAGGCGCTTCGAGCGTTTGCACCAGCGGATACGATGCGAACGGATCCGACTTGTTGGTGTCGAGCCGGGCGAGGGCCGAACTGAACACCGCCTCCGCCACCCGAAGATCGCGGAGCAGATCGGCCAGTCTGGCCGCCTGCGCGACCTGGCTGTCGGTATCCGCGGATTGCGCGGCGATCTGGCGGCGAAGCTCGGAAAGCGCTGCGCCGTGCCCGGTCCGGTCGCTTTCGCGCTCGGTCAGGCTGGCGAACAGGTTCTCGCGGGTGTTCGACACTGCAAGATCCGCCATCTTCACGACATCGGCGCCGTCCATTCCGGTGAGTTCGCTGCCGCGGCGCGCCAGGTCCGCGCGCAGGCTGGCCTTGCGCGCCGCGAGTTCCTCGATTGTGACGTGCGCGTCGCCCAGCGTGCCCGAACGCTCCGAGTGTTCGCCGCTCGCCTTGGAATAGCGATCGAGCAGCTCGCCGAACTCGGGATCGGCCTTGAGCTGCATTACCCTGTGAGCCTGGGGAAGGCTGATGCCGAGCGTGTTCGACAGGCGCGATGCGGCCGCGGCGGTTTCGGCAACGCGTACGCGGCGTTCGCGCTCCGTCGCCCGGAGCTGATCGAGCGCCGTGATGCGACCGGAAAACTGATCGAGCGAGACGAGTCCCGTCGACCCCTGGAAATCGAGCAGCGCCTGCTGCGCCTCATCGACCTTGCGCTCCAGCTCGCTGATCCGCAGGGCATCGGCCTCTTCACGCGCCCGGGCTTCATCGATACGCAAGGCATCGAGAGCGGTGCTGAAAGACTGTTGAAGGGCGGCCATCCGGATCTGAGCCTGTTCCGGCGATCCAGCGGATAGACGCAGTTCGATGAGGTTCGTCTGATCGATCAGCTTGATACTGGGCTTCGGAAAGGCGCCTTCGTCTTCGCCCGCGATCTTCGCAGCGTCCCGCAGCACGAGGTCGGACATCAGCAGGCGTTTATAATTCTCGGTCGGGCTCAGCGAGGGGGACGAAAACGCGGAAGAGGTGTTGGTCGAGGCCTGACCGATCGATTCAAGGTTCATGCTCGCGCCGACGCCCGTGCCGGGCAGGATCAGCGTCATACGGCTGTCGAACCGATCCGGAGCTACGGCGATATAGCCAAGCGCCAGCACCCAGATCAGCGCGAGCGGACCTGCGAGCGCGGCGAAATAGCGCCGGTACCGGCCGACCGATGGCAGACCGTCGCGCACCAGCACCCACAGGCGGACCAGGCGGCGCGGCGGAGCCGCTCGCTCCAGATCGGGCGCGAAATTCTTCACAGCGCGCCGTCCAGCAGGATCGCGGGCGTCGCGGTGTTGATAGCGTCGGTTACCAGGCCAACGGCTTCGCGGAAATTGGTCCAGCGGCTGTCATAGCACGCAATCGCATCGCCCGGCATCAGATAGGGGTTGTGTGCATCGCGGTCGGCAGCCCGCACTAGCTTCTCGATATCGCGCTCGATCACGATACTCTCGCCGTTGATCGGATTGCGCGAGATCAGGACGGCGCGGCGGTCGGACTGCATGTAGCTGCCCCCGACGCAATTCGCCGCGACCAGGCCCTGGAGAAGTCGCGTGCCGTAGGGCAGCGAAGTCGTCTTCTCGCCGATCGCGGCCCCGGCATTGTTGTTCGCGCTGCGCGTCAGGTTCGACATGTAGATGCGCATGCCGGGAGGCGTGAGCGGCGATGGGCGCATGAGGTCGGTATCGAAGCACTTGCGGCTGGGTACGAGAACGCGGTCGCCGCTCGCGATCGCCACGTCCCGGTTCGAGGAGCCGTCCAGGAACCCGGTGAAGTCGAACTCGGCATAGTCTCCATCGCGCAGCAGGTAGATGCGCCGGACATCGGCGTCGGGCCGCACGCCGCCTGCCGCGCGAATGGCGGCGGCGATGGTGCGGCTGGTGTTGTCGTCACCGCTGACCATCCCCTCCTTCAGGCCGATCCGGCTGTCCGCATCCCGTTCGCCCGCGCGAACGGCGCCCGGCTGGAAGACCGCTCCACCGACCGAGACCGAAACGCCGGCATTGTCGATAAGGGCGACGCGGACGGCATTGCGCAGCGGGCGCACCAGATCGGCGGAAAGCAGCTGATCGCGCAGGTCTTGCGTCAGCGCATCGATCGACAATCCGCCTGCTTGGACAGGCGGCAGCCCACGCAGCGCAACGCTGCCGTCGCTACCGATGATGTACGTTCCGGTGATCCGGTCGGCATCGCCGATGACTGAAACCTCGATACGGTCTCCTGCACCAAGGGGCGCTATACGATCCTGGAAGGCTTCCGTTGCGACGCGGCGATACGTGGCGAGTTCGCCCGGCGCGCGCACGTCGCATGACGATCCGCCGGGGTTGGGCTTGCCCGAGCCGATCCATTCGGCTCGCGGCTGTCCGGATCCAGCGTCGGTGACTTGTCCTGGACCGTACACGGAACTGGCGTGGTTTGCCGGTGCCGGTCCCGCAACACACGCTGGCAGCAGGGCGGCGGCGAGTGCACAGCAGAGCGCGTTGGCGGTGAGTGTACGAGGCATGATCGAATTCCCTGGTTCGTCTTCGCTCCTTCTCTTTCCAAGGATCGTGCCAATTGCCCGGTAAGGCGGTCATTCGCAGTTTCCGAAAGGCCGTCGCTTACGGAATCGCAAATTGCGGCAGGCATTTTTGCGTTTTGCAAAGGTGTTCGCATTATGCGTCACAATTCGCGAAACAAGGGGCTTTCCGCGTGGGCGATTTCGGCATGGCTTTTGCAGCATGAGAGGCACATCCAATCTACGGAGCTGTCTAACATGAAGGGTATCATCCATTCCGAGCTGGTCGGCTTTCTCGATGTGAAAGGCGGGCCGAGTTTCACCGAACAGGTGCTTGCCGGTGCGCAATTGCCGCATGGCGGCGCGTTTTCGAGGATCTCGCGCTATCCTTGGGAGCAGGCGGTGCAGGTCGTCGCATCCGCCTCGCGCATAAGCGGTGCTGATGCCGACGCGCTGTGCGAGGAGTTCGGCAACTACCTGTTTGGCCGATTCAGCGTCCTCTACACCGAAATCGTCGAACGCTATCCGACCGCCGAAGGCATGCTTGCCCATGTCGAGGACCACATCCACGAGGAGGTGCGCGTCCTCTATCCCGATGCCGTCCCGCCCACCGTCGCCTCGTGGAAAGAGGATGGCGGCTTCATCATCGAATATTCCTCCCACCGCCCTTTCGCACACATCGCGTTCGGCCTCGTGCAGGGCTGCATGGAGCATTTCGGGGATCCGCGCACGATCACCTGGGTCAACCGCGACCCCTCCGGCAAGACAGCGTTTTTCAGGATCCGGTAATGTCCCCAGCCAAAGTCGTCATAGTCGAAGACAGTGCGTCGCTCGCGCTAGGCTACGCAGCGCAGCTCGAGGATGCGGGGCACGAGGTCAGCCTGTGCGAAACTTTGGCCGAAGCCCGCCGCACCCTGGCGCGCGAGGCGTTCGATGTCGTCCTGCTCGACCTGCAATTGCCCGATGGCGACGGTCTGACCCTGTTCGATGCCCTTGCCGCGAGCAAGGGCAATCCGGCGATCATCGTTGTGACCGCCGACGGGTCGCTCACACGGGCGATCGCGGCGATGCGCCTCGGGGCGTACGATTTCCTGGTGAAGCCGGTTTCGGGAACCCGTCTGCTGAGCACGGTAGGCAACGCAGCGGAGCAAAGCGGCGGATCGAACGGAGCGTCATTGAATGCGCCCGTCGCTCCGAAGGAGTCGGATACGTTTCACGGCTTCATCGGCAAGTCGCCCGCGATGAAGGCGGTTTTCCGGACCATCGAAAGCGTCGCCGATTCCAAGGCGACGGTGTTCGTGACCGGGGAGAGCGGAACCGGCAAGGAAGTCACCGCCGAAGCGATCCATTCGGCCAGCAAGCGCCGCAGCAAGCCTTTTGTCGCGATAAATTGCGGTGCCATCCCGGAAAACCTGCTCGAATCCGAACTTTTCGGTCATGTGAAGGGCGCCTTTACCGGGGCGGTCGAAAACCGGATCGGCGCGGCGAAGGCGGCGGATGGCGGGACCCTGTTCCTCGATGAAGTCTGCGAAATGGATCTCAAGCTGCAGGTCAAACTGCTGCGCTTTCTGCAAACCGGAATGATCCAGCGCGTCGGCAGCCCGGCGGCCGAACCCGTCAATGTGCGCATCGTATGCGCTACCAATCGGCAACCCGAACGCGAGGTCTCGGAAGGCCGCTTTCGCGAAGACCTCTACTATCGCCTGAACGTCATACCGATCGAACTTCCGGCCCTGCGCGAGCGCGGCGAGGATATCGTGCTGATCGCCAACAGCCTGGCCGAACGCATCGCCGCAGAGGAAGGGCGCGCGATCACGGGTTTCTCAAAAGCCAGCCAGGCGCTTCTCGAACAGCACGACTGGCCGGGCAACGTCCGCGAACTGCAAAACGCCCTGCGCCGCGCGATCATTACCGGGTCGGGCGATATGGTGGAATTTCCGGACGTTCGCCGTCCTGGTTTGCGAAGTGCGCTTCCATCTGCGCTCATGACCGTTGAGCGCGAGCCGCTTAAAACGGTTTCGATTGCGGAACCGGAACAGCCGAAGACTGCCGATTTCGCCGGCATGACACTCGAACAGGTGGAGCGCCTCGCCATCGAGCAGGCGATCGCGCGAGCATCGGGCAATATCGTACAGGCCGCGAGGAATCTCGATGTGAGCCCGTCCACAATTTATCGAAAGCTCGATCGCTGGAACGTGGCGGACCGGCATCAGGATTGACACCGTCCGGCTTGGCGCGCAATGCCAATGCCAGACGGTGCTGCAGGTGCGAATGCGCCTGTAGCTAAGAGGGAAGCCGGTGCGCCCCGCAAGGGGCAATTCCGGCGCTGTGCCCGCAACTGTAGGCCGGGAGCCCCGAACCAGCATGTCACTGGCCGATGCCTGCAGGGCTAGGCCGGGAAGACGGTTCGAAGGCGATGATCGGCAAGCCAGGAGACCTGCCGTCGCGTCGTTCGTCCGGGGCCGGGTCCAGCCCAGTGAGACAGGGAAGTTTTTTCCGAAGTAACGACAGCCAGGCCGGTTACCGGTGCTGCGGCTGATGTCAGTCTCGGCGGGCCATCTGTCGGGTTGACCATGCGGGCACCGGAGCCTCCGCGTGGGATGACTTTGGAATTACAATGAGAATCGCAACCTATCTGTGCGTGTCGGCATCTGCCGCCGTGCTGTGTCCTACGGCCACCCTGGCGCAGTCTCTCGACCTTCCCGAAACCGAGGAGACGAACTCCCAAACCATCGTCGTCACCGCCAACCGCACCGAACGCGCGATCAGTCAGGTCGGAGAGTCGGTTACGGTCATCGGGGAAGAGGAAATCATAGATCGCCAGCCGAGCGACGTGCTCGATGTGCTGAGGACCGTCCCCGGCGTCACCTTCAGCCGCAACGGCGGTATCGGCACCACCGCAGGCGTTTCGATCCGCGGGGCGGGAAGCGACCAGACCGTCGTGCTGATCGACGGGGTGAAGCTGAACGACTCGGCAGCTCCGGGCGGCGGCTTCAATTTCGGGCCGCTATTGGCCGGGAATATCGCGCGTATCGAGGTCGTGCGCGGATCGCAGAGCGTCCTTTACGGCAGCCAGGCGATCGGCGGGGTCGTCAACCTCATCACGCGCGAACCGACGGACGAACTCGGCGTGTACGCCAGCGCCGAATATGGCGAGCGCGACACCGCGGAACTGACGGGTAATGTCTCCGGCCGGATCGGTCCTGTCGCTGCCAGTGTGGGGGCGAACTACCTTCGCACTGACGGGATATCGGCTTTCAGCGCAGCACGCGGAGGCAGGGAGAAGGACGGTTTCGAAAGCTTCGGCGCCAACGGGAAGCTCGACATCGCATTGGGCGAGAACGTCTCGCTGGACCTGCGCGGTTTTTATGCGGACAGCGAAGTGGACGTCGATGGCTTTCCGCCCCCGGCCTTCGCCTTCGCCGATGTCGACGAGACCTCCTACCAGACCGATTTCGTCGGATATGCGGGGATCAATGCAAGCCTTTTCGACGGACGTTTTCGCAACCGGCTCGGCTTCGCCTACACCAATATCGACAGGCGCAGTTTCAACTTCGACACCGACACCGAAACCTTCGACACCAACGGCGAAAATCGCCGATACGAGTATCAGGGCGTGTTCGACGCGTCGGGATTCATGGAGTTGGTGTTCGGTGCCGAGCGCGAGGAATCGCAATACCGGACGAGCGTTGTTGCGCCGGAAGTCTGGATCAACTCCGCCTATGGCCAGCTTAACGTCACCCCGTTCGACGGACTGTCCCTGACAGGCGGCGTTCGGCTGGACGATCACGAGACCTTCGGCGACCGGACCACGTTCGCCGCAAGCGGCGCGTATTCGCCCAATGGTGGCGCCACGGTGCTGCGTGCGAGTTACGGCGAGGGCTTCAAGGCGCCTTCGCTGTTCCAACTCTACAGCGATTTCGGCAATGCGGAATTGTTGCCGGAGGAATCGGAAAGCTGGGATGTTGGCGTGACCCACGGCTTCCTCGAAGGGCGCGCGGAAGTTGGCGTGACTTATTTCGAGCGCGATGCGGAAAACCTGATCGCGTTCGTTTCCTGCTTCGGCAATGCCATTCCGATATGCGATGATCGACCCTCTGGCACCTATGACAACGTTGCGCTTGCGCGGGCCGAGGGCTGGGAGGCGGGCATCGCGCTTCGCCCGGTCGATCGCTGGAACGTCGCCATCAATTACAGCCGGATCGATGCGTTCGACGAAACCACCGGAAACCGCCTGGCTCGCCGCGCTCAGGACAGCTTCAGCCTCGTGACCGACTACCGGATGGAAAGCGGTATGGGGATCGGAGCGACCGTGCTGGTGGTGGGCGACAGCTTCGATAACGCCACCAACACGACGCGGCTCGACGGGTATGTCCTGACCGACCTTCGCGCCAGCTATGGCTTGACCGAGAACCTCGAGATTTTCGGGCGGATCGAGAACCTGTTCGATGCCGAGTACGAAACGGTTTTCAATTACGGCCAGCCCGGCCGCGCCGCGTTCGGCGGCTTGCGTTACCGGATGTAAGCGGTGCCACGGGCGATCCTCGCGGTTCTGGCCTGCTGTTCGCTCCTCGCCTGTTCGCAGGGGCCGGAGCGGTTGGCGGAGGGTCCGCGTCGGATCGTCAGCCTCGATTATTGTGCCGACCAGTACGTTCTCAAGTTCGCCGACCGGGAAGATATCCTCGCCTTGTCACCGGAATCGCAGCGGGGATATTCCTACATGCGGACAGAGGCGGTGGGATTGCCGCAAGTCCGTCCGCGAACTGCGGACGTGCTGACCTTGCAGCCCGACCTGGTGGTCCGGTCCTATGGCGGCGGGCCGGGGGTCGAATCCTTCATGGAGACAGCGGGCGTAGACGTGGTCACGGTGAGCGCTCCCGATACCATCGAAGGCGCGCGAGCGGAGGTGCTTCGCATGGGGGCCGCGCTGGGCCGGCCCGCGAAGGCTCGCGCGCTCGTTGCCGAGATGGACCGGCGGCTCGCGGCGCTTGCCGATCGCAAGGGGGCGCCTATCACCACGCTGTACATGACGCCTGGCGGAGTGACCGCGGGCGAGGGCACCCTGATCAACGAACTGATCGCCGCTGCGGGGCTCGAGAACTTCCAGGACCGGCCGGGTTGGAGCGCGCTGCCGCTGGAGCGGCTGGCTTACGAACGCCCGGACCTCGTCGCCGCGTCGTTTTTCGAAGACGAAGCGGGTTACGTCCACAACTGGAGCGCCGCGCGTCATCCGGTGGCGCAGGCGCAATTGCGAGAATTGCCGGTGGTGTCGCTTGAAGGAGCATGGACCGCGTGCGGCGGCTGGTTCCTCCTCGACGCGGTCGAAGCGCTGGCCACGGCGGCGGAGGCGCGGCGATGAAGCGCGTGTGGCCTGTCCTCCTCGCCGCGCTCGCCGGTGCGTTGGTGCTGTCCGTCGCGCTCGGTTCAACCCCCTTGCCGCTGGACAGGGTGCTAGCCGCTCTGGCTTTTCAGGCGGCTCCGGGGGACGAACTGGTCGTATGGCAAATCCGCCTGCCACGCGCGCTCGCTGCCGGGTTCGTCGGCGCGGCCCTTGGCATGAGCGGAGCGGGCTTGCAGGGCCTGCTTCGCAACCCGCTGGCCGAGCCGGGCATTCTCGGCGTCTCCGCGACCGCGGCT
>JBARZK010000024.1:0-15327 GCA_049649965.1 Erythrobacter sp.
CCCAAACTGCTGTTCTGCGAGTTCGAGGCGGTCGGATACAGGTTGATCGAATTTGTTGAAAAGCCTGACCTGAAAAGTTACTTCGCCCGTTTCGAGCGCGGCGAGAATCGTATTGACCCACAAGCCATCGAAGCGTGCGGCAGCGTTTGAACAGACCGAAGCCGGCGAAGCGGCGAGCGGTCTGGAGGATTGCGGCGCATCCACCCTTTTCCTTGGTAAGGCCGCCTGCTAATCGCTGCCTCGACGTGCCGATCAACACAAAGGGGTGCCCGCCGGGATGACAGATTTCCCAATGAGCTTCGATCGCGAAGACCTGTTGAAATGCGCTCGCGGCGAGTTGTTCGGGCCGGGCAATGCGCAACTGCCCGAACCGCCGATGCTGATGATGGATCGGATCACCGACATTTCCGCCGATGGCGGTGAACATGGCAAGGGCCATGTCGTGGCGGAATTCGACATCAAGCCCGATCTGTGGTTCTTTGAATGCCATTTCCCGGGCAACCCGATCATGCCCGGTTGCCTCGGCCTCGATGGCCTGTGGCAGCTGACCGGTTTCAATCTCGGGTGGCGTGGCTGGCAGGGTCGCGGTTATGCGCTGGGCGTGGGCGAAGTGAAGCTGACCGGCATGGTCAGGCCGGATCGCAAGATGCTTACCTATTACGTCGATTTCACCAAGGCTGTGCAGAGCCGCCGTCTGACCATGGGCGTGGCCGATGGCCGCGTCGAGGCCGACGGTGAAGTCATCTATCAAGTCAAGGATATGAAAGTCGCCTTGTCCGAGGCCTGACGGGCCCGAGGCGGAAAAGAGGAAACATGCGCCGCGTTGTCGTAACGGGACTGGGGATCGTATCCTCGATCGGAAACAATGCCGAAGAGGTGCTCGCTTCGCTCAAGGCGGGCAAGTCGGGCATTACCTTCAACGAAGAGATGGCCGAACACGGCTTTCGCTCGCAGGTCGCCGGTGAGGTGAACCTCGACGTCAGCGAACACGTGGACAAGCGGACCCTGCGCTTCATGGGGCCTGGCGCGGCCTATGCCCATATCGCGATGGGCCAGGCGATTGCCGATGCGGGGCTGGAGGAGACGGACGTCGTCAACCCGATGACGGGGGTGATCGCCGGGTCCGGCGGTCCCTCGACATCCGCCATGCTGGCAGCTCACCAGACCGTGCTCAAGACCGGCGCGACCAAGCGCATCGGGCCGTTTGCCGTGCCCAAGACCATGTCCTCCACCGTCAGCGCCAACCTGGCGACGGCTTACCAGATCAAGGGCATGAATTTCTCGATCACCTCGGCGTGTTCCACCTCGCTGCATTGCATCGGCATCGCCGCGCAGCAGATTGCGCTCGGTCAGCAGGACGTGATGTTTGCAGGCGGCGGAGAGGAACTGGACTGGACGCTTTCGTGCCTGTTCGACGCGATGGGCGCGATGTCGAGCAAGTACAACGACACGCCCGAGCGCGCATCGCGTGCCTTCGATGCCGACCGGGACGGTTTCGTCATAAGTGGCGGCGGTGCGATCGTGGTTCTCGAAAGCCTAGAACACGCCCAGGCGCGCGGCGCGAAGATCTATGCGGAAGTCACCGGTTTCTGCGCCACCTCGGACGGTGCGGACATGGTGGCTCCGTCAGGCGAAGGCGGAGAACGCGCCATGCGTGGAGCGCTGAGAACGCTGAGCGATGACCGGAGGGTCGGTTACATCAACGCACACGGCACCTCCACGCCGGTGGGCGATGTGGGCGAGATCGAAGCCGTGCGCCGTGTGTTCGGCGAAGGTTGGACACCGCCGGTCAGCTCGACCAAGTCGATGACCGGTCATAGCCAGGGGGCGACCGGTGCGCAGGAAGCGGTCTATTGTCTGCTGGGGCTCGAGCATGATTTCATTGCCCCTTCGATCAACGTCGAAACGCTCGACCCGGCGCTCAAGCCGAAAGAGATCGCTACCGAGCTCGTCGAGAATGCGGGGCTCGATACGGTCATGACCAATTCCTTCGGGTTCGGCGGGACCAACGGATCGATGCTGCTGTCGAAGTTCCATGGGTGAGTGTTCGACCCGGTTGCGGATGAGTAAGGTGTTTCGACATGGGTGCGCTTGAAGGAAAACGTGGCCTCGTCATGGGCGTGGCCAATGATCGATCCATCGCGTGGGGCATCGCGAAATCGTGCGCCGACGCTGGCGCCGAACTCGCCTTCACCTATCAGGGCGAGGCTTTCGGCAAGCGGCTTGCACCGCTGGCGGAAAGCGTCGGATCGGATCTGATGCTGGACGTGGACGTAACCGATGACGCCTCGCTCGATCGAGCCTTCGACGCGTTGCAGGAACGGTGGGGCAGGCTTGACTTCGTGATCCACGCGATCGCCTTTTCCGACAAGTCGGAACTGACCGGACGGATCCTCAACACCTCGCGTGAAAACTTCAAGAGGTCGCTGGATATCTCCGCCTACAGCTTCATCGAAGTGGCCCGCCGGGCGCATCCGATGATGGTGGAAAATGGCGGAAGCCTGATCACCTTGAGCTATATGGGCTCGAACCGGGTAACACCGAATTACAACGTGATGGGCGTGGCCAAGGCGGCGCTCGAAGCGTCGGTGCGTTATCTCGCCAACGATCTTGGCCCCGAAGGCATACGCGTGAATGCGATCAGCCCCGGTCCGATGAAGACGCTGGCCGGTTCCGCCATCGGCGGTGCGCGCCGGACATGGAAGCACACCGAGGCCAATGCGCCGCTGCGCGCCAACGCCACACTAGAAGCGGTGGGCGGAACGGCGGTCTACCTGTGCTCCGATGCAGGAAACTGCACCACCGGCGAGATCATCCGGGTCGATGGCGGATTTCACGTTCTGGGAATGCCCAAGCACGACAATCTCTGACCGGGCGGCCTGGAAGTCGGTGAGCGATCTGAGACCTCAACCCACCAGTGCCTCCAGCACCTGATCCGGCGGCCTGTGACCGTCCGCCCAAAAGCGGATGTTGGCGATGACCTTCTCTCCCGATGCCTCGCGGCCTTCTACCGTGGCGCTGCCGATATGGGGCAGGGTCATGACATTGGGGTGGTCGAGCAGGCGCTGGTCGACATTGGGCTCGTCCGGGTAAACGTCGAGCCCCGCCCCGGCGAGTTGGCCGGACTCCAGCGCCGCGATCAGCGCTTCCTGGTCGATCAGTTCGCCGCGCGCGGTGTTGATGATGCTGCCACCCGGTTCCATCAGGCCGATCCGGCGCGCATCGATGATGCCGTTCGTCTCTTCGGTAAGCGGGCAATGCAGCGTCAGCATATCCGCCTCGGACACCAGCGTGTCGAGATCGCCGACATACCGCGCGCCGAGCATTTGCTCGAGCGCTTCGGGCAGGCGCTTGCGGTTATGGTATGCGATGTCGAGGCCGAAAGCGCGGGCGCGGTGCGCGACGGCCTGCCCGATCCGGCCCATGCCGACGATGCCGAGCACCTTGCCGCCCAGCTTGCGGCCCAGCAGCGCGGACGGAGCCCAGCCGCTCCATTCGCCACGTCGCACGAGGGCGGTGCCTTCGCGGATCCGCCGGGGCACACCGATTATTGCGGCCATGGTGAGATCGGCGGTATCATCGGTAAAGACGCCCGGCGTGTTGGTCACGATGATGCGGCGGCGCGCTGCGGCGGCGAGGTCGATGTGGTTTGTGCCGGCCCCGAAACTGGCGATGAGACCGAGCCGATCGCCCGCCGCGTCGATCATGTCGGCATCGATCCGGTCTGTGACGGTGGGGACGAGAACGTCGCAACCGCGCATCGCATCGATCAGCGCCTCCCGACTCATCGGCTCGTCCGTCCGATTGAGCTCTGCATCGTAAAGCTCGCTCATCCGCTCCTCGACGCTTGGCATCAGATGGCGGGTCAGCACGACACGGGGCTTGCCTGCGGGAAAGTGCGGAACGGGATGCTGGTCTGCCATGGGAGAGGGGCTAAGGGCTGGAAGGGTTCGCGGTCAAGCGACCATCAAGCTTGCCGCTGCGCTTCCGTGCTTGAACGAAGACAGTGCTCGACGCTATCAGGCCGTCATGCAATCGCTGCGCCTTATCGCATGGATCGTTTTCGCCGCTGTCGCCGCGCTGGGCATCGCGACGGCCGACCTGAGCGCGCAGGACCGCGACACGCCATACTGGGCAAGCCTGCGATTCGACGAAGTTCGCATGCGCGTGGGGCCAAGCCGGGAATATCCGATCGATTGGGTCTATCTGCGAAAAGGACTGCCGGTGAAGGTCGTGCGGCTGCGCGAAGGCTGGCGCCTTGTCGAAGACCATGAAGGCACGCGCGGGTGGGTGGCATCGAGCCAGCTCGATCCGACCCGTTTTGCGATGGTGCAGGGGGAAGGACCGGCGCCGATGCGCGAGGAACCCGAGCCCGACGCGGAGCTACGCTGGCGGGTCGAGCCGGGCGTCGTTGGCGAATTGCTGCGCTGTGAGCCGGATTGGTGCGAGATCGACGTAGACGGGCGGGCCGGTTGGGTGGCGCGCGCGCGGCTCTGGGGCGCCGACGAGCCGTAGACCTCGTCGGCGCGGGCGCGGCGCCTACTCCTCGAGCGGGGTCACGCGGTATTCCTCCGCTCCGTCGGTGCGGCGGGTCATGAAACTGCCGCTGGTATCGGGCGGATCGTTGCGCCAGCAGCGCTCACCCTCATCGGCCCCGTCGCCCTCCGGATCGAAGCAGATTTCCTCCCCTTCGTTCCTCCACGCGCCACCGCCGACGATCTCGCCCGCTTCGTCGATGTCGGTATAGCTGCCGTCCTCGCTCAACCGGGTGCGGGAATAGATCTGCGTCCCGTCCCCGACCGCGTAGAGGCCGGGCCCCATCTGGGCCGCGACCGATGCGGCGGGTGGTCCGGGAGCGACGGAAGTAGGGTCTGCTGGCGCTTCGTCACAGGCGGAAAGCGCCAAGAGCGGAGCGGAGAGCAAGAGGAGGGCCAGGATGCGCATGGCTCAGATCAACTCCACTGCGACCGCGGTCGCTTCGCCGCCGCCGATGCACAGGCTCGCCACGCCGCGCTTCTTGCCGCGCTCCTTCAGCGCGCCGAGCAGCGTGACGATGATCCGCGCACCGCTTGCGCCGATGGGGTGACCGAGAGCGGTGCCGCCGCCGTTCACGTTGATCTTGTCGTGCGGGATATCGAGGTCGCGCATCGCGAACATGGCGACGCAAGCAAAGGCTTCGTTGACTTCGAACAGGTCGACATCGTCGACGCTCCAGCCTGCGCTTTCCAGCACCTTCTGGATCGCCGGGATCGGCGCAGTGGTGAACTTTGCAGGTTTCTGTGCATGCGCGGCGGTCGCGACGATGCGAGCGACGGGGGTTAGGCCCTTGTGCCGTGCGACGCTTTCGCGGGTAAGCACCAGCGCCGCGGCCCCGTCGGAGATCGAGCTGGAGGTTGCGGCCGTGATCGTCCCATCCTTCGCAAACGCCGGGCGAAGCTGCGGGATCTTGTCCGGGCGACCCTTGGACGGTTGCTCGTCGTGTTCGACCGTGTGCTCGCCCTTGCGCGTCTTGACCGTCACCGGCACCACTTCGCCGTCGAACGCACCGCTTTCGATCGCCTTGTTCGCACGTTCGAGCGAGGTGATCGAATACTGGTCCATGTCCTCGCGCGTCATCTGGTATTCGTCGGCGGTCGTCTGCGCGAAGGTGCCCATGGCGCGGCCTTCTTCGTAGGCGTCTTCGAGACCGTCGAGGAACATGTGGTCGTAGGTGGTATCATGGCCCAGTCGCGCGCCCGACCGATGCTTCTTGAGCAGGTACGGGGCGTTGGTCATGCTTTCCATCCCGCCTGCCAGCACGATGTCCACCGTGCCGCTGGCAAGGGCTTCCGACCCCATGATGACGGTCTGCATGCCGCTGCCGCAAACCTTGTTGATGGTGGTCGCCTGCACCGACTGGGGCAGTCCACCCTTGATCGCTGCCTGTCGCGCGGGCGCCTGGCCAAGCCCGGCAGGAAGCACGCAGCCCATGTAAGCTCGGTCAAAATCCTCGGGCGATGCGCCGGAGCGTTCGACCGCCGCCTTGACCGCCGTCGCGCCGAGATCGGTTGCCGAAACCTCGGCCAGCGCGCCCTGCATGCTGCCCATCGGAGTGCGCGCGTAGGAAAGGATGACGATCGGATCTTCTTCGGAAAACTGGGCCATGCTGGGCTATCCTTGTCTGTCAGGAGAAATGTTCGCTTTCCGACGTAATCCTGAGGGGCCGCGATATCAACGCTATCGCGGCGCACGGCGGCAATCGTGCGGTATGCCTTGCGCGGCACCCCGATCATGGGCCAAGATCGGTCGCAATCCAAAACCGATAACCGATCCCCCGAAGGAGAGAGAACCGATGGCCGACGACAAGCGCGACGAGCTCGAACAATTGCTGCGCTTGCAGCGCGACGCTTTCACCGCCTCTCGCCCGGAAAGCATGGCGATGCGCAAGGATCGCATAAAGCGCGCGATGGCGCTGCTGAAGGACCATGGCGAGACGCTGTGTCAGGCGATGAGCGCCGATTTCGGCAGCCGCTCGATCGAGCAGAGCATGGTGACCGATATTGCCGGAACGGTTGCGCTCGGCAAGGACACGCTCAAGCACATGGACAAATGGGCCAAGACCGACAAACGCTCGGTCCAGTTTCCGCTCGGCCTGCTCGGGGCCAGGGCCGAAGTGCGTTACGAACCCAAGGGCGTGATCGGTATCCTCAGCCCGTGGAACTTCCCGGTCAACCTCGCCTTCGCACCGTTGATGCAGGTGCTGGCGGCGGGCAATCGCTCGATGATCAAGCCATCCGAATTCACCGAGCGCACCAGCGGATTGATGGCGGAGCTGGTGGCGGAGTATTTCACGCCCGACGAAGTCACCGTCATCACCGGCGGGCCCGAAGTGGCAGCGGCGTTCTCCTCGCTGCCGTTCGATCACCTCGTCTTCACCGGATCGACCGAGACCGGGCGCCGCGTGATGCAATCGGCGGCGGAGAACCTGGTGCCCGTCACGCTGGAACTGGGGGGCAAGTCGCCCGTCATAATGGGACGCAGCGCGGATTTCGAAAAGGCGGGCGAGCGGATCGCGCTGGGCAAGATGATGAATGCAGGGCAAATCTGCCTTTCCCCCGACTACATGTATGTGCCCGAGGACAAGCAGGACGAAGCGGTTGCGGGCGTCTCCAACGGTGTCGCGGCGATGTATCCCACGCTGCTGGACAATGACGATTATGCCTCAATCGTATCAGACCGGCATTTCGACCGCCTCAAAGGGCTGGTCGAAGATGCGCGTGACAAGGGTGCGGAGGTGATCGAAGTCAATCCGGGTAACGAGGACTTTTCGAGCGCCAACCAGCGCAAGATGCCGCTGACCATCCTCAAGAACGTCACCGATGACATGACCGCGATGCAGGAGGAAATCTTCGGACCTGTCCTTCCGGTCAAGACCTACAAGGCGATCGATCAGGCGATCGATTACGTCAACGAGAACGACAGACCGCTGGGCCTGTATTACTTCGGCCAGAACGAGGACGAGCAGGAGCGCGTGCTGAACCGCACGGTGTCGGGCGGGGTAACGACCAATGACGTGATCTTCCACGTCTCGATGCACGATTTGCCCTTCGGCGGGATCGGCCCGTCAGGCATCGGCAGCTATCACGCGCAGGAAGGCTTCCGCGAATTCAGCCACGCCCGCGCCGTCTATCATCAACCAAAGATCGACGTCGCCAAGCTGGCCGGGTTCAAGCCACCCTATGGCAAGGCAACGCGAAAGGCGGCGGCCGCGCAGATGAAATGACGGTGTGCCTCAAGCAGCGTTTGCTTTGAGCTTCTTCACATCGTCCAAGAATTGTATGGGATCGATCATCGACATCGGGACCGCGCATTCCGCCACGATATTGGCCATCGTCAGCGGATCCATGTTTGGAGCGGCCTTGTCGAGCGCTTTGCCGATAGCGAAGCCCACCGCGGCGGGCCGGTAATCCACCGCGAGCTGGACCGTATCGAAAGCATTTTCGGCTTGCGGCCATGCGATCCGAGCAAGTTCCAGCGGCCAAGCATCGGGGCTGTGCTCATCAGCGATGCGCGGCACGCCGAATTGTGACGTTCCAACCGTCTGCATCGCGTGCGCAATGGGCTCGTGCAGGAAGTCATGCTCGATCGCGGCGCCATGCTTCATGGCATAAGGGAGCGCGATGTTGAGGAGTGAAATCTGGCTCTCGTAGAGGTAACGGGTCGGTAGATCGCCACAATAGTATCTCGTGCCGTCGACTTCCTGTTCAAGGATAAGGTTGCCGCCCACAGACTGCCTTCGCAAGAAATCCCATTCGATGAGAGACGTGGCGATGCAGGTCACACCGCCCGCGGAAGCCAGCAGGCCAAGTAAGTTTTCAATTCCGACCGCATCTCCGTTCTGCGCCAGTTGTTGGTAGCAGAGTTCGAAAAAGAACTCGCCAGCGACTTTGGCATGGTCGAGCGTTGCTACATAGCCTTGGTCCTCGTTGAGTTCCTCGAGCGTGGTGATTTTCTTTGGGGCAGGCGTGACCCCTTTGCGACCGAACATAGTAACCCCTCTTATCTTGCTGCTTATCACCATATTAGAATACGGGGGGTGAATCTTTCGTCAAAGCTGGGCGGCGGCACGCACGTCTTTTCGATCAAGATATGCCCGACCGCCCTTCGATTTGTTGCAACAAAGATGCGGTGCTTTGCCCGAGTCGTGCCCTTGCGCGGCGGGGCGCCCGCGCCTAGGTGGCACGCACTGGGACACACCTGTTTGGAAATCGTTGTGATCGACCTCGAACAGTATCTGCCGATACTGATCTTCATCATCATTGCCTTCGGCCTGTCGTGCCTGTTCGTGTTTCTGCCCATGGGCGTTTCGCGGCTGACCGGCTCGCACAACCCGACCGCCGACAAGCTCTCGGAATACGAATGCGGCTTCCCTGCTTTCGAAGATGCGAGAAGCCAGTTCGACGTGAGGTTCTACCTCGTGGCTATCAGCTTCATCATCTTCGATCTCGAAGCGGCGTTCCTGTTCCCCTGGGCGGTGAGCCTGGGCGAAACGCAATGGGTCGGCTGGATCGGCATGATGACCTTCCTCGGCATCCTGGCCATCGGCCTCGCCTATGAATGGAAGAAGGGAGCTCTGGACTGGGAATGAGCATCGACCCGAATAAGGATCCCGCCTTCGCTGGCGAAACCTCGCTGAACCCCGCGCTGGACGGGCAGCGGATGCGCGATGCTGCCCTGCCGACGGCAAAGGGTGGCGAGACGCGCGCGCCCGACGCGGAATATTTCAACGCCATGCAGACCGAGGTGAGCGACAAGGGTTTCCTCGTCACCTCGACCGAAGATCTTTTCCAGTGGGCGCGCACCGGCTCGCTGTGGTGGATGACCTTCGGCCTGGCCTGCTGCGCGGTCGAGATGATCCACGTGAACATGCCGCGATACGACATGGAGCGTTTCGGCGTCGCCCCGCGCGCCTCGCCGCGCCAGTCCGACGTGATGATCGTCGCAGGTACGCTGTGCAACAAGATGGCGCCGGCTCTGCGCAAGGTGTACGACCAGATGTCTGACCCGAAATATGTGATCAGCATGGGTTCGTGCGCCAATGGCGGCGGCTATTACCACTACAGCTATTCCGTCGTGCGCGGCTGCGACCGGATCGTTCCGGTCGACATCTACGTACCCGGTTGCCCCCCGACGGCCGAAGCGCTGCTTTACGGTGTGATGCAGTTGCAGCGTAAGATCCGCCGCATCGGGACGATCGAGCGTTAAGGGTCCTTCGCGATGACAACCTTGCATTCCGCCCCTCGCTACGCCTCCAATGAAGGTGTGCTCGACCGCCTGAGCGAAAGCATCAGCGTATGGCTTAACCACGCAGAGGAGCAGCATGGCGAGCTGATCTTCACGGTGCGGCGCGGCGATATCGCTCATGTCCTGCGCACCCTGCGCGACGATCACGCCTACCAGCAACTGATGGAAATTGCGGGCGCCGACTACCCGGATCGGCCGGAACGGTTCGAGGTGGTCTACATGCTACTGAGCCTCACGAAGAACCACCGCGTCATCGTAAAGTGCTCCACCGATGAAGCGACCCCGGTGCCGACCGTCACCACGCTGTGGCCCAATGCGGGCTGGCTGGAGCGGGAGGTGTTCGATCTTTACGGCGTCGTCTTCGACGGCAATCCCGACCTGCGCCGCATCCTCACCGATTACGGCTTCGAAGGGCATCCTTTCCGCAAGGATTTCCCGATGACCGGTTATATCGAACTGCGCTACTCCGAAGAGGAGAAGCGCGTGGTGTACGAGCCTGTCGAGCTGGCGCAGGAGATGCGCACGTTCGACTTCCTCTCGCCATGGGAAGGTTCGGATTACGTGCTACCGGGCGACGAGAAGGCGGGGACGCCTCCGCCGGTCGACGATCCGAAGGTGACGGAGAAGCCTTCCGACACGGGCGCGGGTCCGAATGCCGAGGAACGCGCCGAGGAGGGCACGTCGGCCGCGCCCCCCGACATGATCGAACTCGACATCACCGACGAGGAACAGGCGCCCGAGCCGACGGAAAACCGTCCCGACCGCGAGGCGAGCAAGGGCGACGTGCGCGGCACCAAGGCTGCGACGGAGCCCGAGGACGACGCGAAATGACCATGCAAATCGAAGAATCGCCGACCACCGACGGCAACGTCATCAACAATTACACGATCAATTTTGGCCCGCAGCACCCCGCGGCGCACGGCGTGCTGCGCATGGTGATGGAGCTGGACGGCGAAGTGATCGAGCGGGTCGATCCGCATGTCGGCCTGCTGCATCGTGGCACCGAGAAGCTGATCGAGCAGAAGACCTATTTGCAGGCGCTGCCGTATTTCGACCGGCTCGATTACTGCTCGCCGCTGTGCATGGAGCACTCCTACGTCCTCGCGATCGAGAAGCTGCTCAACATCGAGGTGCCCGAGCGCGCGCAATACCTTCGCGTCCTGTTCGCCGAGCTGACGCGCATTTGCAACCACATGCTCAACATGGGCGCGCACGTGCTCGATGTCGGTGCGTTCACGCCAAACCTGTGGATCATGGACCTGCGCGAAGACTGCATGAACTTCTTCGAGCGGGCGAGCGGGGCGCGGATGCACAGCGCCTATTTCCGGCCCGGCGGCGTCCACCAGGACGTGCCGGAAAAGCTGCTGGTTGATATCGGCGACTGGCTCGACAACCGGTTCTTCCAGCTGTTCGACGATGCGATGAGCCTCGTGCTCGACAACCGCATCTTCAAGCAGCGGAATGTCGATATTGCCGTCGTGAGCCGTGACGATGCGGTCGCATGGGGCTTTTCCGGCCCGATGATCCGCGCTGCCGGTATCCCGTGGGACTTGCGCAAGTCGCAGCCCTACGACGTCTATGATCGCATGGACTTCGAGATTCCGGTCGGCACGAACTCCGATTGCTATGATCGTTTCATGGTTCGCGTGAAGGAAGTGCGCGAGAGCGCGAAGATCATCAAGCAGTGTCTTGCCCAGATGCCGGGCGGCCCGATCGCAAGCAAGGACGGCAAGGTTGTCCCTCCCAAGCGCGGCGAAATGAAGCAGTCGATGGAAGCACTGATCCACCACTTCAAGCTCTACACCGAAGGTTTCCACGTGCCCGCTGGCGAAGTCTACGTCGCGACCGAAAGCCCCAAGGGCGAGTTCGGCGTCTATCTCGTCAGCGACGGCACCAACAAGCCGTATCGCTGCAAGATCCGCCCCACCGCCTTCAGCCACCTCCAGGCGATGGACATGATGTGCAAGGGCCACATGCTGCCCGACGCGACCGCCATTCTGGGCGCGATCGACGTGGTGTTCGGGGAGTGTGACCGGTGAGGCGATTTAAACATAGGGGCAGCCCATGGGCACTTGGTGCGATTGGTGTCTTCGCTGCCGGGCAGGTGATTGAGCCTTTTGCCGAAACGCTAGGCCAGACCATTTCCGCGCTTGGTGCTGTGGGCGCGATTGTCGCAGGTATTGCAGTGATTTTCGAATTCGCAGGTAAGGCTCATGGCTGACCGCACTCCCGCTCCCGATACGCCCGAACTGCGCGAGCGCTGGGGTTCTTTCGAATGGACCAAGGCGAACAAGGCAAAGGCTGACTACCACATCGCCAAATACCCCGAAGGACGACAGAAATCGGCGGTCATGCCGCTGCTCGACCTCGCGCAGCGTCAGGTTGGCGAGGAAACAGATACTCAGGGCTGGCTACCCATGCCGGTGATCGAATACGTCGCCGGCTATCTCGACATGCCTGCGATCCGCGTGCTCGAAGTCGCGACGTTCTATTTCATGTACAACATGACGCCCGTGGGAAAGTATCACGTCCAGGTCTGCGGCACGACGCCGTGCATGCTGCGCGGCTCCGACGACATCATCTCCGCCTGCAAGCGGCGCGGGATGAAGTTCGGCAAGGTGTCCGAAGATGGCCTGTGGACGCTGACCGAAGTCGAATGCATGGGCTCGTGCGCGACCGCACCGATGGTTCAGATCAACGATGATAATTACGAGGACCTGACCGTCGAACGTCTCGACGCGGTTCTCGATGTGCTGGCGAAGGGCGAACAGCCCGAGACCGGAACGCAGGAACCGGGCCGTCACACCAGCGAGCCGAGCGGCGGTGTGACCACGCTGCCCGAAATGGTAGATGCGAACCACGATTATCGCGGGGATTGGTGATGCGCCGCAAGCCCCTGTTTCCTATCGCCGGCATCGTGCTGATGGTCTGCGGATTGATCGCTCTGGCGTTCGAATCGTGGATTGTGGCAGTGGTGACGCTCGCCGTAGGAGCGGTCCTCGTTGCCCGTGGTGGGGAACGACTCAGTCGTGGGGATCGGGATAGCTGATGGAACTAATCACCATCATCATCGCGCTGGTTCTGGCCTTTATTGCGTTCAAGTTCCTCATGGGGCTGCTTCGCATTGGTATCGTGATCGCGATCCTCGTAATCGGTGCAATCGTGCTGTTCGGCGGCTTTGCGTGAACCTTGGCACGATCATACTCATGGTCGCCGGTCTCGGCGCTTTCGCCGCGGGCGCAATGCTGGCCGCGACCGGTGAACGAGCCGTCGGGATCGCGCTCATGGCGCTGGGGCTGCTCCTGCAGGTGGTGACGTTGCGGCAACTTAAGAAATACAAGAAAAAGGGTTCGATCGATGCTGGCAGATAAGGACCGCATCTTCACCAACGTCTATGGCTTCCAGGACTGGGGCCTGAAGGCCGCGCAGAAACGCGGCGACTGGGACGATACCAAGGCACTGATCGCGCGCGGACAGGACTCGATCATCGAGGAGATCAAGTCGTCCGGCCTGCGCGGGCGAGGCGGGGCGGGCTTCCCCACCGGCCTCAAATGGTCTTTCATGCCCAAGTCCAGCAAGGACGGACGGCCCAGCTTCCTCGTCATCAACGCGGACGAATCCGAGCCAGGTTCGTGCAAGGACCGCGAGATCATCCGCCACGATCCGCACAAGCTGATCGAAGGCGCGCTGGTCGCCGGTTTCGCCATGCGCGCACGGGCGGCGTACATCTATATTCGCGGCGAATACATCCGCGAGGCCGAGACGCTTCAGGCCGCGATCGACGAGGCCTACGACGCTGGGCTGATCGGCAAGAACGCGAGCGGGTCCGGCTACGATTTCGACGTCTTCATGCACCGCGGCGCGGGCGCCTATATCTGCGGCGAAGAAACCGCGATGATCGAAAGCCTGGAGGGCAAGAAGGGCCAGCCTAGGCTCAAGCCGCCGTTCCCGGCGGGTGCAGGTCTCTACGGCTGTCCCACAACGGTCAACAACGTCGAGAGTATCGCGGTCGTGCCGACGATCCTGCGGCGCGGCGGATCATGGTTCGCGAGCTTCGGGCGCGAGAACAACCACGGCACCAAGCTGTTCCAGATCAGCGGCCATGTCGAAAAGCCCTGCGTCGTCGAAGAGGCGATGAGCATTCCGTTCGAGGAGCTGATCGAGAAGCATTGCGGCGGCATTCGCGGCGGGTGGGACAACCTGCTGGCGGTGATCCCCGGTGGCTCATCGGTGCCACTCGTCCCCGCCGAACAGATCCGCGAAGCGCCGATGGACTTCGACGGGCTCAAGGAACTCGGCAGCGGGCTGGGGACGGCGGCGGTGATCGTCATGGACAAGTCCACCGACATCGTGAACGCGATCAGCCGCATCAGTTATTTCTACAAGCACGAATCCTGCGGTCAGTGCACGCCCTGCCGTGAGGGCACCGGATGGATGTGGCGTATGATGGAACGCCTGCGCACCGGCGACGCGCAGATCGAGGAAATCGACATGCTCCACGAAGTGACCAAGCAGGTCGAAGGCCACACGATCTGCGCGCTGGGCGACGCGGCGGCATGGCCGATCCAGGGCCTTATCCGGCATTTTCGGCCCGAGCTGGAGCGCCGGATCGAGGAGCATAATGCGAAGTTTGCGCCCGAAGCGATGGAGGCGGCGGAATGAGGGATTCTCTCGATATTAGAAGTCTTCTCGAAAGCGCCCGATTGCCCGAGTCCGGAGCTTCAAAAGCCATCGCTGGCTTTGGCGGAATCATTTTTGTTCTGAGTATCTTCGCTTTGGTTGTTGGCTTCTCAAACGAAAACTTCGCGTTGGTTGGTCCTTCGATAGCCTCGCTAGCAATGAGTGTGATAATAATTGCTATGGGGAAAGCTGTCGAAATTCTGTTTGACATTCGCTCGATACTTCTAGCGAGCGAAAGTCACACGAGTGGAGCTTCCGATGCCTAAACTCACCGTAGACGGCGAAGAACTCGAAGTCCCGGCGGGCGCAACGGTGCTTCAGGCCTGCGAACTTGCGGGTAAGGAAATCCCGCGTTTCTGCTATCACGAGCGTCTTTCCATCGCCGGCAATTGCCGGATGTGCCTGGTCGAGGTGAAGCCCGGGCCGCCCAAGCCGCAGGCGTCGTGCGCGCTGCCCGCCGCTGACGGGCAGGAAATCCGCACCGACACCGAAATGGTGAAGAAGGCGCGCGAGGGGGTGATGGAGTTCCTGCTCATCAACCACCCGCTCGATTGCCCGATCTGCGACCAGGGCGGCGAATGCGACCTGCAGGACCAGGCGATGATGTACGGACGGGGCGGCTCGCGCACGAAGGAAATGAAGCGCGCGGTTACCGAGAAATATATGGGCCCGCTGATCAAGACGATCATGACCCGTTGCATCCACTGCACGCGCTGCGTGCGCTTCTCGGAAGAGATCGCGGGCGTGGACGAGATCGGCGCGCTCTATCGCGGCGAGGACATGCAGATCACTACCTATCTCGAACAGGCGGCGGCGCATGAGCTTTCGGCGAACGTGATCGATCTGTGTCCGGTGGGTGCGCTG
>JBARZK010000025.1:0-15352 GCA_049649965.1 Erythrobacter sp.
GATGAATACTGGTCCGTCCTCGCTCACCTGGAGCACGATGGCACTCCCTTCGATGCCCGTCTGGTGCGCTTCAGGGGCGAAAAGCTGGACAAGCTTTCACTCGGCGCCGAAGGCATCGCGATGGAGGCGAAGCAGGCGGTCGAAGACGGGCGCTTCACGGTCGAGAATGTCGAGACCAAGCCGCTCAAGCGCAATCCCGCGCCGCCGTTCACCACCTCGACCATGCAACAGGAAGCGGCGCGCAAGCTCGGCTTTTCCGCCAGCCACACCATGCGGCTGGCGCAGGGGCTCTACGAGGCGGGCGCCATCACCTACATGCGGACCGACGGGGTGCAGATGGACCCCGGCGCCATTGCCGCCGTGCGCGATGCCATCGGCGAACGCTACGACAGCGCCTATCTGCCGGAAAAGCCGCGCTTCTATTCGACCAAGGCCAAGAACGCGCAGGAAGCGCACGAGGCGATCCGCCCGACCGATTTCCGCCGCGACCGGTCGGGAAGCGGGGACGAGGCGAAACTGTATTCACTGATCTTCAAACGCGCGATGGCGAGCCAGATGGCGACCGCGCAGCTTGAACGCACGACCGTCACGATGCGCGATGCGACCGGCAGCCACGAACTGCGCGCCACCGGGCAGGTGGTGAAGTTTCCGGGCTTCTTCGCGGTCTACCAGGAAGGCTTCGACGACCGCGACGACGACGAGGACGGCCTGCTCCCCACGCTCAGGAACGGCGAGACGCCGGCAAAGAAGGGGGTCGAGGCCAACCAGCATTTCACACAGCCGCCGCCGCGCTTTTCCGAAGCCAGCCTCGTCAAGCGGCTGGAGGAACTGGGCATCGGGCGCCCCTCGACCTACGCTTCCACCATCCAGACGCTGCGCGATCGCGACTACGTGCGCATGGAAAGCAAGCGCTTCTTCGCCGAGGAATCGGGCCGGTTGCTGACCGCGTTCCTCGAACGCTTCTTCCCCACCTATGTCGCCTACGACTTCACCGCCGGCATGGAGGACGACCTCGACGTCGTTTCCGACGGGCGCGAGGATTACAAGGCGTTGCTGTCGCGGTTCTGGCAGGACTTCAAGCCCAAGACCGAAGAGGTCATGGAGAAGATGCCGAGCGAGGTGACCGAGGTCCTCGACGAATATCTCGCCGACTATCTCTTCCCCCCGCGCGAGGACGGTACGAACCCGCGCGTCTGCCCGTTGTGCGAACAGGAAGGCAGGGACGGCGGCGAACTGCACCTTCGCGGCGGCCGCTTCGGCGCGTTCGTTGCCTGCGTGAACTACCCCGAATGCAAGTACACGCGCCGCTTCGCGCAGCCGGGCGCGGATGGCGAAGACCCGGCGGAAGACGGCGTGATGGGTAAGCACCCTGAAACCGGCGCCGAAATCCATCGCAAGTCGGGACGCTTCGGCCCCTATGTCGAGATGGAGGTCGACGAGGCGAAAAAGCGCGCCTCGATCCCCAAGGACATCGACGATTTCGACCTCGAATGGGCGATCAAGCTGCTCGACCTGCCGCGCATCGTCGGGACGCATCCCGAAACCGGCAACGAGATCGAGGCCGCGATCGGCCGCTATGGCCCGTACCTGCGCCACGACGGCAAGTATGCGAAGCTGCAATCGACCCGCGACGTCTTCGACACCGGCATGAACGCAGCGGTCACGCTGCTGGCGGAGGCCGCCAACCGCAAGGGCGGGGGGCGGCAGAAGGCCGAACCAATCAAGACGCTGGGCGAGCATCCCACCACCGGCGGAGAGATCAAGGTCATGCCGGGCCGCTACGGTCCCTACGTCACCGATGGCACTACCAATGCCACCATTCCCAAGGACGTGAAGCCCGAGGACGTCGAAATGGCCCAGGCCATCGAGCTGATCGATGCCCGCGCGGCCAAGGGGCCGGCGAAGAAAAAGGGACGCAAGAAAGCGCCTGCGAAGAAGAAAACTGCCGCGAAGAAACCGGCGGCGAAGAAGAAGGCCCCTGCGAAGAAGAAAGCTCCCGCCAAAGCCAAGACCTGAGCCGGGCCCCGGCGGGCGGCGGCGCTTTCGCAGGCGTTCGACCGTTCGTAAATCGTTTAACTTTGCGGCCTATCGTCCTGCATCGAACCAGGGACGAAAGCCGTGATCGAAATCGAGATTCAGAACGAGACGCACCAGACGCAGGAGCGCATCCGCTTCGCCGCCGTCCCGCGTATCGGCGAAGGCATTCGCCTGCGCGAACCGGACGGCATCTGGGCCAGCTACGACGTGCTCGACGTGTGGTATCAGAAGGCCGAGTATGGCGACATCTGGATGCCCTATCTCCACGTCTGCATGACGCCGGGCGAACGCGCGGAAAGCGGTCGCTCGCGCGATGGCGAATTCGAGCAGGGCGATTACGCCGAGGGCGTCTTCGGCGAGAACCGCAGCGAAGAGGAAATGGCGGCGTTCACAGGGGAGTTCCAGCCATTCAAAATCTGATTAAACGCACGCGCGGGCCGCACAAGAACGCCGGAAATTCCGCTTCGCAACCGCTTCCCGAAGGCAAGCCGGTGGACGCGCCCGATGACGTCAAGGACGTGATCGACCCGGTGACGGGCAAGGCTGCAACCGAAGATTGCCCGCAGGAAGCCGTGGCCGCGCCCGCATCCGGCCCGTCCGACACCGACCGGTCCGACACCGACGCGATCGTGCGCGCGGCGAAGGCCCGGCGCGAGGAAGGCACCGCCAGCCAGGCACGCTCGGCGCCCATGTGCCTGGTCGTCGACGACAGCCGCGTGATCCGCAAGGTCTCGACGAAGATCGCCCGCAGCCTCGGCTACGTCCCCGTAGAGGCACAGGATGGCGAGGAAGCGCTGGCGCAGTGCAAGAAGGCCATGCCCGCGCTGGTCCTCACCGACTGGAACATGCCGGAGATGGACGGCATCGAATTCGTCCGCCAGCTCCGCGCCATCCCGACACCCCGGCGGCCGACGATCGTGTTCTGCACGTCGAAGGGCGAAGCTGCCGACATCCACGAAGGCATCGAAGCAGGCGCGGACGATTACATCGTCAAACCCTTCGACGAAGGCGCTCTGAAGGCGAAGCTGGAGAAGCTTGGGCGGGGGTGACGCCGCTCATCGTCGCGACGTCATTGCGAGGAGCCGGAGGCGACGTCGCAATCCATTCACGGCGGTAGTAGCCGAGAGCGACGGAACTGGATCGCTTCGCTACGCTCGCGATGACGGCTTTTCGAGAACCATCGACACATCCACCCCGTCATTGCAAGGAGCGCAGCGGAGTCGAAGACGGCTCACGGGCCCGCCCGGCAATCCAGTCAGCGGGGCCTTATTCAACCTCATTTCGCATCGTCTCGTACTGTTCGTTATAATCCTCGATGATCGAACATGCGACGCTTTCAAAGCGATCGTCTATCTCGCTCCGCGCTCTCAACAGCCCTTCTTCGTTCGCCTCGAGAGAGTTTCTTATCGTCTCGTGTCCGATAGCGTCGCATACAAGAAAAATCGGCGAGTAACGGCAACCACCCAATGCTCCAGTCAGAGTTCCGCTGCGAGCTAATCCTTCGACAGCAGCTGAATCGAACGTATTTTCGAGTTTCAACCGTCGTTGTATTCTGACTGAAAGATCGGCAAGGTTCGCTTTTCTTACAAGATCGAAGAAATCGCTTTGAAAGTTCTCGGTATACGCTTCGTGGGCAGTCATGTGCAGGTCGTAATGCAGCGAACAGCTTGCGAATGATAATCGATCCTGCCCGAACTGATCTTTCCCGATACGCCGATACTCGTTTCTCTTTCGAACCAAGCTAGGACTGTTATCCAAAATAGCATTAAAATATTCGTACGCCAGTTCTCTTGTCGGATAATACTCAGAATTGTCTTGCAACAGTGCGCCGCTTATTGCGCCAATCGAGATTGGCCCGATGATGGAGATCGTCAGTATTCCGATCAACGCTCGCCATCGCCAACTCACCCCGTCCACTCCAGCCCGATTTCCTCGAACAGCTCGCGGTCCTCGCTCCAGTTTTCGCTGACTTTGACGTGCAGGAACAGGTGGACTTTCACCCCCAGTATCTCTGCCAGCTCGCCGCGCGCGGCTTCGCCGATGGCCTTGATCCGCTGGCCGCCCTTGCCGAGCACGATAGGGCGCTGGCTATCGCGTGCGACGAGGATCTGCTGGTGGATCTCCACGCTGCCATCGGGGCGGGTCAGGTATTGTTCGTGCCGCACGGCCGCGTCGTAGGGCAGTTCCTCGTGCAGTTGCTGGTAGATCTGTTCGCGCGTGATCTCCGTCGCCAGCAGCCTTTCGGAGACGTCGGAAACCTGGTCCTCGGGATACATCCACACGCCTTCGGGCATCATCCGGGCGAGCATCTCCTTCATCTCCTCGACCCCGTCGCCGGTCAGCGCGGAGACGAAGAAGACCTCTTCGAAATGGCAGTGTTCGCCCAGTTCCTGCGCCAGTGCCAGAAGCGGCTCCTTCTTCGCGACATCGACCTTGTTCAGCACCAGGATCTTGCGCTCGGGCCGCTGGCTCAGCACCTCCAGCAGCGGTACGAGTTCGCGGCGGCGCTGTTTCACCGGATCGACGATCAGCAGGATCGCATCGGCGCTGTTCGCGCCTTCCCACGCCGCGTTCACCATCGCGCGGTCGAGCCGGCGGCGCGGGGCGAAGATGCCCGGCGTGTCGACCAGCAGCATCTGCACCGGTCCGAACAGCGCGATGCCGAGCATCCGTGCGCGCGTCGTCTGCGCCTTGGAACTGGTGATCGCGACCTTCTGGCCGACGAGGCGATTGACCAGCGTCGACTTGCCCGCGTTGGGCGCACCGAGCACCGCGACGACGCCGCATTGCCTTGGTGCGGACGGATTGTTGTTACTCAACCGTATTCCTCCAGAAAAGCCGCGGCAGCCAGCCGCTCGGCTTCGCTCTTGCTCGATCCGGTCGCCGTGGCGCGCCCGACCGATGCGATGCTGACTTCGACGGTGAAGCGCGCGGCATGGTCCGGACCGGCGCGATCGGTGATCCGGTATTCGGGCAAAGCGCGGCGATTGCCGGCCGCCCATTCCTGCAGCGCGCTCTTGGGATGCTTGGCCCGGCCGACCTCGCCCGAAAGCTCACTGTCCCAGAGCGCGTAGACGATATCGCGCGCGGTGTCGAAGCCGTGTTCGACGAAGCTTGCCCCGATCAATGCCTCCATCGCATCGCCCAGGATATTGGTGCTGTCCGCCCCGCCGTCCTCGCGCGCCTGCTTGCCGAGCAGCAGGTGGTCGGGAAGGCCGATGCGCCGCGCGATCCGGGCGCAGGTCGCGCCGCTTACCAGCGCATTGAGCCGCTGCGAAAGCTGACCTTCATGCGCGCCGCTGGCGCCGTGCAGCCAGCTCGCCACCGCCAGCCCGAGTACGCGATCGCCGAGGAATTCCAGCCGCTGGTAGTCGCACGTCTGTGCTTCGCCCGCAGATGCGGGATTGCGCGAATTGAAGCTGCCGTGGGTAAGCGCCTCGACCCAGACGCGCTGGTTTTCGACCGGAAAGCCCTTCGCTTCCAGCCAGTCGCGGGTTTCGCCCGACAGTTCGCTTTTGGACGTCATCCTAAAGCCCGGCCCCGATGCGCTCGAAACGGGTGGCGGAAACCCACGTCCATGGCTTCAGCAGTTCGCCGCTGCCGTCGGTCGACCACATGATGATCCCGGCCCGGCCAACCAGGTTTTCGAGCGGCACGATCCCGACCGCGTCGCCCGGTCGCGCTTCGAACCGGCTGTCGCGCGAATTGTCGCGATTGTCGCCCATGACGAACATGTGACCTTCGGGGATGGTCACCGGCGCGAAATTGTCGCCGGGCGTCGGTCCGAAATCGAGGACTTCGTATTGCCGACCGTCGGGCAAGGTCTCGCGAAACCGGGTGTATCGGCAAACGATGGCACCGTCCGCCGCTTCGACGCGCTCTCCGCCCCAGGCGCAGGAGGTGTTGGTCGAAAGGGGAATGACGAAATCGCGCATGCTTTCGCGCGGCAGGGGGGTGCCATTGAGGATCGGCCGCCCGTTGGACATCGCGATCGTGTTGCCGGGGAGGGCGATCACCCGCTTGATATAATCCGTGTTGTCGATGGGATGCTTGAAGATGACGACGTCGCCGCGCTCGGGCGTGTCGGCCAGTACCCGCCCCTCGAACACAGGCGCATCGAAAGGTAGCGAGTTGTGTGAGAAGCCGTAAGGCCATTTCGCGGCGAGCAGGTAATCCCCGTTCCACAACCGCGGCAACATGCTCTCCGACGGGATGGAAAAAGGCGAAACCACGAAGCTGCGGATGATCAGCACGATCAGCAGCAGCTTGAAGAGGAACCATAGGAATCCAAGCAGGCTTTCGCCCTTGTCCTCCGGTTTCGCATCGGACGCAGGCTCTGCCTCGACCGCGGGCGCGTCCGCCGCATCGGCCTCCCGGAATTGGGGTTCGGGCGTCAGCGGTTCGCCGGATTCGGGTTCCTGGGGCGTTGGCGGATCGGCGATATCGTCAGATTGGGTCTTAACATCCATCGCCGCTCCCCTTACGCGCGCCTCACAGAGGCGCAAAGAGGGTTTGGCCGACGATGACGAGCAATGCCGCGATAACCGACATCTGGAACCGGCTGCGGGACCTTCCGACGCCGCGCCTGACCGATCTGTTCGACGCCGATCCGGAGCGCGCGACGCGGCTTTCGCAGCGGCTCGACTTCGATCTCGGCGAACTGGGGCAGGTGGGGCTGCTTGCCGATTTTTCCAAAACGCATCTTTCGCACGAGGCGCTGGACGCGTTCGAGGCGCTGGCCGAAGCGCGCAAATTCGAAAAAGCGCGCGAGGATCTGTTCGAGGGCAGGGTGGTCAACGCCACCGAGGGGCGGCCCGCGACGCACGGCGCCATGCGCGGTAGCGGCACGGCGCCTGCCGTCGAAGAAGGCGAGGCGCTGCTTGCGCGCATGGGCATGCTGGTCGACGCGATCCATGCCGGCACGCTCGGCGAGGTCAAGCACCTCATCCATATCGGCATCGGCGGATCCGCGCTCGGCCCGGCGTTGGCGATCGACGCGCTGACCCGCGATCTGGAACTGGTCGATGTCCACGTGGTCTCGAACATCGACGGGCTCGCCCTCGAACAGGCGTTTGCGGTGTGCGACCCGGCAACGACGCTGATCGCGGTCGCCTCCAAGACCTTCACCACGACCGAGACCATGACCAACGCGGCAAGCGCCCTGCGCTGGCTATCGGACAACGACGTATCCGATCCGAGCGGCCGCGTCGTCGCGCTCACCGCCAACCCGGAGCGGGCGGTGGAATGGGGCGTGGACGAAACGCGCGTCCTCCCGTTCCCTGAAAGCGTCGGGGGCCGTTATTCGCTGTGGTCGAGCATCGGTTTCCCGGTCGCGCTTGCGGTGGGAATGGAGGATTTCCGCGCTATGCTGGCTGGTGCGCAGGCCATCGACACCCATTTCCGGGCCGAGACCGGTCGCGAGAACCTGCCGCTGCTCGCGGCCTTTGCCGACCAGTATTACGCGCGCATTCGCGAATGCCAGACCCGCGCGGTCTTCGCCTATGACGAGCGGCTGGCGCTGCTGCCCGATTACCTCCAGCAGCTCGAGATGGAATCGAACGGGAAGCGAGTGGACGTTGCCGGGCAGCCGGTCGAGGGGCATACCGCACCGATCACTTGGGGCGGGGTAGGGACCGACGCGCAGCACGCGGTGTTCCAGTTGCTTCATCAGGGGACGCACCTCGTCCCCGTCGACTTCATCGCCAGTATCGCGCCGGGCGATGAGCTCGATCTGGCGCATCACAAGGCGCTGCTGATGAATTGTCTCGCGCAAGGAGCGGCCCTGATGGCGGGGCAGGACGCGGACGACCCGGCGAAAAGCTATCCGGGCGACCGGCCCTCCACCACGTTCCTGATCGACGATTGCGACGCTGCCACGCTGGGGGCGCTGATCGCGTTTCACGAGCACCGCACCTTCGCCAACGCGGTACTGATGGGGATCAACCCGTTCGACCAGTTCGGCGTCGAACTGGGCAAGCAGATCGCCAAGAAGATCGAAAGCGGGGAAGGCGAATTCGACCCCAGCACGACGCGCCTCATGCAGGCCGCGGGGCTTCGCTGACGGACGCAACTGCACAATTGCTTTGACTTCGGGCGAACGAAGCCCCATCTGCGCGGCAAGCGAGGCGTGACAGCCAGCGTGAAGCTGCCGATGCGATGCATTGGCCCCGGCTACGCCTCGACCCAATCACACAGCTTCCCTTTTCACGCGGGCGGTTTCTTACCCCCGCGCCGCGCGTGCCGTCTGATCGGCCGTGCGCCGCGTATATTTACGAGTTTTCATGACAAAATTTTCCGACCTCGGGCTCTCGCAGCCCGTTCTCCAGGCGCTCGACCTCAAGGGTTACGAGGTGCCGACCCCGATCCAGGAACAGGCGATCCCGCCCGTTCTGGAAGGACGCGACCTGCTCGGCATCGCGCAGACCGGTACCGGCAAGACGGCGGCGTTCATGCTGCCTGCGATCGACCGGCTTCGCGCGTCCGACAACAACATTCCCTTTAAGTCCTGCCGTATGCTGGTGCTTGCCCCGACGCGTGAACTGGCGATGCAGATCGCTGCGAGCGCCAAGGATTACGGCGCGCTTGCCGGGCTGAAGGTGCAGGCCATCGTCGGCGGCACGTCCGTCAACAAGGACCGCAACAAGCTGCATCGCGGCACCGATATCCTCATCGCGACACCGGGCCGCCTGCTCGACCTCGTCGACCAGAAGGCCTTCAATCTCGGCGCGGTCGAGGTGCTGGTGCTCGACGAAGCGGACCAGATGCTCGATCTCGGCTTCATCCACGCGCTGCGCCAGATCAACAAGCTGGTCCCGGCCGAGCGCCAGACGCTGTTCTTCAGTGCCACCATGCCCAAGGCGATCAAGGAGCTCGTCTCCAATTATTGCCGCAACCCCGTGCAGGTTTCCGTCACGCCCGAAAGCACGACGGCGGAACGCATCGACCAGTACCTTTTCATGGTGCAGCAGGACGAAAAGCAGGCGCTGCTCGAACTGGTGCTGAAAGGGACACACGACGTACCGGGCGCCATCGAGCGGGTGCTGATCTTCACTCGCACGAAACACGGTGCGGACCGGGTGGTGAAGAAGCTGAGCCAGAGCGGCCTTCCGGCCAACGCCATCCACGGCAACAAGTCGCAGCCGCAGCGCCAGCGTGCACTCGACGAGTTTCGCCGGGGCAAGACCAACATCCTCGTCGCGACCGATGTCGCGGCGCGCGGGATCGATATCCCCGGCGTCAGCCACGTCATCAACTACGAACTGCCTAACGTTCCCGAGCAGTACGTCCACCGCATCGGGCGCACCGCGCGCGCGGGCAAGGACGGGGTGGCCATCGCCTTTTGTGCCGAGGATGAGCGCGCCTATCTCAAGGACATTCGCCGCGTGACCGAAGCGGAGCTGGACCGCCTGGCGCTGCCCGACAATTTCCGCGCCGTCGTCGAAGGTGTCGGTCCGACCAAGCCGCCGCCCAAGGGGCAGACGCGCGTGTCGAACAAGAAGGTCCGGCCAAAGCCTGCGGGCGGTGGCAAGCCGCAGGGCGACAGCCCCGGGAAGCCGCGCGGCAAGCATCAGGCACGCAAGGGTCGGCCCAACAGCGGAAAACCCGGCGGCAAGCCCGGTGGCAATTCCGGCAACCCCGGTGGCGGTCAGAACCGCCGGCGGCGGGGCGGCAGGAATGGCGGGCAGGGCGGCGCCCCGCGGTCCGCAACCGGGTAAGCCTTCGCAAGTGCGCCTAACGCAAACTTAAGCATGCGGTTGCTATCGGGATGTCGTTCCGTCCCGATAGCAAACCGAGGCTGCGCCGCTGCGATGATCCGAACCGAAACCACGCTTATCGTAGGCGCCGGGGCCAATCGCGAAATCGAGATGCCCGACGGGCCCGAACTGCTGTCGAAGATCGCCGGCGGTTTCGAGTTCGAACGGCTCGACAGCGAGGTCAAGTCGCGCGACCTCGTCGCGTTCCACCACCTGTTCGAGCGAGTCGCAGAGCCGCTGGGCACCACCTATGACGAGCTGGTGCGCGGGGCCATGGCCATCCGTGACGCGACGCTGGTCAGCACCTCGATCGATGCGATCCTTGAGCAGTACGGGCACGATGGCGCGGTGCTTGCCACCGGCAAGCTCGCCATCGTCTATTACACGCTGCAGGCCGAAGCGAAATCGACCCTTGCCGAAGCACCCCGCTCGCCGGGTGAACTTCCCTTGCGCGGACAGGACAACTGGCTGTTCCAGCTCGGCCAGCTGATCGTCAAAGGCGTTCCGCGGGCCAAGGCGGAGGAATGCTTCGAGAAGCTTTCGATCGTGTGCTTCAACTACGACCGCTCGATCGAGCATTACCTGCCCTGGGTGGTCCAGCGCGCGTTCGGCATGACGATCGAGGAAGCGCAGGAGCTGGTTTCCAACCGCCTTCAGATCGTCCACCCCTATGGCGTTGCCGGGCGGCTGCCCTACCACATGGAAGAAGATTACGAGGCCGCGTGGGGCGCGCAGGACCCCGACAACATCATCTCCCTCGCCAAACGGATCTACACCGCCAGCGAACGCGCCGCCTCGCGCCAGTTCCGCAGTTTCCTGCGCGCCGAAATGACGCGCGGGAAACGGATCGGCTTCCTCGGCTTCGGCTTCGATCCGATGAACGTCGCCATGCTGTTCGACGAGTTGGAGCACGACAATCCGGACATGCTCATCAGCCTCGTCGATATCGGCGATGTCGAGCGCAAGGCGATCCTGCGGCTGATCCATCGCCTCACCGGTATCGAGGACGAAGGGCTGCTTACGCTGGAGGACATGAAGGCGTTCGAGCTGCTGCGCAATTACGGGCGCTTCCTCGAAAGCTGACCTCCCGGCAAGGATAGACGGTTGGCAACGCCGCTGCCCGTCCTCATATCGCGCGCTTCGACAACAGGAGCTTCGCGCGCATGGCCGACCGGGAATACGATTACGACCTCTTCACGATCGGCATAGGATCGGGGGGCACGCGCGCAAGCCGCGTCGCCGCCGCGCATGGCGCGCGCGTCGCCGCTGCTGAGGAGCATCGCGTGGGCGGCACCTGCGTCATCCGGGGCTGCGTGCCCAAGAAGATGCTCGTCTATGGCGCGCAGTTCGCCGAAGACCTCGAGGACGCGACCAAGTTCGGCTGGACCATTGAGGGCAAGAGCTTCGACTGGGTCCAGCTTCGCGATCACGTCATGGCCGACGTCGACCGGATCAATTCGGTCTATACCGAGACGCTCGAAAAGCACGATGTCGAGATTTTCCACGAACGCGCCGAAATCACCGGCGATCACGAGATCACGCTGGCGAGCGGCAAGGTCGTCACCGCGAGATACATCCTGGTGGCGAGCGGCGCGCGCCCGCACGTGCCCGAATTCCCCGGCCACGAACACGTCATCACCTCGAACGAGGCGTTCCATCTCGACGAGGTGCCCGGCTGCATCCTGATCCTGGGCGGCGGCTACATCGCCAACGAGTTCGCAGGGATCTTCAACGAATTCGGATGCAAGGTGGTGATCGCCAACCGCTCCGACACGATCCTTCGCCATTACGACTTCTCGCTGCGCGACCGGCTGATGCAGATATCGATGACCAAGGGCATCGAGTTCCTGTTCAATTCCGAGATCGAATCCCTCGAAAAGCGCGAGGACGGCAGTTTCGGCGTCAAGATGACCGGCATCGAGGAGCGCAGCTTCGATCTCGTCATGGCGGCGACGGGGCGCGTGCCCAACACCGAGAACCTCGGCCTCGATACGGTCGGCGTCGAACTGGGCGACAGGGGAGAGGTGTTGGTCGACGAATTTTCCAAGACCAATGTCGATTACATCTACGCCGTGGGCGACGTGACCGATCGCGTGCAGCTGACCCCCGTCGCCATTCGCGAAGGGCAGGCGTTTGCCGATAGCCTGTTCGGCGATGTCGAACCCTATGCCGTCGACCATTCCTGCATCCCCAGCGCGGTGTTCAGCCACCCGCCGATCGCGTCGGTCGGCCTGAACGAGCGCGAGGCCAAGGAGCAGTACGGCCAGATCAAGACCTACACCTCCGATTTCCGGCCGATGAAGAACGTCGTCGCCGGGCGCAATGAGCGCAGCCTCATCAAGATGATCTGCGACGGGGCGAACGAGAAGATCCTGGGCATTCACATGATCGGGCCCGACGCGCCGGAAATCATGCAGGCCGCCGCCGTCGCGGTGAAGGCAGGCATGAACAAGGCCGATTTCGACGCCACCACCGCGATCCACCCCACGGTGGCCGAGGAGCTTGTGCTGCTGCGCTGACGCACTAGGCTGCCGGTTGTTCGCAACGCGAAAGGTGGGACGACAATGGCCGACACGATCCTGGTAACTGGCGGCACCGGCTATATCGGCGGAATGCTGATCGACCGGTTGCTGGAGGAAGGCAAGACCGTCCACACCACCGTCCGCAATCGCCCGAAGAGCGAAGGCCGCCTGCGCGAACGCTGGCCCACGGGCGGGGCGGACAATACCGGTCGGCTCAAGGTGTTCCAGGCGGACCTGCTGTCGGACGAAGGCTGGGCAGCCGCATGCGAAGATTGCGACGGCGTCGCCCACGTCGCCTCCCCGTTTCCGCTGTCGGTCCCGGACCACCCGGATGAGCTGGTCGTACCGGCGCGCGAAGGGGCGTTGCGTGCGCTTCGCTTCGCGCACGAGGCTGGGGTGACGCGCTTCGTCCTCACCAGCAGCGCCGCAGCGATCGCCTATGGCCATCCGCCGGGCAAATCGCGCTTCGACGAAAGCGACTGGACCGTCCTCGTCAATCCCGACGTGCCGCCCTACCACCGCTCCAAGACCGTGGCCGAGCGCGCCGCGCGCGAATGGGTGGAGGAGAACGCGCCGGACATGGCGTTCTGCTCGATCAATCCGGTGGCGGTACTGGGGCCCGTGGTGGACGACGACCTGTCGACTTCCATCGCGCTGGTGGAGAAGCTGATGACCGGCGAAATACCGGCCTTGCCGCAGGTCGGGTTCGGTATCGTCGACGTGCGCGACGTCGCGAAGGCCCATGCGCTCGCGCTCGATGGCCCGGCGGACAAGGTGAAGGGCGAACGCTTTGCCGTGTCCGACCGCTTCCTGTGGATGCGCGACATCGCCGATGTCCTGCGCGAGCGCGTGCCCGCCTATGCCGGCAATGTGCCGAGCCGCAGCTTGCCGAACATCATGGTAAAGGCCGGCGCCGCCTTCGTCCCCGATCTCAGGCAGATAAAGCCTGAGCTCGGCCGCGTTCGCGACGTTTCGGGTGACCATGCGCGCGAGGTCCTTGGCCTCGATTACATTCCGGCCAAGGACACTATCGAGGCGACCGCCCGCAGCCTCGTGCAACAGGGTATTGTGCGTTTTTGATACGTTGACGCGCGCCGCTCCCCCCGCTTTACCCCTGCGGGACACGAGACAGGAGAGGCCATGTCCGCCAATATCGCCGAAATGGAACGCCGCCGCGAAGCCGCCCGCATGGGTGGCGGGCAGAAACGGATCGACGCCCAGCATGCCAAGGGCAAGCTGACCGCGCGCGAACGGCTCGACGTGCTGCTGGACGAAGGCAGCTTCGAGGAAGTCGACACCTATGTCGAACACGACAGCACCGATTTCGGCATGGCCGACCAGAAGATCCCGGGCGACGGCGTCGTCACCGGTAGCGGCACGATCAACGGACGGCTGGTCTATGTCTTCAGCCAGGACTTCACCGTCTTCGGAGGCTCCCTGTCGAAACGCCATGCGGAGAAGATCTGCAAGGTGATGGACAGCGCCATGAAGGTCGGCGCGCCCGTCATCGGCCTCAACGATTCAGGCGGCGCGCGCATCCAGGAGGGCGTGGCGAGCCTTGGCGGCTATGCCGAGGTGTTCCAGCGCAACGTGCTAGCGAGCGGCGTCATCCCCCAGATCAGCCTCATCATGGGGCCGTGCGCGGGCGGGGCGGTCTACTCGCCCGCCATGACCGACTTCATCTTCATGGTGAAGGACAGCTCATACATGTTCGTGACTGGCCCTGACGTAGTGAAGACCGTCACCAACGAGGTCGTCACGCAGGAGGAACTGGGCGGGGCGATTACCCACACGACCAAGACCAGTGTCGCCGACGTCGCCTACGACAACGATATCGAGACGCTGCTCGCGACCCGGCGTTTCTTCCAGTACCTGCCGCTTTCCAACCGCGAGGAGGTGCCGCATGTCGCCACCAGCGACCCGTGGGACCGCGAGGAGCCGAGCCTCGACACGCTGATCCCCGACAACGCCAACCAGCCCTACGACATGCACGAGGTGATCGCGAAGACGCTGGATGAAGGCGATTTCTTCGAGGTCCAGCCCGCCCATGCCGCCAACATCATCTGCGGTTTCGGCCGGGTGGAGGGGCGCACGGTCGGCGTGGTGGCGAACCAGCCGATGGTGCTTGCCGGGGTGCTCGACATCGCGAGTGCGAAGAAGGCAGCGCGCTTCGTGCGGTTCTGCGATGCGTTCGAGATCCCGATCGTCACCTTCGTCGACGTCCCCGGCTTCCTGCCCGGTACGGCGCAGGAACTGGGCGGCATCATCAAGCACGGGGCGAAGCTGCTGTTCGCCTATGCCGAGGCGACGGTGCCCAAGATCACGATCATCACGAGAAAGGCCTATGGCGGCGCCTACGACGTGATGAGCTCAAAGCACCTGCGCGGGGACCTCAACTACGCCTGGCCCACCGCAGAGATCGCGGTGATGGGCGCGAAGGGCGCGGTGGAGATCATCTTCCGCCAGGATCGCGACGACCCCGAAAAGATCGCCGAGAAAACGAAGGAATACGAGGACCGGTTCGCCAACCCCTTCGTCGCGGCCTCGCGCGGCTATATCGACGAGGTGATCCACCCCCATGCGACCCGGCGGCGGGTGGCTTTAGGGTTGCGCAAGTTGCGGACGAAGCAGCTGGAGAACCCGTGGAAGAAGCATGACAATATTCCGTTGTGATGGAAGGCATCGTTCAAGTCTTGGTTGGTGGCCTACTCGCCCTTGCGGGAGCGCTTATTGGGCCGCATTTCCAGCGGAAACATGAACGGTGGCGCGCTGATCGCGAAGATCGAGAGCTCCTTCGGGATAAAGCAGAGGAGCTCTTCGACGAACTGGATTTGTTCTTATCCGAAAGCGAAGATGCATCCGTGGCCGCCGTGGCCCGCGTCCAAGACGACGCTGTCGAAACGAAGAAAGTGCCGGATTTACGCAAAGTGCGTGCAATCGCGACGATCTATTTCCCGAGCTCACTCGAATTAATCGAAAAATACGAGAATGATTTTTCTGAGCTGATGCAATGGGTGGTGGATGAGAGCGGTAAGGCGC
>JBARZK010000026.1:0-16339 GCA_049649965.1 Erythrobacter sp.
TCAGCGGCGGGCAGGCGGGCGCGGAGAACGGCCAGCTCGCGGTCATGTGCGGCGGATCGGAAGAGGCCGTGGAGCGTGCGCGTCCCATCATGGACGCCTATGCCAAGGCGATCGTCCACGTCGGTCCGGTCGGCGCGGGCCAGACCGCGAAGATGGCGAACCAGATGTGCATCGCCGGGATCCTCGGCGGATTGTCGGAGGCGATCCGTCTGGCGCAGGGCGCGGGGCTGGATATCGAGAAGACATACGAAGCGATCTCAGGCGGCGCGGCGCAAAGCTGGCAGATGGACAATCGCTGGGCGACCATGACCGGCGACGAATTCGATTTCGGCTTCGCGATCGACTGGATGCGCAAGGATCTGGGCTATGCGCTGGACGAAGCGAAGCGGCTCGGCCTTTCCTCGCCGATCACCGCCCTGGTCGATCAGTTTTATGCCGACGTTCAGGCGGCGGGGGGCAACCGGCTCGATACCAGCGCTTTGGTATCCCGGTTGCCGAAAGCCTCAAATTCCTAGGAAGTGCATATCACGATGACTCGATACCTTTACGCCGCAGCCGCGACGGCGCTGATCGCGTGCACCATCTCGTTTCCAGCCGCCGCCGACACGCTCGTCCACAATGTCGACGGGATCACGGTCGGCGAGGATGGCGATATCGAGCGCTTCGATGCCCTCGTATTCGACGATGAGGGGCGGATCACGCAGGTGCTCGAGCGCGGCGAGGACCGACCAGACGGCCTCGACTACGCCATCGATGGCAAGGGGCAGGTCATGCTGCCCGGCATGATCGATGCGCACGTCCACGTCATGGATATCGGCTTCGCGGCGCTGACGCTCGACCTCTCCGACACGCAAAGCCTCGAGGAAGCGCTGGAGCGGATCGCGCAGTTCGCGCAGGACAATCCCGGTCGCCCCTGGATCCTCGGGCGCGGATGGAACCAGGAGACATGGGGTCTCGGCCGGTTTCCGACCGCCGCCGAACTCGATGCCGTCGTACCCGACCGGCCGGTATGGCTGGAACGCGCGGACAACCACGCCAACTGGGGCAACAGCCTCGCGCTCGAACAGGCCGGCATCACCGCCGATACGCCCGATCCCGAAGGCGGGCGGATCATCCGCGATGCAAACGGCGACCCCACCGGCGTGTTCGTCGACAACGCATCGGCGTTGGTCGGGGATTTCGTTCCCGAACCACGGCCGGAGGATCGCGATGCCGCTTTCGCGAAAGCGCAGGAACGGCTGCTCGATTACGGGGTCACCGCAGTCGCCGACATGGGCACGACCATGGCGGACTGGCACACTTTCCGCCGCGCGGGCGACAAGGGGCGGCTGACGGTCAGGATCATGGCCTATGCCGATTTGCCCGAAACGCTGGAGACCATCGCGGGACCCAGCCCGACGCCGTGGCTGTACGAGGATCGCCTGCGCTTCAACGGCGTGAAACTGTATCTCGATGGGGCGCTGGGGTCGCGCGGGGCGACGCTGAAGGAACCCTATGCCGATGCGCCGGACACGACCGGGCTCGCGTTGCTGACGCCCGCCCAGTTGCGCAACCGAATGAGCCGCGCGGCGATGAGCGGGTTTCAAACCGCGATCCATGCCATCGGCGATGCCGCCAATGCCGAAGTGCTGAACGCGGTCGAGGAACTGTCCGAAAGCTATTCGGGCGATCGACGCTGGCGGGTCGAACATGCGCAGATCGTCGACGTCGCCGACCTGCCTCGATTCGGCGATCACGGCATCATCGCCTCCATGCAACCGCTCCACCAGACGTCCGACCGGTCGATGGCCGAGGCACGACTCGAAGAAGACCGGCTTGGCGGAGCCTATGCCTGGCGCAGCATCCTGGAGGCAGGCGGACGGCTCGCCTTTGGGTCCGATGCCCCTGTCGAACCTGCCGACCCGTTCGCCGGCATCGCGGTCGCGATCAGCCGGACCGATGCCGAGGGAGAGCCCTTTGGCGGCTGGCGCCCCCAGGAAACCGTAAGCCGCGAACAGGCGCTCGACGCCTTCACCGCCGCTGCGGCCTATGCCGGCTTTGCCGACGGACGATTCGGGCGGCTGGTGCCGGGCGAGAGGGCGGATTTCCTGCTGGTCGACCGCGACCCGCTGCTTGCCTCCCCGCAGGAAATCCGCGCGACCGACATCGGTCAGGTCTGGATTGGCGGGCGAAGGGTACGTTGAAACGCCAAGGATGGGCGCGGGTTTTGATTAGTCGACGATAGTTGTGACTGTTGCGCCGTGGCATTTTGGCGACGATTCACTCCATTACTGATGAAACGCCTTTTAATTGCGTCCGATTGGGAGCCAAACGCCCGGTTCGGGGTTGTATTGATTGTAAAACCCTCATAATTCAAATGGCACGAACGAATTACAGAATTCAGGAGAATACGAATGCGTATCCGGAACCTCGCTCTCGCGACCGCAGCCCTGTCGCTGGCCGCATCGCCTGTTATCGCGCAGGCTTCGATGGAGCGCGCGGTTGCGCCGGTCGAAGACGAAAACGAACTGGCAAGCGGTTCGGGCGTACTGGTTGGCCTTCTCGCGGCTGCGGCCGTCGTTGGTGCCATCCTGATCATCAGCGATAGCGACGATGATGACGACGATAACGCCGTCAGCCCCTGACAGCATTTGAACATGCAAGCGTATGAGAGGCCCCGGTTCGGGGCCTCTTTTCGTTTCGGGTCGTGTTTCGTTTAAAGCCGGGTTTCGTTGCCGGCCATTGTTGGATCGCCGGTCGCCGAATGGATTGCGGAGTAGCCGCTCTTTTTTCTCTCGCCGATAACGCTACGCCGAATTCGCTTGCCCAATCGCGCCGCTTCCATCGCGTCGGTGTTCTTGCGCCCGGATCTATCGATGTTCTAGCCCGGGTCTTGCGCCTTCTCGGCTTGCTCGGTCCTTTTCTGACCCTGCTCTGTACCCGGATCGTCAGCGACAGGCTCATCGGCTCGCCGTGCGATCGCGCGTTCCTGAAGACGCATCAGCAATAGCGAACCCTCGAACAGGATCAGCAGCGGAATGGCGAGAATGACCTGGCTGCCGGGATCGGGCGGGGTGACGATGGCGGCCAGCGCGACAACCCCCACGATGACGTAGCGCCGGGCAGCGGCGAGCTGCTTGCGATCCACGATCCCTGCACGGTGCAACAGCATGAGCAATACCGGCAGAAGGAACGTCATCCCGAATGCGAGGATGAACTGCATCACCAGGCTGAGGTAATCGCCTGCGGTCGGCAGAGCCTGGATGTCCATGCCGCCAGCCTGCCCGCCAAAGCCGAGGAAGAACCGGAACGCCGTGGGCATCACCACGTAATAGGCGAGCGCCGCCCCTCCGAGGAACAGCACCGGGGTGGCAATTAGGAATGGCAGGAAGGCCCTCTTTTCCTTGGCATACAGTCCCGGCGCGACGAACGCCCAGAGCTGGTTGGCAATGACCGGGAAGCTGACGACGAAGCCCGCAAACAGCGCGACCTTCAATTCGACGAAGAAGATTTCCGGCAGCTTCGTGAAGATCAGTTGCCCCTCCCCTTCGGGAAAAGCCTCACGCAGGGGTTGCACGAGAAAACCGAGAATCGGGTCGGCGAAGTAGAAACATACGCCGAAACCGATCGCCAGCGCGATCACGGCACGCACCAGCCGGGCGCGAAGCTCGACCAAGTGATCGAGCAGCGGGGCACGGGTTTCGTCGATATCCTTGAGCGTGAATGCCATGGTCGCCGCTATTCGCCCGCCTTCTTGCGAACCGGCTCATCCGCCACATCGGCAGGCGGCACGCGATCTTCACTGGCCTCAGGCTCGGACGGAGTACGGGTTTGCGACTGGGAGGTTGGCGTCTCGGGGGCTGTAGTCTGAGGCGCCGGCAAGGCGTCATCCTTCGAAGCGACAGGCGGCGGACCGGTCATCACCGGAGCCCCGGCGTCCGCCTCGCTCGCGAGGCTCGAACGCTTCATGATTTCCTCGTTCCGCGCCTTCCACTTGGCTTCCATATCCTCGAGTTCCGCCTCGCGGACCATGGCGTCGATGCCGGTGCGGAAATGGGCGGAGACGCGCCGTACCTTGCCGATCCAGCGCCCCGCCGTGCGCATGGCGAGCGGCATGTCCTTGGGCCCGATCACGATGACCGCGACCACGATGATCACCAGGAGTTCAGCAGCACCGATATCGAACATGGTTCAGACAGGCTTTCCCGCAAGGGACATAACGGCTTCGAGACCGGCCGGGATCACGCAGGGCAGCGTGATCGGAACAGCGGGCTCAGGGCTGCGCGCGATCGTGCGTTTCGCTGCGCGTCGTTTCGGCCGGCTTGGCGTCGGCGACATCCTTATGCGGCGCTTCGATACGAGGCTTGGCCGCAGGATCGGTGGAGGAATGGGCGGTGGTGTGATCTTCTTCGCTCATGCCCTTCTTGAAGCTCGAGATACCCTTGCCGAAATCGCCCATCATTTCCGAAATGCGGCCACGGCCGAACAGGACGAGCACGACAAGCGCAACGATCAGGATTTGCCAGATGCCGATACCACCCATGCTATGTCTTTCCTCGATTGCACCCGATCGGGGTGCGCAAAAGCGTTTACGGCTCTCATTATAGGGATGATCGGTCCGGGTTGCCAGCGAGACCGCGCCAGGCGACCGCGTGACGCGATCTATTCGTCGTCCGCCGAGCCTCGCAGCCCCGCTTCATTCTCGGCAGACGACGCATTTTCAGCGCTCTCGCCATCGCTCTCCTGCCCGCCGACCGCCTGCTCGAACGCTTCTTCGACAGGGTCGAGCAAGCCTGCCGCCCGCAATTCGTCGATGCCCGGCAGGTCGCGCCGCGAGGCGAGGCCGAAATGATCGAGGAATTCCGGCGTGGTCGCATAGATGACCGGACGACCCGGCACTTCGCGGCGCCCGGCAAGCCGCACCCAGCCCGCCTCCATCAACACGTCGAGCGTGCCCGCGCTGGTCTGCACGCCGCGCACCGATTCGATCTCCGCGCGGCTGACGGGTTCATGATAGGCGATGATGGCCAGCACCTCGGTCGCCGCACGGCTGAGACGCCGGACCTGCTCGCGCGTGCGCCGTAGCAGGTGGGCGAGGTCCGGAGCGGTTTCGAAATGCCAGCGCCCGCCGCGCTCGACCAGTCGCACCCCGCGCCGCGCATAGTGATCGCGCAAACCGTGGAGCGCAGCACGCACATCGCTTTTTTCCGCGTCGCCAAGATGGGTCGCAAGCGAATCGAGGCTCAACGGCGCTTCCGCGGCAAAGAGGGTTGCTTCCAGCCCGCGCGCGAGCTCGTCCGGCGCGGCGTCCTCGGCCCCGGCCATCATCCGCGCTCTGCTTCTTTCACCCGCCGAATGCGAAGCGGGGCGTAGGCGCCGTCCTGCGCAAGTTCCGCCCGCCCGAGCCGCGCCAGTTCCAGCGCCGCAACGAAGCTGGAGGCAAGCGCCGACTTGCGCAGCGCCGGTTCTGCATGGGGCGGCAGGAAATCGCGCAGTTCCATCCAGTCGAGCGTCACGCCCAGCATCGCGGAAACGCGGTCGAGCGCGCTGTCGAGCGTCATCACGGGCCTATCCGCGACATGATAGATGCGCGGGGCGGTACGCGCCTTGACCTGCCCATAGGCCTGGATCAGCGAATAGGTGTCGCAGGTCCAGACGGTGCGGCGATCGGTCCTGAGACCCTCCGGCGAACCGCGAAGAAAGATATCGCGGCCGATCCGGTCGCGCGCCATAAGGCGGGCGCCCGCCTCGCGCATCGCGCCAAGCCGCTGGAGGCGCAATTGCAACCGCAGGGCGAGTTCCTCGGGACTCGGGTCTTCCTGTTCGTCGCGCGGCAGCAACAGCGCGGATTTGAGGTAGGCGAGCCACGCCGCCATCACCAGGTAATCCGCCGCCAGTTCCAGCTTCATCCCCTGCGCACGCTCGATATGCGAGAGGTACTGGTCGACCAGCGAGAGGATGGAGATCTGGCGCAGATCGACCTTCTGCCGCCGCGCCAGATCGAGCAGCAGGTCGAGCGGCCCTTCCCAGTTTTCCAGTTCTAGATAGAGCGCGTCGCCTTGTCGGGATTGCCCGGTATCCGCGCTTTCCTGGGCAGGCGCGTCGCTCCCGCCCCGAAGCATGAACCCGCGCTCGCCCGTGTCGCTCACCCGGCCTGCTCCGAGATCGCCAGCAAGTCGTCGCGCTTGGCCAGCAGTTCCACGCGCTCCGTTTCGCGCGAATCGTCGATCCGCGTGAGTTCGAGCGCGCGGGCGAGACGTTCGGTTATCGCGTCGGACATCGCCGGCAGGACGTCGCAAATACCCTCCATATCGTCCATCCGGGCCCAGCAATTCAGCACGATGTCGCAGCCCGCCTCGTGCGCCTTTCGCGAGCGTTCGGGAATCGTGCCTGAAAGCGCCTGCATGTCGATATCGTCGCTGAGCAACAGGCCGGTGAACCCGATTTTCTCGCGAATGACATCGCGAATTACGGTTTCGGAGAGAGTCGCCACATTCTCGCCGTCCCAGACCGGGAACAGCAGGTGACCCGTCATCCCGATGCGCGCATTCGACAGCGCCTGGAACGGGGCAAGATCGCGTTCGAGCTCCTGCTCGCTCGCATGGACGGTCGGCATTTCCTTGTGCGTGTCGACGAGGCTGCGACCATGGCCGGGTATGTGCTTGATGCAGCCGCCAACGCCGCCCGCCTGCAAGCCGTCGAGGATCGCCCGCCCGAGCGCGGCGACCTGCATCGGATCGGACCCCAGCGCGCGGTCGCCGATGACGTCGTGCGCGCCCTCCTGCCGGAGATCCAGCGGCGGATGATACGTGACGGTGATGCCCATGGCGGACAGTTCGAGCGCCATCGCCTCCGCATTCGCGCGCGCGGCGACGATCGCGCTGGCTGGGGCGACCTGGTAGAGGCGATCGAACGCTCCGCCGGCCGGATAGGCAGACCAGTGCGGCGGACGCAGCCGCGCGACCCGGCCCCCTTCCTGATCGATCGAGACGAGCAGCCGGTCGCGCCCGTGCAGGTCTCGCAGTTCATCGGTAAGGCGGCGCAGTTGCTCGCGATCGAGGCAGTTGCGGCCGAACAGGATGTAGCCTGCCGGATCGGCTTCGCGGAAGAAGTCGCGCTCGTTCGCGGTGAGTTCGTGGCCGCTGCAGCCGAAAATCGCGGGTGTCATGCGCGAAACCTTGCAGCGTGAACCGGCGTAGGCAAGCGGCCCGTCATGCGAACGCCCGGTTTGTGGTGCAAAACGTGCGCGGTTCGCTCAGGACTTGACCTGGCAATCGAGCCCGTCCGCCTTCAGCCGCTCGCATAGCGCGATGCCCGCCGCGCGGTTGCTGGCGATGGCCTGCAGGCGATAGACCGTCCCGATATCGACGACGCCGCGCGTGATGCGATAATCGACGCCATTGAGCACTTCGGTGCGCGCGCGCAGGTCGCGCCAGCCCTGCTGGGCCCGCTCGCGCGAGCGGTAGGCCGCCAGTTGGACGCCGACGCCCGAAAGCGCAGGTTCCGGTTCATTTTCGGCGGCTGCTTCGTCGGTTGAGGCGGTGTCGGCAGAAGGCGTGCCGTCGTCTTCGCCCGACGCCTCGTCGCTTGTGGCGAGACGTCCTTCGCGCGTACCGCCCTCGCCCACGACCGGCGCGACATTGCCGGTGCCGGCGAATTCCTTGCCGCCGGGATCGTCGGGGCGTTCCTTGATCGGACCTTCTGGCGCGGCGATCGTGCTGCCATCCGGCTCCGGCCCACTGCCCGAACCGGCATTCGAGATGTACCAGACCGCGCCCACCACGACCACGAGGATCGCGGCGAGCCCGAGAATGAAACCTACGATCTGCGTCGTATCGACACCGCCGCCATTGACGTCCTGTTCATCCGATTCGAGCCAGGGAAGGCTGTCGTCGGCGGCCAGGTCGAGTTCGTCGTGCTGCACGCCGTCGCCTGCGGCAGTGTCATCGTGGCTTCCGCTCATCACCGGTCAACCCGTCCCTTTCCCTATCACCCGCCAACGCGGCGGGCCGCCCCCAGAATGCGCAGCCACCCTACATCCGCTCTACCGCCACGACGCCGAGCACTTGCAGGCCATTGCGCAGCACCTGCCCGACCGCGTCTGCAAGGAACAGCCGCGCGCCCGACAATGATTCGTCCTGCGCCACGATGAAACGCTTTTGCAGGTCGGTGTTGCCCAGAGAATAGAACGCGTTGAGGTCCGTGGCCAGATCGTAGAGGTAGAACGCGATGCGGTGCGGTTCGCGGGCCTTCGCCGCCGCCTCGATCTCGCGCGGGAACTGCGCCGCGCGGCGGATCAGCGCGATCTCTTCCTCGCCCAGTCGGTCGAGCGCATCGGCGGAAGGTGCAAGCCCTTCCTCTTGCGCCTTGCGCAGGGTCGAACGGATGCGGGCGTGGGCGTACTGGACGTACCACACCGGGTTGTCCTTCGAGGCTTCCACGACCTTGGCGAAGTCGAACTCCATTTGCGCCTCGGGCTTGCGGGTAAGCATGGTGAAGCGCACCACGTCGCGCCCGACCTCGTCCACCATGTCGGCGATGGTGACGAAATTGCCCGAACGCTTGGACATCTTCACCGGCTCGCCGCCGCGCATGAGCTGGACCATCTGGATCAGCTTGACGTCGAAGGGGATGGTCTTGCCCTCGCCTTCGGCCAGCGCTGCGACCGCGGCCTTGATCCGCTTGACCGTGCCCGCATGGTCCGCGCCCCAGATGTCGATCAGCTCGTCGGCGTCGCCTGCCTTCTGCATGTGATAGGCAAGGTCCGCACCGAAATAGGTCCAGCTGCCGTTCGACTTCTTGATCGGGCGATCCTGGTCGTCGCCGAACCGGGTGGAGCGGAACAGCGGCAATTCGACCGGCTCCCAGTCCTCGGGCGGGGCCTTGCCCTTGGGCGCTTCGAGAACGCCGTCATAGACGAGGTCCTGCTTGCGCAGCCAGGCCTCGGCCTCGTCCGGCTTGCCCGCCGCGTGCAGCGCGGCTTCGGATGCGAAAACGTCGTGATGGATGCCGAGCAGGGCGAGGTCGCTCTTGATGAGGTCCATCATCCGCGCGACGGCTTCGGCCCGGAACACTGGCAGCCATTCATTCTCGGGCGCGTCCCTGAACCGGTCGCCCAGTTCGCTTGCGAGCGCCTCTCCTACCGGCACGAGGTAGTCGCCGGGATAGAGCCCTTCGGGGATCGCGCCGATATCCTCGCCCAGCGCCTCGCGATACCTGAGGTGTGCCGATCGCGCGAGCGTGTCGACCTGCCCGCCTGCGTCGTTGATGTAATATTCGCGCACGACATCGTACCCAGCGAATTCGAGCACGTTCGCCAGCGCATCGCCCACCACCGCGCCCCGGCAATGGCCCATGTGCATGGGCCCGGTGGGATTGGCGGAGACGTATTCGATATTGACCCGCACGCCGCTGCCGCCCTCGGAGCGCCCGTAATCGTTGCCCAGCGCGCGGATGGCTTGCAGTTCGCCCAGCCACGCTGCCGGATCGAGCCGCAGGTTGATGAAGCCCGGTCCGGCTATTTCCGCGCTGACGATACCGTCTTCGGCTTCGAGTTTCGCCGCGATCTTTTCGGCCAGGTCACGCGGCTTCGATTTCGCGGGCTTGGCCAGCACCATCGCAGCGTTGGTGGCAAGGTCGCCATGCGCAGGATCGCGCGGAGGCTCCAGCGTGACATTGGCGAAGGAGGTGCCTTCGGGCAGCGTGCCTTCGGCGACAAGCGCGGCAAGCGCTTTTTCGATGGTGCCGGAATAGGCGGCATAGAGGGTCGGGTTCGTCATAATTCAATCACGCTTTCGCAAACGCGTTCACCGCGCAAAAGAAGGAAGTGGGCCTACGGGTCAAGTCGCGGTGACGCGGTCACGTTCGGTCCGCAGGACCGCAAGGCCGACCGGCCGCCCGCAGCGACGCGACCGTCACGTCGCATGAGCGAGGAAATTGCACACCCGTTGGTGTGCGCCCAAAATCAACGCGTCGCGTTGTAGGCCAGCTGGTCTTCGGACAGCTGGAAGCCGACAAGCATTTCGAACCGGGTGCGGGCGATTGCGGCACGCACTTCCGGGGCAGCCAGCGGGTCAAGCGCGGCCTCGGGGTCGCCGGGGCGGCGTCGTCGGGTAATTCGCTCGCGAATGTCTTCCGGCAGAGTCGCGGCGGAGCGATCGACGAATGCCCCGGCCCGGCCGGTCGCCGTCGCGCGCTCTTCTCCGTCGGCGAAGTTCAGCGTCACCTCGCCCACGCGCTTCGCCACCACCGCGCTGCCGCCCTGCACGACCGTGGTGAAATAGGGGAGCGTCACGCTGCGGGCCCCGCTCACATCGGCGCGGCGGGCGCGGACGTCGAAGCTTGCCTCGGTATAGACACGGTCCCCGCTGTCATCGCAGGTCGAGCGCAGATTGGTGAGCGAGGCAGTCATGTCGAGATCCGCGAAGGCGCGCGATGTCGGGGAGCGGAACGTGGTGATATCGCCGGTATAATCGGGAATGCCGACGGCAGGGCACGGCGACAGGACCGCTGTGATACCGACCCCCTGGTCGACCACCAGTTGCCCGTCGCGCGCGCAGCCGGACAGGGCCAGCGCGACGGCGATCGGGGCGATTGCGGGCAAGGTGCGTTTGGGAAGCAGCATGACGTTCACGGAACCTTCGGTCTTTTTTTCGATCCGGCCGGCTCGTTCCCTTTGCCAAAAAGGGTTGCCCGGCACGACGCCGCCCTAGCGAGACGCGCGTCGAAGCGCTAGGGGGAGACGTATGAACGCGCCCTTTCAAACGTCCGATGGCCACGATCCCGCCCGATCCGCCGATGGAGCGAAGCCGCTCACCCTGCTGATCGCGGCACCGCGCGGCTTTTGCGCCGGCGTCGACCGCGCCATCGAAATCGTGGAGCGGGCGCTCGAACGCTATGGCGCGCCGGTCTATGTCCGGCACGAAATCGTGCATAACAAGTACGTGGTCGAAAAGCTGAAGGCGAAAGGCGCGGTCTTCGTCAAGGAACTGGACGAGGTGCCCGACGATGCGCCGGTCGTGTTCAGCGCGCACGGCGTGCCCAAATCCGTCCCGGCCGAAGCGTCGCGGCGCAAGCTCCTTTATGTCGATGCAACCTGCCCGCTCGTGTCCAAGGTGCACCGGCAGGCGGAACGCCAGATCGAGAAGGACCGCCACATCATCTTCATCGGCCACGCCGGCCACCCCGAGGTGATCGGCACGATGGGACAGGTGGAACCGGGGCAGATGACCCTGGTCGAGACGATCGAGGACGTGGACAAGCTGCCCTTCGATTCGGACCAGGAACTCGCCTACCTCACCCAGACCACCCTGTCGGTGGACGACACGCGCGAAGTGATCGAGGCGCTGGAGTGGCGCTATCCCAACATCAGCGGGCCGAAGGCGGAGGACATCTGCTACGCGACGTCGAACCGCCAGGCGGCGGTGAAGGAACTCGCGCGGGACTGCGATCTCGTGCTGGTCGTGGGCGCACCCAATTCCTCCAATTCGCTGCGGCTCGTCGAAGTCAGCGAGCGGCTCGGCACGCCGGGCAAGCTGATCCAGCGGGCGGACGAAATCGATCCCGCATGGCTCGAAGGGGTCGCGACGATCGGCCTGACTGCCGGCGCTTCCGCACCCGAAGTGCTGGTGCGCGAAGTGGTCGATGCGCTCGCCAGGCTGCGTCCGGTGCATGAAAGGACCATTACCGCGGCCGAGGAAAAGATGGTCTTCAAGCTGCCGCGACAGCTTACCGAATAGGACCCGCCCCGGCGGCTATCCAGGGGGCAGGATATGGCGGTCTACACCCATCTCGGCGCAGAGGAACTGGCGGAACTGATCGCCGCCTACGACGTCGGCACGCTGTTGTCGGCCAAGGGCATTGCCGAGGGCGTGTCGAATTCCAACTGGCTGCTCGAGACCGATGGCGCCGGGGACGAAGCGCCCTCGCGCTTCATCCTCACGATGTACGAGCGCCGTATCGACCTTGCCGACCTGCCCTATTTCCTCGGCCTGCTCGATCACCTCGCGGGGAAGGGCTGCCCTGTTCCGCGGACGATCCACGATAGGGACGGTGCCCTGTTCCGCACCGTGTCCGTGGGCAACGGACCGGAGCCGGCGCCCAAGGCAGTCGCCCTGATCGAATTTTTGCCGGGTGTTTCTCCGACTCGCCCCTCTCCGCAACAGGTCCGCGCGGTCGGCGAGACGCTGGCGCGGATGCATCTTGCGAGCACCGATTACGCGCAGAGCCGCACAAACACGATGGACTTCGCCGCGAATCGCGACACGCTCGAACGGTGCCCGGTCGAAGGACTGGCGGCGATCGATCCGGACCTGCCAGCGATGATTGGCCCCGCCCGCGCCGCCGCCGCGCTCGATCTCGGCAACCTGCCGCGCGCGCAGATCCATGCCGACCTGTTCCCCGACAACGTCCTGATGCTGGGCGACACGGTGACCGGGCTGATCGATTTCTACTTCGCCTGCACCGGTCCGATGGCGCTCGACCTCGCCACGACCCACGCCGCGTGGTGCTTCGACGAGGCAGGCGGATATCGCGCGGACCTCGGCAACGCGCTGGTCGAGGGCTATGGCTCGGTACGCGAACTGGAGCCCGCAGAGCGGCACCTCATGCCCCAAATCGCGAAAGGCGCGGCGCTGCGGTTCGTCGCCAGCCGCGCGGAAGACTGGCTCGACACGCCCGACGATGCGTTGGTGACGCGCAAGAATCCGATGGATTTCGTCGCCCGCTGGCGTTTCTATGACGAAAGCGGCGCGCAGGTATTTGCATGACGCGCAAGGCGCGGCCATGAAGCGGCCCATGAAAAAGGTTCAGATATTCACGGACGGTGCGTGCAAGGGCAATCCCGGTCCGGGCGGCTGGGGTGCGCTGTTGCGCATGGGCGGTCATGAGAAGGAACTGTCGGGCGGCGAGGCCGATACGACCAACAACCGCATGGAGCTGACGGCCGCGATCCGGGGGCTATCGGCCCTGATCGAGCCATGCGCGGTCGAGCTCTATTCCGACAGCAAGTACGTGCTCGATGGCATGACCAAGTGGGTCGAAGGTTGGCAGAAGCGCGGCTGGGTCAATGCAAGCAAGAAACCGGTGCGCAATTCCGACCTGTGGCACGAACTGATCGAGGTCGCGGCGCGGCACGAGATCGAATGGCACTGGGTGAAAGGCCATTCGGGCCATCCGGAAAACGACCGGGTCGATCGCCTCGCCAGCGACGAAGCGGACCGGTTCGCCGCCGAAGCCTGAAGGCTATCGGTCGAGCGAGCGCTCCGCCCCGCCGCTGCGAGTGATCGCGCGTCAGGCTGCGCTGTTGTCTTCGATCTCGGCGCCGGGGCCGTTCTTCTGCAGCGATTCGATCGCGGACTGGGCGCTCGCCTTGCTCGAATAGCCTTCGCTCGAGAACATCACTTCCGAATTGTACTTGAACCGGGCGCGATACTCGCCGCGCTTGTCTTTCCAGATTTCAAACTTGTGAGCCATTCGTGTTTTCCCCTCGTGATTGTGCCCCACCCGCGACCGAGGTTCACGGGGTACGGCGCGAGGCGTTCTAGCGGATTTGCAAGCGATTCCTAGGCCAAGCGGCGATTGGCTCGGCCCGGTCCGAAGCGCGCGGGCGAATACATTTCGGGATCGAGATCGCGCGTCATCGAATCGCGCGGAGCGTCGAGCAGCACCTGCGCGGCGAGCCGGGCGGCGGCAGGAGCGGTCTGGATGCCGAATCCACCCTGACCGGCAAACCAGAAAAAATCCTCGATCACGGGGTCGGGCCCATAGACCGGCAAACGGTCCGGCGCGAAGCTCCTGAGCCCCGCCCAGCGCCGCTCGACACCCTTTATGTCCCATTGTGTCACCTGTTCGAACCGGTCGATCGCGGTAGCGACGTCGAGTTCCTCCGGCACCGCATCGCCTGCAATTGCTGGGATTTCGTCGTGCGGGCTGAGCCACAGGCGGCCACTATCGGGCTTGAAATAGAACCGGCCGGAAATATCGAGCACCAGAGGCAGGTCGGCTGGCGCCTCGGGATCGACCCGCAATTGCACCACCGTGCGCCGTTTTGGCTCGATTCCAAGCGGCTTCGCCCCACAGAGTGTGGCGACATCATCGGCCCAGGCTCCCGCCGCGTCGATCACCGTCCGCGCCCGGAATTCTGCCGCTCGCGTGCTGATTCGCCATTCGCGCGAACCCTGTTCGAGACCTTCGACCGGCGCGCGGCACACCAGCTTTCCCCCGGCGCTTTTCAAACCCGAGAGGTAGTGCTGGTGCAACCCGGCAACGTCGATATCCGCGCAGGCCGGTTCGAAAATGGCATCGCACCATTTCTCGCGAAGCTGCGGAACCCGTGCATGGAGGCGATCCGCGTCAAGCCGCTCGATAGTCGCGCCGGTATCGGCGAACCGGTCCATGAACGCATCGAGCGCCGCTCGATCCTCCTCCCGTCCGACATAAAGCGCACCGCGCTCGCGCAGGAAACCGTGTTCGCGAAGGTAGGCTCCCGAGGCCAGCGTCAGGGGGACGACCTCCGGCCCGCCATAGCATTCCTCCCAGAAAGCCGCGCTTCGTCCGGTAGCGTGGTAGCCCGGGACGTCCTCCGCTTCGAGCACCAGAACGCGTGAATGCGGCGCGAGTTCGGCCCCGAGGCTCGCCCCGGCCATGCCACCCCCGATGATGGCGAAATCGAACACCGTATCGTTCACGAGGCAGGCGCGACCTCGTCCAGGAAACGGCGGATGGCACCCATCGCTCTCCCCCGCACCGAATCGACTTCCCGCAGGATTTCGTGATGCGCTTCCCCCCCGAACTCCTCCATGCGGCCATTCGGAAGGCGCTGCGCCGAGCGCAGATTCGTTTCGTGGGAGACCAGCTTGTCGCTGGTGGTGGACACGATGAGTACCGGCACCTCGACGGCTTCGAGGGCACCGGGCGCTTCGAGAATGCGCACCGAGGCGTAGGCGCGCTCGACCCAGCGCCAGCTGCCCGGGCCCATCTCGAGCTCGGGCCGGTGCTGTCGCCACCATGCCTCGTCGGCGTAGCGGTCCGGATCGTGGGTCAGCAGCCCGGCGCGCTCCTTCGGCAGTTCGCCGGGCTTTTCACTCCATTTCCACGCGGGTCGCGCCGGATCGCCGATCCGCGCCATCAGCCGGGCCACCCGGTGCAGCATCGCGAGCGGCAAGCGGGGCCCCTTCATCCCCAGCATCGGCGCGCTGAGCAAGGCGGCGTCGGGCGCGATGCGGCCTGCGACGAGAGCGCGCATGACGAGGTGGCCGCCCATCGAATGTCCGGCAACGATATGGGGCCCCGGCACTTCCTCGACCCAGCCGGTCCAGAAGTGGACGAGATCGTCGATCCACTCGCCGAAATCCTCGATATGGCCGGTGGTCGCATCCTTGCCGAGGCGCCCCGATCCGCCCTGCCCGCGCCAGTCCGCCGCCGTCACGTGCCAGCCTTCGCGGTGCCACTCTTCCAACGTCTCGAGATATTTCTCGTAATGGTCGCCGCGCCCGGGAAGAAACAGGATCGACCCGCGCGGCGACGTGCCGGCGCCGGACCAGTCGATGCGTCGCAAACGATGACCGTCGGGCGCACTCCATGTCGTCTCGCGCGCATGCCCGGGAATGGCCCGGCGGTCTATCGCGGCCGACGGCGCTGGAGCCTCAGCCTCGACCGTCTTGTGGCGGGTATCTTTCCCCGCCCCGTTGGGATCGACGTCGCCGATAGTGTGCCTCCGGTGTTGGTTACTATTTCGTAAGTCATACCCTCTAGCACGGCCACTCGAACGATCGCTCCGGGGCCGGCACGGCCTCTTCGAACGGTCGGCTCTAGGGGGTCAGAATGACAAGCTACATCCACTACGGATTGCTCATTGCCTTGGCAATCGCGCTGCTGTGGGCCGCCACCACCGATATTCGCAGTCGCCACATCAGCAATCGCCTGAACGCGGCCATCGCTGTGGCGGCTCCGGTGTTCTGGTGGGCCAGCGGGCTTTCGCTATGGCCCGGGGTGGCGTTGCAACTTGGCGTGGCGGTTGCCGCGTTCGCAGTTCTTGCAGGCCTCTTCGCGCTGCGCCTGATGGGTGGCGGCGACGTCAAGCTGCTCACGGCGCTCGCACTCTGGATCGAGCCGACCGCTTTCCTGAAGCTGCTGATCATCATGGCGGTTGCCGGCGGCCTGCTGACCATCGTCATGGGTGCCTGGCATTTCCTGCGCCAGCAGAAGGAACGGCTCGCGATTCCCTACGGCGTCGCGATCGCGTTCGGCGGTCTGTGGATCCTGTATCCACGCCTGATCGCCGGGCCCGGGATCGCCTGAGGCATCGCCTAGGTCATCGCCGTGAACTCCATTTTAACCAGTTCGGACGTAACGATCGCAA
>JBARZK010000027.1:0-9904 GCA_049649965.1 Erythrobacter sp.
TGCTCGGCGCGCCGGAACACCGGGCCGTCGCGCGCGAGGCGGTGCGCCGTTCGCTGGTCCTTCTCAAGAACGATGGCGCCTTGCCGCTTCGCCAGGGGCAGACGATCCTCGTGGCAGGCGATGGTGCCGACGATATCGGCAAGCAGTCCGGCGGCTGGACGCTCACGTGGCAGGGAACCGACACGACGCGGTCCGACTTCCCAGGCGCGACCAGCATCTGGGACGGCCTGCGCGAGGCCGCGGCGGAACGCGGCGCCGAAGCGGTCCTGAGCGCGGATGGCAGCTACACCGACCGGCCGGACGTCGCAGTCGTCGTGTTCGGCGAGGACCCGTATGCCGAGTTCCAGGGCGACGTGCCCGACCTCGCCTTCAGGGACGAAAACGACGCGCTCGGCATCTTGCGCCGCTTCCAGGAAGCCGGCGTTCCGACGGTCTCGATATTCCTCAGCGGGCGCCCCCTGTGGGTCAATCCGCACCTCAACGCCTCCGACGCGTTCGTTGCCGCCTGGCTACCGGGTTCCGAGGGAGACGGGGTCGCCGACGTACTGTTCGGCGATACCGACTTTACCGGCACACTGTCCTACAGCTGGCCGCGTTCCGCTTTGCAGACGCCGCTGAACATCGGCGATCCCGGCTACGATCCGCTGTTCCCGCTCGGCTATGGCCTCAGCTACGCATCGGGCGGGACGGTCCCCGAACTGCCGGAGGACAGCGGCATCGACACGGCGAGCGAAGCGCCCGGGACGCAGATCTTCGCTCGCGGCGAGCCGGGAGCCGGTTACCGGCTGGTCGGGCAAGCGGCAGGGCGCACTATTCCCGTAGCTCAGCTCGCCGAAACGTCTCTCGATACCCTTTCCGCGCGCAGGGTCGATCTCGGCGCGCAGGAGGATGCCTGGCGCTTCACATGGAGCGGCCCCGCTGGCGTGTCGGCCGTTCCGAACCAGCCGCTCGACTGGACGCGCGAGAGCAATGGAGACTTCCTGCTCGCCCTCGACCTCCGGCGCGGGGACAGCGTTCCGGACACGGTCACGCTGTCGCTCGGATGCGGAGGGGATTGCGCTGGTCGGCTGAATATCACCCCTGCCCTCAACGCGCTTGCCCCCGACACCGAGGAAACCATCGCCATCCCGCTTCGCTGCTTCGTCGTCGCAGGCGCCGATGCGGCCCGTTTGACGACCGCCGCGTCGATCGAGGCGACGGGGCCGCTGGTTCTCGACATCGGACGCATCGCCCTCGTTTCCGACGATGGCGCCGACCGCACGTGCCCGACCGGCCCGGCCACGGCCGCCCGGTCACAAGAATAAGAAAAGAATCCATTGGGAGGATCCTGGACATGATAAAGCTGTTTCTCACCTGCAGCACCGCGTCCTTCGCGGTTGCACTTGCCTGCATGCCGGCAACGGCCAGTGCCCAGGGGGTCGAAGACGATCCGGGCGAAGAAACCTCGCCGCGCGTCGACGACGACAATGTCATCATCGTCACCGCCAATCGCATCGAGGAGGACATTCAGGACGTCGCGGGCGTCGTCCAGGTCCTGAGCGCCGACGAGCTTCGTGAAAGCGGCATTCAGGAACTTCGCCAGTTGCAGGTCGCCGTTCCCGGTCTCAGCATCGCCAACCAGGAAGGCAACGTGGAAATCTTCATCCGCGGCGTCGGATCGGCCAACAACACCGAACTCGGCGATCCCGGCGCGGCGCCGCACCTCAATGGCGTGTACATTCCCCGCCCGCGCGGCCTCGGCCTTATGTTCTACGACCTCGAACGGGTCGAGGTGAACAAGGGACCGCAGGGCACCTTGTTCGGGCGCAACGCGTTGGCGGGTACGCTCAACATCATCACCGCCCGGCCAGAGCTTGGCGCGGTCGAGGGCTATGCACAGGCCGAATACGGCAATCGCGACAGCTATGCCGCCGAAGGCGCGATCAGCGTTCCGCTCGGCAGCACCTTCGCCGCGCGCCTGGCCGGGACGTACACCAACCGCGATTACGGCTACAACAATGTGGGTTTGCAGCCGGAACTCGATCCCGCTGGGCTCGAGGAGAATTACGGCGGGCGCCTTTCCCTGCTGTGGGAACCGAGTTCCGATCTCGAACTGCTGATCGTCGGCGACTACGGCAAGGAGACCGGCACGGGGTATCCCGGTTCTGACATTTTCGAGGCCGTGACCACGACCGGACTGCGCGCCGACGACCTCGACTTGCGCGACGTCGTCTATCGCGCCGTGCAGGGCGACATGGAAAACGAGCTCTGGGGCGTGCAGGGCCTCCTTCGGTACCGGTTCGACACCTTCTCGATCGAACTCGACGCCAGTCATCGATCGGTGGATTTCGAGCAGACCAACGCCTCGGCCTTCGGCATCGACTACCCCGGCCGTGACCTCACGACCGACGACTACGACAATTTCTCCGGCCAGTACTGGCTGACCAAATCGGAAAGCCAGGTGCTGGAAGTCCGGGCGCTCGCCGCGCCGGATCAGCGGTTCCGCTGGACGGTCGGCGGGTTCTATTTCAACGAGGACCAGCAGGTCGGCTTCCTGTCGCTCGCCGACAAGGGGTATTGCTGCTATTCCGGCACCGAGTTCACCTTCCCGGACGTGAACGGCGAATCCTTTGCGTTCTACGCCGACGCGACCTTCGACGTTTCCGACCGGCTGCGCATTTTCGGCGGCGTCCGCTACACCGAAGAAGAAAAGTCGCGCGTCGGGATCGGCGGCAATCTGGCGCTGACGCTCGGCGGGGAAGATTTCGCCTGCTGTTTCGCGACGCGGTTCGGGACGGAGGGTTTCGAGCCCAATTTCCTCGACCGTCCGACCTTCACGGTACCCGATGCCGACGACAGGCAGGGCATCGCGCAGTTCCTGATCTACTCCATTCGCACCCCCGGGGCACGCGACACGCTGATCGCCCAGATCGGGGCGATCGCCGACGGGACCAATACGAACGGAACCTGCTTCGAACGCGACGACATCGACAACGGCTTCGTCACCTGTCCCGATGGGTTCGACGGCGGGTTCAGCTTTGCCAACCTGACCATCCCGAGCGCCCAGCAGGGCTCCAGCGAGTTCGATTTCCTCGACTGGCGGGCGGGCCTCGAGTTCGATTTCTCGCCCGACGTGATGGCCTATGCGAAGGTCGCGACGGGTCATAAGTCCGGCGGTTTCAACGACAGTTTCGACATCAACGTGGTGCCCGAACTGTTCGCACCCGAATCGCTCATCGTCTACGAAGCGGGCATTCGCAGCGAATTCGGTATGGGAGGACGGCGCGCCGTCGCCAATTTGAGCGGGTTCTACTACGACTACGACGACCAGGTCTTCCAGGACCTCACCGTCATCAACGTCGATCCCACGACCGGTGACCCGAACGGGTATTCGCTGGTCAACCGCAATGTCGGCAAGTCGCGGCTCTATGGCCTCGAAGGACAGGCGATCATTCCGTTCGAGGGGAATTATACGCTGACCCTCAACGCGCTGATCCTCGATACCGAAATCGAGCAGGGCGTGGTGGCCGACGTGCGATCGCAGAACTTCGATGCAGGCGGCGTGACCTCGCTCATCGACCTGTCGGGCAACCGGCTGCCGCTCGCTTCGGAATTCTCGCTGGCGGCCAAACTCAGCCAGTATTTCGACATGTTCGGCGGCACGTTCGACTGGCAGGCGCTGCTCTCCTACCGTTCGGACTTCTTCCTGACCCAGTTCAACGAGAACGAGGTCGTGTTCGTCGATGTCGAACAGAACGTCGTCGACACCCAAACCGCGCTGGAAGCGGGCTTCCCCGATCGCCAGCCCGGTTTCGTCACGCTCAATCTCGGAGCGGGCTGGACCACGCCCGACGGCCGCTTCCGGGTCGAGGGATATGCCGCCAATTTCCTTGACGAGCAGGCCTCGCAAAAGGCTATCGTCGGGTCGGGGCTGAACGTGCGGTTCCTCAACGATGCCAGGCGCTACGGCATTCGCCTGATCACCCGGTTCTAGGCTGGAGGGCGAAGACACATGGTCGCGTTGGTTCCCGAGGCGTCGTCGAGCGCCGATCCCAATCCGGTTGCGGATGGCAAGCAGCAGGTCGACGCACCGGGGCTACGCTATTTCGTCTTCGCCCTGTTCTTCATCTTCGGGGGCATCACGTCACTCAACGACGTGTTGATCCCGAAGCTGAAGGAGCTGTTCACGCTCTCCTACACCGAGGCGATGCTGGTGCAGTTCTGCTTCTTCGCCGCCTACCTGCTGATCGGCATTCCCGGGGCAAAGCTGGTAAAGCGCATCGGGTACATGCGCGGCGCGGTGGCGGGGCTTGCCACGATGATCGCGGGCTGCCTGCTCTTCATCCCCGCGAGCCAGACGGCGACCTATGCGCTCTTCCTCGGAGCGCTGTTCATCCTGGCGAGCGGGGTGGTGATCGTCCAGGTGGTGGCGAACCCGCTCATCAGCCTGCTCGGCCCGGAGGAAACCACCCATAGCCGCCTTACCTTCGCGCAGGCGTTCAACTCGCTTGGCACGACCGTATTCCCCATCGTGGGTGCGGCCGTCATTCTCGGCAGCCTCGCCGGCATGTCGGCAAGCGAGCTGGAAGGTGCGGCGTTGCAGGCCTATCGCGCCGCCGAAAGCGAGGCGATCTGGCAGGGCTATCTCGGCGTCGCGGCCCTGATCGCGCTGGTGGCGGCGGCAGTCTGGCTGTTCCGCAATCGCCTGCCCCACGATGCGAAAACGATGGGCGAAGGGGAACTGGTCTCCTCGAAGCGTTACCTCATCGGGCTGGCGCTGGCGGCAATCGGTGCGTTCGTCGCCGTGCAGGTCAACGGATGGCTGGGCGTGCTGCTGATCCTCGCCGCACCGGCGCTGTGGCTGTACGACAACGACCTGCTCCGACGCTCGCGGTTCAGCTACGGCGCGCTGTGCATCTTCCTGTATGTCGGCGCCGAGGTCGCGATCGGCTCGATCATCATCAACTACCTTTCCACCGAGCGGGTGCTGGGACAGCCGGAAAGCGTGATCGGCTGGATGATCGGGCTGTACTGGGGCGGTGCGATGGTCGGTCGTTTCATCGGTTCGCTGGTCCTGCGCCTCTTCAGTCCGGGCAAGATCCTCGCCTTCAATGCGTGCGGTGCGATCGTGCTGATCGTTGTTTCGGCGCTGACAGCGGGCGAAGTCGCTGCCTATTCGCTGCTCGCCGTAGGCCTGATGAACTCGATCATGTTCCCCACCATCTTCTCGCTCGCCTGCGAGAAGCTGGGCCCGCACGCGGCGGACGGATCGGGCATTATCAACGTCGCCATTTTCGGCGGCGCGGTGGTGCCGCTGCTTTATGGCGTGGTGGCCGATGCGACGGGCGGAAACCTTGCGCTCGCCATGGTGATCCCGATCGCCTGCTACGCGATCATCGCCGGCTTCGGCCTGTTCGCCCGCCGCCCGGCCATGCCGATGCGATAGAAGCGGCAGTCGGCGTGCCCTTCCCTCGCAAGGCCGCGCCGTCGCCCTAGCCGCCCCCGTGGCCGCCCCCGCCGGGGGTCAGCACAACGAAGCTGTCGCCAGCATGCACTTGCGCCGATCCGGTGGCGCCGAGCTCTTCGCGTGTGCCGTCCGCTCGCTCGATCCAGTTGCGCCCCGCCTTCGCATCGCCGCCCCCGCAAATGCCGCGCGGCGGCACGCTGCGGCGATTGGCGAGCATGTTCGCGCGCATGTCTTCGAGGAAGGTGATGCGCCGCTCGACCCCGTCGCCACCGGCATGACCGCCCGTCCCGCCCGAACCTTCGCGAATGGAAAAGCGATCGAGTCGAACCGGAAGCCGCGTTTCGAGGATCTCGGGATCGGTCAGGCGGCTGTTCGTCATGTGGGTCTGCACCGCGCTGGTGCCGGGATGATCCGGCCCTGCCCCCGAGCCGCCGCAGATCGTCTCGTAATATTGGTGCCGTTCGTTGCCGAATGTGAAGTTGTTCATCGTCCCCTGGCTCGGCGCCAGCGCGCGGGTCGCGGCGAACAGCGTATCGGTGACGACCTGGCTGGTCTCGACGTTGCCGGCAACCACCGCCGCCCCGGGTGCGGGGGCGAGCATCGACTCTTCGGGAACGCGCAGTTCCACCGGCCTCAGGCACCCATCGTTCATCGGGATATCGTCGTCGATCAGCGTGCGCAGGACATAGAGCGCCGCGGCCCGCGTGATCGAGCGCGGGGCGTTGAAATTGTTGTCCAACTGCGCGCTGGTTCCGGCGAAATCGAACACGGCAGAACGTGCCTCATGGTCGATCCGGATCGCGACCGAGACCTGGGCGCCGTTGTCCATGGCATAGGTGAACGCGCCGTCCTCCAGCCTCCCCAGCAGGCGCCGCACGCTTTCCTCGGCATTGGCCAGCACGTGGTCCATGTAGGCCGCCACCACCGCACCACCCTGTTCGCGCGCCGCGTTCCCCAGCAATTCGGCGCCCCTCGTGCAGGCGGCGAGCTGTGCGCGCAGGTCCGACAGGTTCCGGTCGGGATTGCGCGCGGGGTGCTTTGCATCGGCGAGCGCGGCGCGCACGGCATCGGTCAGGAACCGCCCTTCCTCGACCATCAGCAGGTTGTCGATCAATACGCCCTCGTCCTCGATCGTGCGGCTTTCGGGCGGCATCGATCCGGGCGCGATCCCGCCGATATCGGCGTGGTGCCCGCGCGCCGCGACGAAGGCGTCGGGTTGCCCACTCGCATCGGCTCCATCCTTACAGTAGAAGACCGGCACGATTACCGTGATATCGGGCAGGTGCGTTCCGCCGTGGAAGGGATCGTTGAGAACGTACGCGTCGCCCCACCGGAAACCGCGCCCGTCGCGCGCCTCCCCGCGAACGTCGATCACGCGCGCAATGCTGTCGCCCATCGAGCCAAGGTGCACCGGGATATGCGGCGCGTTGGCGATCAGGTTGCCGTGCGCGTCGAACAGCGCGCAGGAAAAATCGAGCCGCTCCTTGATATTGACCGAGCTCGCCGTGGACTGGAGCACGACACCCATTTCCTCCGCGATCGCCATGAACAGGTTGTTGAAGATCTCGAGCCGCACCGGATCGACCTTTGTGCCCGAAGCCTGCTCGCGTTCGAGACGATGGGTCCGGGTGCACACCAGTGAGCCGTCTGCGGCCCGATCGGCCTGCCAGCCCTGCTCGATCACGGTTGTCGAGCCGGGATCGACGATCAGCGCCGGGCCGCAAACCGGTTCGCCTTCCTCCATGTCCGCCCGTGCCAGCGTGCGCCATTCGCCCGACGCATCGCCTTCGACCGCGACCGGTTCGGCAGCTTCGCTCGCCAACCCGCCGGATATGCCGCTGGCCTCGACGCTCAGGGCTTCGACCATGACGGCGGCGTCGTCTTCCGAATAGCCGAAGCGCTGGCGGTGCGAGCGGCGGAACTGGGTGTCCATCGCCTCAGGCTCCGCGATCTCGACTGTCAGCACAGTGTCGCTGCCAGCAAAGCGCAGGCGCGCGCGCCGTTCGAGAGCGATTGCATCGGCGGCGATCCCCTGCTCGCTCAGCGCAAGACGGGCCTCGTCCTCCAGCTCGGCGAGCGGTCCGGCGAAGTCCTCGTCGAGCTTGCGAACGAGGCTGCGCTCCCGGATCGCCTTCACCGGGGCAAGGCCGATGCCGTAGGCGGAGAGTATCCCGGCGAGAGGATGGACCAGCACGGTTTCGATCCCCAGTTCGTCGGCGACCTTGCAGGCGTGCTGCCCGCCCGCCCCGCCGAAACAGGAGAGCGCGTAGGTCGTGACGTCGTGACCGCGCGCAACGGAGATCTTGCGGATCGCGTTCGCCATGTTGTCGACCGCGATGGCGAGGAAGCCTTCCGCGATGTCCTCGAGCCCGCGCGGTTCGGGAAGGGCGGCGGCGATCTCCTCCAGCCGGGCGCGGGAAGCAGCCGGGTCGAGCGCCTGATCGCCGCCCTCTCCGAACACGCGCGGGAAGAAGGCGGGATCGATCCGCCCCAGGGCGAGGTTGCAGTCGGTGACGGTGAGCGGCCCGCCTTTGCGGTAACAGGCCGGGCCGGGATCGGCCCCGGCGCTTTCCGGCCCGACACGGAAACGTGCGCCGTCATAGGAGCAGATCGAGCCGCCGCCCGCCGCGACGGTGTGGATCTGCATCATCGGCGCCGACACGCGCACGCCGGAGACGACGCTGTCGCCGGTCAGTTCGTATTCGCCCGCATAATGCGCCACATCCGTGCTGGTCCCACCCATGTCGAATCCGATGAGCTTGCGATGGCCGAGCGGCTCGGAGGCGGCGACCATGCCGACCACGCCGCCGGCGGGGCCCGACAGGATCGCGTCCTTGCCGCGAAACGCGCCTACTTCGGCCAGCCCGCCGTTGGACTGCATGAAGCGCAGTCGCCCGGTCTCCGGCAGGCCGGCACGCAGGGTGTCGGTGTAGCGGGTCAGGACAGGCGAGAGGTATCCATCCACCACGGTCGTGTCGCCGCGCGGGACGAAGCGGATCAGGGGTGCGACCTCGTGGCTCACGCTGACCTGCGCGAACCCGATTGCGCGCGCGATCTGCGCCAGCCGGGCCTCGTGTTCGCGGTGCTGCCAGCCATGCATGAGCACGATGGCGAGCGCATCGTAACCCTCATCGCGCAAGTCCTTGAACTGCGCGCGCGCCGCGTCCTCGTCGAGCGGGCGAAGCACCTTGCCATCGACCCCGACACGCTCGTCGATCTCGATCACTTTTGCCGCAAGCTGTTTGGGCAGCACGATGTGGCGGGCGAAAATCTCGGGCCGGGCCTGCGTCCCGATCCGCAGCGCATCGGCAAACCCGCGCGTCACCGCCAGCGCCAGCCGCTCGCCCTTTCGCTCCAGCAGGGCATTGGTCGCAACCGTCGTCCCGATCCGCATCTCCGCGATCGGACCCTCGCCGTGCCATGCCATCAATCGTCGGACGGCCTCGCTTGCCGCGTCATCATAGCGGCCCGGGTCCTCGGACAGCAGCTTGTCGGTGACGAGCCGACCTTCGGGCGTCGTCGCCACCACGTCGGTGAACGTGCCGCCCCGGTCGATCGCGAAGCGCCATGCGGGTGTCGTGCCTGCTGTGCCCATGGGGACCCAATCGCACGCGCCCGCCGCAAGTTCAAACCCGCTTTGCGCTTGCTAGGACACCTTCAGCACCCCGTCAGCGCACGCGAGATGGCGCAACCAGCACCGCATTCGCCAGCAGCAGGTCGAGCCCGTCGAGATAGGCGCGGGTCGAGGGGTCGTGCGCGAAACCGATGGCGAGGCCCCGCCCGGTGGGCTGCGCCATCAGGTAGGGCTTGAAGGCGAGCTGCCGCCGGTTCTCGTTCCAGACATAGCCGCTGGCAACCAGTTCGCCCGCCGCCGCAAAGCGCAAGACATTGGTCCCGTTCCCGCGTTCGAGCGGCGTGAAGATGTTGGACCCGCTCGCCAGCACGATCGCTCCGTCGTCATAGCCCGCGGAAAGGAAATGCTCCGCGTCGGCAACCGTGTTGAGGAGCGCGCCGGGAAGGGTATCGGGCAGCGCATCCTGATCGGCAATAGCCTCGCGATACGCTTCCTCGCTCGCGATCTCGCGCGCTTCGGCGAGGCTTTGGTCCTTCTCCTCGTCCGCGTCTTCCTTCTCACCTGGATCGCGGCCGAGCGCAGCCTCGCGCGCGACGGCCAGCAGCGGTTCGTCGCCCTCGGCAAAAGCCTCCAGGCTGCCTTCCGCGGCGACCAGCACGCCGCCGCCCTCGACGAAGCGACGCAGGTTGGCGATCCCATCTGCTCCCAGTTCTTCGCCGGGGGAACCGTCGGGCACCAGCACAACGTCGTAATCCGACAGGTCCGCGCGACCGAAACGATCGGTACGGATCGGCACGACCGGCAGGCCGATCCGCCTTTCGAGGACGTATCGCATCGCGCCGGCGCTCAGTTGCGAGATTCCATCGTCCCATGCCATCGCGACC
>JBARZK010000028.1:0-39152 GCA_049649965.1 Erythrobacter sp.
GCACAGGCGGTGGTCGAGCAGCTCGACCTGATGGACGATTCGGATTTTGTCCGCGAAATGGGTGGCGTGCCCAGCGGCAGCGTCACCGAGCGAATGAGCACGGCGGTATCGACCCTGTTGGACATGACGAGCGTGCAATCGGAAGAAGGCTCCGATCTTATCGAACTGACCGCGGTCTCGCGCTCGCCCGAACTGGCTGCGAGCATCGCGAATTCCTTTCCCGAGGCCGTTCGCGATCTGAAGCAGGCGCGCAGTTTCGAACGCCGCAACGAATTGATTACCGAACTGGACGCCGAGCGCGAGCAGCGCATGGAGCGCGCCGTCGATGCAGCCGAGCGGCTCGCCGAGTTCCGCGTCGAGAACCGAATGCTGGTCGGAGCAGGCGGCGCCGAGGACCTGGCCCAGGTCAACAGGATCGCAGCGGAAGCCGCGTCGGCAGCCGCCATGGGATCGGGGTCGGCAGCGCAGAGCGCGGGCATCTCGCGCGCAGCAGGGGTGCGCTCGACAGCGGGAGCAACTTCGGCCGCCGTGCAGCAATTGCAGCGGCAGGAAGCGGAATTGAGCGCGCAATACGCCCGCCTCTCACAGACATATGGCAACGGCTATCCCGAGCTCGCCCGCGTACAGACCGAATTGCAAAGCGTGCGATCGAGCCTTTCTCGCGAGCAGGACGCGGCCCGCCAAGCTGCACAGAGCCAGGCCAACGCCGAAGCGGAACGGGTCCGCCAGATGGCACGCGCCGATGCGGCGCGCGATGCGGCCCGTGCCGGGCAACTCCAGGCGGTGGTCGGCTCCCTGACTTCGCGCGCTTACGAAAACGCCGTAAATACGCCGCTGCTCCAGCAATTGGAGCGCGAGGCGATCACCACTGCCGATGCCGTCGCGGAGATCGCCGATCAGATCACCCAGGTGCAATCCGAACAGTTGGTCGAAGGGGTCACCTCCAACATCATCTCGCCTGCGACCCCCAATGGCGAGCGCATCTCCCCCTCGCCGTTGAAGACGACGATCGTCGTGCTGGTCGGTGCAGGTATTCTGGCAATGATGATCGCATTCACCATGGATGTGCTCGACGATCGCCTGCGGACCGTCGCGCAGATCCGCAAGTATTTCGGATTGCCGGTCTTCGGAATGCTCCCTGCGCTGGAAGAAGGCGTGTCTCCCAAGCTGCGCGAGTCGCCGGTGTTCAAGGACCCGCAGTCGCTTTTCGCAGAGGTCGCCCGATCGACCTATGCGGAGGTGCGTGCCCTGATGCCGCTGAACCAGTCGCAGAGCGTGCTCGTCACCTCACCCCTGCCCGGCGACGGAAAATCGGTCATCGCCCTTACCGTCGCAGCGGCAGCGGTTGCCATGGGCAAGCGGGCGGTCATCCTCGACCTCGATCTGCGGCGCTCCGGTATCCTCCAGAAAATCCAGGAAGATCTCGAATCCCCCGAACTGATGGATGTGGTGAGAGGCCATGTGGACCTGCACGGCCTCATCGCCCCGCCCGATCCGGACGACAAGGACGAGAAGGACGCTGGCATGGAACTGGTCGATCAGAGCAGTACCGAAGAGATGATCGGGCGGTTCATGCTGTTGAGCGCCTCGCAACCTGTCGCGGAGCCTGCCGCCGTCCTGAGTTCGGCACGGTTCCGTCAGCTGGTTCTCGAACTCAAGTCACGGTTCGACCTCGTCGTCGTCAACGCGCCCGCCGTCCTCGCGGTACGCGATGCCCGCTCGATGTGCGATTACACCGACGACACGATCCTTGTCGCCAAATGGGGCGAAACGACGATCGAACAATTCCGCGCGACGCTGGAGATGTTGGGTAGCGGCAACGTTGCGGGCTGCGTCTACAACCATGTCGATTATGCGGAGCACGCCCGTCGCAGGTACGGCGATTCCATCCAGTTCTACCACGACGCCTCGGACTACTACACCGGAAGCGTCCCGGCCAAACTGACGGTGCGCGAGCAGGTCAGGCGGATGCTGCGGCGCGGTCCGTTCCGCCGAGGCGCCTTCCAGTAACAGTGCGACGGTTTCGATCGATGGCCTTCTTCTCTCGTTTTGCCGCGGTCCTGCTTCTCGCGGTTCTATCACCCGTTCTGCTCGTGCTGGCGGTCGCCTGTGTCGCATCCCAGGGCCGCCCGGTGCTGTTTCGCCAGCATCGCGCGGGGAAAGATGCAAAACCGTTCGAGCTACTCAAGTTCCGATCCATGAAAGACCTGCGCGACAGCACGGGAAAGCCGCTTCCCGATGAAAAACGGGTAACCGGGATCGGCAAGTTCCTGCGCCGCTCGCGACTGGACGAACTGCCCGGCCTCATTAACGTGGCGCGCGGGGAGATGGCCTTCATCGGCCCACGACCGCTGTTGCCGCACACGATCGACGAACTCGGAAATCGGGGGCGCAGTCGCTGCAGGGTGAAACCGGGCCTGACGGGATGGTCGCAGGTGAACGGCAACACCCTGCTCAGCCTCGATCAGAAGATCGATCTCGATCTCTGGTACGTCGAAAATCGGACCGCCTTGCTCGACGCCAGGATCGTCCTTCGCACGTTCCTGGTGATGGTAGGGGGCGAAAAGCTGAGGATCGGGGCGGCCTGAGCCCGCCTTTCTTTCGATTTCCGCAATCGGCGGTCCAGCACCCGTCTTTTTGCCACGACTCGCCGCAATCCGTAGAAAATCGAGCAATTCGGTAAGCCCGATGGCCTAACACGGCCTGCGTCGCATTTATTTCGACTGCTGGATCGTGAAATGACGCGGATGAACTTCTCGAACGCCCGGTGCCGGCACACCCTGTCTCGCCGGTATCTCTTCACATCGGTGGCGTTGGCCTTGCCATTGGCCCTGGCGGCCTGCGGCGGGGACGACAGTCCAAGCTCGCCACCCGATACCGGTCAGACCCCTGCCCCGGTTCCGACGCCAAGTCCTTCTCCGAGCCCGTCTCCCTCGCCTAGCCCGTCGCCGTCTCCTTCACCTTCTCCATCCCCCTCCCCTTCGGGCGGGGGCGACAGCTCCTACAATCCGTCCAAGCTGCCGAACGGGTCGCAGCGCGCGTTTCCGAGTGCGCAGGGGTTCGGCGCAGCATCCACCGGGGGGCGCGGCGGCCGGGCGATAGCGGTCACGAACCTCAACGATTCCGGTGCCGGATCGCTTCGCGCCTGCATGGAAGCGAGCGGCGCAAGGACATGCGTTTTCCGCGTTGCCGGGACCATCCAGCTCCTGTCCCAGATCAGGGTCCGGAACGGAAACCTGACGGTCGCTGGCCAGACCGCGCCGGGGGGTGGCATCGCCATCAGGAACGCGCCCAACAATCTCACCGGATCGCCGCTCCTGTTGGACGCCCCGAACCTGATCGTCCGCCACATCAGGGTGCGGCCGGGCCCGACGTCCGGCAGCAAGCAGGACACGACCGACACGATCACGGTCGGCGGCAGGGCAGTCAACACGATGCTCGATCACCTGTCGCTGTCGTGGTCGACCGACGAGCTGTTCAACACCGTGAAAGGTGCCGAAAAGGTGACCTTGCAGTGGTCGCTTGTCTACGAAGGGCTGAGCGCCTCGACCCATCCGCAGGGCGAACATTCCAAGGGCGCATTCCTCGAAGGCGGCGACATCACGCTGCATCATTCGCTGCTCGCGCACGCCGTCGATCGCATGCCTACTGTCGGGACAGGGGAGCGGACGGATATCGTCAACACGATCTCCTACGACATGCGCGCCAAGGCGCACGAATACTTTTCCATGCTGCGCAAGCAGGCCGATCCCGGCAGCGGTCTCTGGAAGCGTGCGAACATCGTCGGCAACTGGGTCTCCTACGGACCCAGCACCATTGCGAGCCGTGACATCTACGGCGCCAACTACAACGCGGAATACTCGACCTATCCGGGCAAAGTCGAACTGTACCTGTCGGGCAATATCGACGGCCGGAGAAAGTCCGACAGCCAGGACGAACGCGATTTTCTCGAACCCGGCGACTGGAAATTCGTGCGCTCGAACGTCGTGGGCACATTGTCGGTCCAGCTATTCAGCGATGCGCGGCAGGCGGTTCGCGATATCGTGGAGTTCGCCGGAGCCTTTCCGCGCGACGCAGCCGACAGGCGCGCCGTATCGAACTTCCGCAATTGCAGCGGCGCGATCATCGACCGTCCTTCGCAGGTCGGCGGATGGCCCGCGCTCGCAGGCGGCACGCCCTACCCCGACGCGGATGGCGACGGCATGTCCGACGACTGGGAAGCGGCGACCCGGCTTTCCGATCCCAACGCCGACCACGATGGCGATGGCTACACCAATCTCGAAGAGTTTCTAAACGAACTCGCCGGGGACCAGGATCGCAACGGCAATTTCCGGAACAGGGTCGGCGCCGCAGGGGGAGCGGTACCGGCGGTCAATTGCGGGAAATCCGTCTGAGCCGAACGATCGCGGTACCGGCCTTTCGATTCGGTTTTCCGAACCGCCCAGCGGCGCTCCGACGGCGTAGGAAGTCCGTACGCCCGGTCCTTCGATAGCCCCCGCCAACCCTTACTGCGTATCGACTCAGGCGCCACTTCGATGCCTGCCTACCCATTGGAGGTAAGTCGCCCGGCGCAAAAATCGCAGGGCTAGGAATAAGGGGTAATTTTCAGCGTGAGACACGACTTTCCGCTTTGTATCTGCGACAAGGCCGGACGCCTAGCAACCTTGCGTGAACCGTCTTCGCGATACGAGAAAAGTCGATGCGAACACTTCCTTTCAGACTTCACCACCTGGGCATCCTGGTGCGCGATCTTGCAGAAAGTCGCGAGGCGTTCGCGTCGGGCCTGGGATATGTGATCGAAAGCGATCCGATCGACGACGATATCCAGACAGCGCGCGTCCAGTTCCTGCGGCTTCCCGGGGAACGGCACTGGATCGAACTGGTCACGCCGCAGGGGCCGGACAGCAAACTTCAGGCCGCTCTGGAGCGCGGCGTCTCCTCGCACCACGTCTGCTACGAGGTCGACGATCTCGATAGCGACGCGCAGTCCCTGAGAGCGCGCGGTTTCATGCCTTTGGGCCGCCCGTCGCCGGGAGCGGCTTTCGACGGGCGTCCGATCACGTGGCTGATGGGTCCGGCGAACATGCTGGTGGAACTGGTGCAGAGCGGACCGGGCGCGCGATCCCTCGCCACGCTCGACACGGTCGAAGAGGAGGCGGAACAACGATGCGCGATCTCGTAATTATCGGCGCCGGCGGTTTCGCGCTCGAAATCCTGGACTGCGTAGAAACGATTAACGACGTGGCCGAGCGAGGCGGCGGAAAGGCGGAATGGCGCGTCATCGGATATGCCGACGACCAGCCGTCAGGCGCGGCCGCCGAGAAAACCGAGCACGATGTCCTGTGTTCGCCCGATGAGATCGCTGACGAGCTCGGGACCGGCGTCGCATTCCATATCGCGATCGGCGACAACAAGGCTCGCCAGCGGATCGCCGCAACGCTCGAGGGTCAGGGGCTTGAGCCGGCGACGCTCGTAAGTCCGCGCGCCATCATATCCGCGCGCGGTTCGCTGGGCGCCGGCAGCTACGCCGCTCACAACGCGGCGATCGCTTCGCACGCGAAATGCGGGCGCCACACCATTATCAATGTTGGCGCCGTCGTCGGTCACGAGGCCGAACTCGGCGACTTCGCACAATTGGCGCCGAACGCAGTCGTGACCGGCCGCTGCCGGATCGGTGTAGGCGGATATCTGGGCAGCAACGCCTCGATATTTCCGTCGCGCACGGTCGGAAGCTTCGGCGCGATCGGGGGGAACTCGTTTGCCGTGGGCGATGTGGCCGATGGCGAAACGGTAATTGGAAATCCAGCAAGGGCGATGTTCAAAAGGAAATGATTGAGGACCGGATCAAGCGCGTTTTTCTCGAAACGATGCGCATCGATGAGAGTGCCTATTCGGAAGATCTCGCGGCAGGCGAGATCCCGGAATGGGACTCTTTGCGTCACGTAAACCTGCTGATGGCAGTCGAACGGGAGCTGAAGATCAACTTCGACATCGGCGACTCCATCGATATCGAGACGGTGGGGGACCTGATCGACACGGCCAAGCGGTACGTATGAAACTGCTGTCGGACATCGTCCTGACCGGAGCGGAGCGATTCGCGGATCGCGAAGCCGTGTCCGACCCGGACCGCCAGCTAACCTATGGCGAGCTGGGCGATGTGTGTCTGCGGGTTGCGGGCTGGCTGACCGAAAAGGGCGTGCATCCTGGCGACAGGGTCATGATCGTCCTGCCGAACGGGATCGAATTTCTTGCCGCGCATTTCGGCGTCCTGTGCGCGGGTGCCGTGTCGGTCCCCTGCGACCCGGGCGCGCCTGCAAAAACCCTCGATCACATCCGCGAGCATTGCAGCCCCGCGGTCGTCTTCACCAAGGATACGATCTCCGAGGCGTTGTCGAGCCGCCGTTCGAGCACCGAAAAACCTGAGCGTCAGCCATCCGATCTTGCCGCGATCCTCTACACCACCGGGACGACGGGCACGCCCAAGGGCGTCGCGCTTACGCACGACAACACTATGACCACGCTGCGCAACATCGGCGAATTCATCGGCTATGCGAAGGATGATCGCGAAGTCGTCACCCTCCCCCTCAGCCACAGTTTCGGGCTGGGCCACGTCTACAGCAACCTGATGCATGGCGGCGCCGTCCACGTCGAAAACGGGATGACGCGCGTCGGACGCATCCTGCGAAAGATCGCGGAATGGGGGGCGACCGGATTTCCGGGCACGCCGCTCGGCTTCAAGCTGCTGATGGACAATTTCGGTCCGGTCTTCGCGCAAAGATGCGCCGACCTGCGGTTCATGGTGGTCAATTCCGCGCCGCTTCCGCCGGATGAGGCCGCGCGGCTGCAGGAGCACCTGCCTGGCTGCGACATCATGGTCTATTACGGCCTCACCGAAGCCTCGCGATCCACCTTCATTTCGCTCACGCGGATGGGGCCCGACTATTATTCGTCCGTCGGGCGCCCAATGCCCGGCGTCGACCTCAAGCTTTCACCTTCGAGAGAAATTCTCATCGGCGGCCCAACCGTCACCGGCGGGTACTGGAGCGATCCTGCCCTGACGTCGCAAAAGATCGAAAACGGATTTCTCCGCACCGGCGATATCGGCAGGATCGATGAGGCGGGACATCTCTTCATCACCGGTCGCCTGGACGAGATGATCAATATCGGCGGCTTCAAGGTGACGCCGATCGAGGTCGAAGCCGCGCTGGAAAGCCATCCCACCATCGACGAAGCCTGCGTGTTCGGAGACGATGCGGTCGAAGCCGCAATCGTATCGAAGAGCGGCTTCGACGAGAGCGAGATCGTGCAGCACCTCGTCGGGCAGGTCGAACCCTACAAAGTGCCTGCGCGGTTCCACGCGGTCGACTTTATCCCGCGGACCAACACCGGAAAGCCGAAACGCTCGGCCTTGAAGCAATCGTTGAAGGGCACGATCGATGCTGTCGGTTAACCTCCCGATCCCCCGTCTGCTCTCTGCGGGAGAAGTCTTCGCCGGTGACGGCTCGATCGCCGTTCTGCGAGCGCTGCCTGCGACCCGTGTCGCGGTAATCGGCTCCCGGTCGCTGCTGGAAAGTAAGGCGGGGGACAAGCTTCGCAACGCGATCAAGGCGCTCGACGTGCGCATCATCACCGCGCCTCGCGGGGAGACGAGCCTGCCGGGTCTGAAGCCGGTCATTCGCGAACTTGCTGAATTCAACCCCGACTGGATTATCGCAGCGGGCGGAGGAAGCGTGCTGGACGCGGCCAAGATCGCCTGGATCTTCCACGAACATCCCGACATCGACCGTGAACGCCTGACCCGCCCCTTCGCCATCCCCTCCCTGCGCGGTCGCACGAACTTCGTAGCGGTGCCGACGACCGCCGGGACCGGATCGGAAGTCAGCTCCAGCGCCGTTCTCAGCTTCGGGCCGGGCGAAGCGAAGCAGCCCGTGGTCTCGCACGAACTGCTGCCCGACATGGTCGTCCTCGATCCCGAACTGACGCTGGACGTGCCGGCGAGCGTGATGGCGGCTTCGGGAATGGACGCGCTCGCGCACGCGCTGGAAAGCTATGTCTCACGCTTCGACAACAGCATGGTCGACATGTTTGCCGAGCAGGCCATCGCGACCCTGATGGAAGACCTGCCACTGGTGGTGAAGAACCCGAGCGACACCGAAATCCGACTGCGGCTCATGCAGGCGGCGATGATGGCGGGTTGGGCGCAGAACCTGAAAGTGCCCGGGGTTGGCCATGCCCTCGCCCACCAGTTCGGGGCGCACGGCGTCGCCCATGGACAGGCGACGGGCGCGTTGCTGGCGCCGGCCATGCGCTTCAACTGCGCCGATCCGACGGTTCGCGAAAAATACGACAGGCTGGCAGGCAGGCTCGGGCTCGAGACGGCCGACGGCCTGATCGACGCCGTCGCAAACCTGCGCAAAGCGGTCGGCCTCGACAACCCGTTCCGCGACCTCGGCCCCATCGACCGATCGGCAATGGCGCGCGCCGCGATGGAGGACGTGTGCACCCGCGCCAACCCGCGCGACCTCGATGAGGAACAGTTCGAAGCGCTGATCGCCGATGCCATCGGAGCGGACGCATGAGCGCGACATCCTCCATCGACCAGCTCCTGAAGATGGAGCCCTACGGCCTTGCCGAGACTGACCGGCAGGACTGGCTCTTGAGAGCGATGAACGAGGCGTACCAGCACCACGTCACGAGTTGCCCGTCCTATGCGCGCTTCGCGGCAAAGCGCGGTTTCGATGGCTCTCACAGCTTTACCAGCCTTTGCGAATTCCCCTTCCTGCCCGCACAGGCGTTCAAGGAAAACTCCGACCTGCTGCGATCGGTCGACACCGGCGAAATTCGCGCGACCTTGAGTTCTTCGGCGACGAGCGGGGTTCCGAGCACCGTCGCCGTCGACGGCACCACTGCGAAGCGCCAGGTGCGCGCGCTCAGCAACGTGATAGCGGAGGCGCTCGGGCCCAGGCGCCGGCCTATTCTCGTATTTGACGTATCGCCCGACAAGGACGTCCACGGCGGCCTCGGTGCCCGAGGCGCCGCGGTGCGCGGCTTCCTGAACCTTGCGACCGAAGTCACCTACCTGATGGAGTCGCTACCGGACGGATCGCTGCGTCTCGACGAGCAGGCGGTGGAAAAAGCACTGTCTGGGCAGACCGAACCCGTGCTCGTTTTCGGGTTCACCTACGTGCTCTACGCCTACGCGATCGCGCCGCTGCTGGCTGCCGGGAAGAGCTATTCGCTGCCCGAAGGATCGTACATCGCGCATATCGGGGGCTGGAAGAAGCTGATCGACCAGAGCGTGTCGGTCGAACAGTTCAACCGGGATGCCCATGCGGCCCTCGACGTCGATCCGGACCGCGTGATCGACTTCTACGGCTTCACCGAACAGATGGGCGTGACCTATCCGACGGGCCCGACCGGCAACAAGCACTGCCCGGCATTCGCCGAGGTGATCGTGCGCGATCCCGTGTCCTTCGAACCGCTGCCCGACGGTCAGGAAGGCCTGCTGGAATTCCTCACGCCGCTGCCGCATTCCTATCCCGGCATCGCGGTGCTGACCGATGACGTCGGCGTCGTCACATCCCGAGCGGACAACGGCGCGAAATGGGGTGGCACCCAGTTCAAGGTGCTGGGCCGCGCAAAGAAGGCCGAAGCACGCGGCTGCGGCGACATCATGGCGGAAAAGATCGCACGCCCGGCGCCGCGGCCGCAACCATCCATCATCACCGACCTAGACGCGGAGGAAAGCGGTGCGCGGCTGATCTACGACGCATCGAACGGTTGGGCCGGCCGCGCGGACAACGGCCCTCTCGCTCTCGACGATTTCCCGCGCGTCGAAAGCGTCGAGCAGACCATTACGGACTTGCGTGAGAAACGCGCGATCCTCGATGAATACTCCGTCGATGAACTGGTCGCGCTGATCGGCGCCGCGGCGGTTCGATGGGCGAAGCCGGGCAGCGATCTCGCGGCCTTCAGGCACCAGGGTCTCACCTTCCTCACCGGATGGTGCACTCCCACCGCCCTGCGCCGCCTCGCGGATCAGTCGCTGCGTGGCCGGCGCGGTCATCTCGACGACTTCCTGCCCTTCGGCGACAGTCGCCGGGAATACATCCGCGCCGTGCCGCGCGGGGTCGTGGGTCACTGGCTGTCGGGCAATGTACCCCTTCTGGGCATGCTCACGCTCGTTCAGTCCATCCTTTGTCGCAACGCCAACATTCTGAAAGTGCCGCGCGTCCACAGCACGGTGATGCCCGCTTTGCTCGACGCGTTTCGCGATCTCGAAGTCGAATTGCCGAGCGGCAAGGTCCTGAACGGCAACGACATTCTTCAAACGATTGCGGTGATTTACTTCGACCGGGAGGACCACCGCTCGAGCGTTGCCTTCTCCTCGAACGTCGATGTGCGGCTGGCCTGGGGCGGTGCAGAGGCGGTCGCGAGCATCATGAACCTGCCCAAGAGCTTTGGTACGGAGGATATCATATTCGGGCCGAAACTCTCGTTCAGCGTCATCGGCCGGGAACGCCTCGAAACCGACCGGACGGCACGCCGCGCCGCCCGCGGTGCCGCTACGGACGCGTCGGTTTTCGACCAGTATGCCTGCGCATCGACGCACAATGTCTTCGTCGAATCCGGCGGCGAAGCGGCCTCTCCCGAAGCGTTTGCGGAGCTTCTCGGCGAGGAAATGCAGAAAGCGGCAACACGGATTCCCAAGGGCGAGGTCGACTCCGCAACCGAGGCGGTGATCGAAGGGGCGCGGCTGCGGCAGGATCTCGTCGGTCAAACGATCCGCTCCGACGACACGACATGGACGGTCCTTTTCAACGAGAGCCAGCCAAGGTCGCTGCCCAAGCCCATCTATTCGCGGGTCGTCCAGGTGCACGCGGTCGAAAACGCAATGGATTGCGCGCAATATGTCAGCCCGGACATCCAGACGATCGGCCTCGGCATGGACGGCGCCCGTCGGCTCGAATTCGCAAACGCGGCGGCCCTGCGCGGGGGCGAGCGCTTCCCCGATCTCGGGCGCATGACGTTCTTCCAGTCGCCGTGGGACGGCCTGTTCCCGATGGACAGGCTGGTCCGCTGGGTCACCCTGGGCGGACCGACCTGAAGCCCCTTACGGTTCGATACCGCGCCGCGTGACCAGATAGGTTGCGAAACTTCCCAGCCAGTGGCTGCCCTCGTAATTATCCGCGCTGACGGCGGCGATGCCGGTTTCGCGGTGCCGGTCGGCCGAAGCCAGCAATGCCGCGCGGCGAGGATCGTCCTGTGGGAGTGCAGAGGCGATCCCCTCCACGGCCCAGGCGCGCGAGAGGTTCACCCCGTCGAGATGCACCAGTTTGCCGTCCGTCGGATCGAGCACGACCCCCGGCTCCAGCCAGTCCGCGGATCCATCTTCGGGAATGCGCGGCAGGAAATGGCCTAGCCAATCGGCGAAGCGATCCGCAGGCATCACCCGGCGCATAAGGTCGGCTTCCATCAGGCAGGGCGACAGGAAGTCCTCGCCCGAAGGCTCGTAGGAAAGCGGGCAGTCACGGTCGCCCTCGTGAAATTCGAGCGATTTCGCCACGATCATCCGCTCGAGCTCGTCGTTACCGACCTGGCGCGCGTAATCGAGCATCAGGCCGAAGGCGAAGGCGCTCTGGTTGTGGGTGCCGATACGGATCGGGTAGACGAGGTTCGGCAGCCATTCCATCATGTTGGCAACGATCGCGTTTTCCAGCGGACGCAAGTTCTCGCGCCATTCCTGCAATTGCGGATCGTCGCTTTCGTCAAGTTCGGCGACCAGCTGCAGGAACCATGCGACGCCATAGGGCCGCTCGAACGACGCGCGATCGCCGCTCGTATAGTAGGCCACTTCGCCCGCGATGTTCTCTTCGGTCAGACTGCGACCGAGCGCACGCAGGATGGCGCCGCGCAAGGGCGTTTCCGGTTCGGTCCGCAGAACCCTTGCAAGCAACCAGTGCCCGTGCACCGAACTGTGCCAGTCGAAGCACCCGTAGAATGCTGGCGTCAGATCGCTCGGCGGACGGGCGTCCTCGTCGCTTTCGAGAACGTGGCTGATCTTGTTCGGGTATTCGCGATGCACGCAATCGAGCGCAAGCAACGCGAACCTGTCGGTATTGCTGTCCGGCCTTGGCGAGTTAAGTTCCGCGGGTTCCATGACCGGTTGGTCTACGCCGGAAAAGGCCGTCAGCAACAGGGCCAGGATCGCGAGATACGCTTTTCGTTTCATAATCCCTACTATCGTGCGGCGCGCGCCCGGCCAAGAGGCGATCGGTGCTCTAGATCGCACGACACGGGACGCGCGGCATCGGGGCCCGTGGTTCCTGCACGTGATTTCATCGCCGCCGGAGAGGTTTCGATCTTCGCCGCCGCGCTCGAAACCTTCCGGAACGCACGCCTTCGTCCGACCATCGAATGTCGTCACTGAGAGGAATGGTAGCGGAGGAGGGACTTGAACCCCCGACACGCGGATTATGATTCCGCGTGTATCGCACGGCTTTCTGCAGTGCTTATGAAGCCATGTTGCAATGGTGTTGCATCAATGCTCTTCAAGAACTCTGGTAGGAGACACCGAAGCACGTCTTGCTCGCTTCCGTTGCGAGGTAGACCGAGAGGCTTTTCCTACACTAAGCGTGCCGCAATAGGTTGCACCATCTGCCCCCGCTTTCAACTGTTTTAAGGTCTCAATTTGCTCTGGACACCGTTCAAGAATTGCGATCAACCCGATTGCTGCGTCGCTCGGAGCCATAGTCCCAGCTTCATACTTCTGGAATGCTCGCCTTCCGCCTCCGATGATTGCACCTGCCTGTTCTTGGGTAAGATTAAGGCGTAACCGCAAATCTCGGACGCGTTGCCCATAAGCGGATCGAAGCTTCTTATAGACCTCATTCGCGGCCTTTAAATCAGCGCCAGTGTGAATGGCATCTCCATCACCATCAGGATACCAACCTGAAACCTCGACAGTCTCGGACAGCGGCCCGAAAGTGATCAACTGCTCTCGGACATCCCGGCGGAGGATCTCTCCGGTTTCCGGATGGATGCGCGTCTTAGTCACTTTGATCCTCCTTAAAAGATGCCAGAACAAGATCGATCAAGGTTTCACCAGCGAACTTCAGATAAAGCCAAAGATCATCATAGGGAATGACGTAGGTGTCATGCCAATTCTTATGATTTGGCGGATTATGCGCTGTCTCAGACTTCACGAAGTCCTCGTGCTCTAGCGCCTGAATCACTTCACAAACTTCTTCAAGCGAATATCCAAGCGCTTGCGCATCACAAAACGCTTTTCTCGTTATCTCAACCGAATCCGCATCAAAGAACGTCTCCTTGATCGACGCAAGATCGTGGTGAGGAACCCTCTTGATCGACATACAGAGATATACACCTTCAAGGTTTATAGCAAGTGAATGATTCTATCGAAACAAATCCCGGCTGGCGAGCATGGCCAGCTCGGCATCACGTTCCTGATCGGCCAGCAAGTGCCCATAGGTATCGAGCGTAAGCTGGATGCTCTCATGCCCAATCCATACCTGAAGCCGCTTCAGGTCGATCTTGCTCGCGATCCAGCCACTAGCGGCAGCGTGTCGCAACGCATGGAACCTGTATTTACCAGTCAGAACCGGCTGGCCTTCCTCATCCACGATCGGCTGGCCGCTCTTGTCCAGTTTGGGCACGGCTAGCCCTGCTCTCACCTGCAACGGGAAATAGATGCGCCGCAATACGTTATTGTGCCGTAGCGGTGTGCCAACCGCGCTTGGAAAGACCAACCCGATCGCGCTCGGCCTGCAACGCAACTTCCACCTAGTCAGCTCGGCAACCAACTGAGGCGGCATCGGAACTGTGCGCTGGCCCGCCTCGCTCTTAGGCGACCCCAGCACTCCCCATTCATCGGCGCGCTGGCGCACGGTCAGCGTTCCTGCTTTCAGATCAATATCGTACCAGCATAGCCCGCGCAGCTCGGATGATCGAAGCCCCATTGTGATTGCGGTCAAAATGAAGGGCCGCTCATCATCGGTTGCCGAATCGATCATTGCTTTCAGGTCAGCGCGCGCTGGCGGCTCGACCCGCTTGGCTTCGCGCTTTGCCTTCGCAACTCTAACATCCGATGCGACATTCTGGCTGATCGCGCCGATCTCCATCGCATTGTTGAGAATGGCTGAAAGCCCGCGAATGATCTTGCCCGCCATTGACCGGGACTTCTCGATCAGCAATTCCTGCCGCCATTCGACCACCTGGGCCTTGGCCAATTGCGAGAGCTTCAACTCGCCAAACTTCGGGACAATGTGGAGCCGTGCTAGCTCGCGGTAGCGTTTGATCGTGCTGCGCTCCAAGCCCTCGGCATCGCCTGCCGCGATCCAGAGATCAGCCGCAACTGCCACCGTGATACTGTCCCGATCGTGAGTATGTCGCCCCTGCCGGATCTCATCTCGCGCTCGATCCGCGTAGGCTTCCGCCTCTTTCTTGGTCGAAAATTGCCGCGCGCGGCGCTTGCCGTGCTGATCCTTGTAATCGACCAGCCATGCGGTCTTTTTCTGCCCTTTGGGTGAAACCCATTCACGCTTGCGGATCGCAGTCATTCTTGCCGCCCTCCCTCTTGCTGGGAAAATTCATCGAGATATCGAATTGCGCGATTGATCGAGATTTTTGCCCGGTCAGCGAGGGATTTCGCATCCTCGATTCTCTCGCGCTCCAGCAGCCCAAAAATGTGATCTTCCTCAGCCTCGTCCCCGCCTTCCCAGTCAGCGCGTTGCCTCGCAGCCGCTTGCTCTAGCTGTCGGAAAAACTCGCTGCGATAATCGAGATCGGCCTCGCTGCCTTCATTGAACGGACTTGCAACAACGTTGCCCGCGAGCGCAGTAAGATTGATCAGCGAGATGCGTGCAGACCTACCACTCGTCCAAGCGGCAATGCCCTCGCGCACTATGCCGATTCCGCCATAGAAGAACGAATTCGTTGCCTCATCCATATCTGGCAATACCTCGGCGGGCAGATGCAGAGTGAGTGGGTTCAATGCCGCCGGATCGAAATAGAGGAACATCGACAACGCATTTTCAGAAAGCCCGCTTTCGGAGCTGAATGCGGCTGGATCGCTACGCAGCTCGCGCGCTACCATTTCGGTTGCCATTAGGATCGGCCAGCGATTGCAGGTCAGAACCCAGCTAGCCCTCTCTGGCGGCAGCCCTAGCTGGGTCATTTCGACCGCTAAAGCCATCTCGATAATTTGCAGCGGGGTATACGTCGCGGCTTTTCCCTTCACCGCTGTAAAGCCTACGGGATAGCTCAACCGATGAAAATTCTTCAGCCGCGACTGGAATGCCGTGCGCTTGGTCTGATCAATCCCGTGCACGTTCGCTAGCACAGCCTCCAGCTCGCCGAACGTCCAAGCAATATCGTCCGCCACTTATCCCCACCTCACCTAAGAAGCGTTGCACAGGTGACTTGCCGAACTCCCCGGCAGCCTGTATCGCCAACATGTGAAACGTTGCATAGCAGGGTTTCTGACCAAAGGTCTAGGTCTAAAACGGAAAGGACGGAAATGCTTTCAAGCGATCTCATCAGGGGTGCCAAGGCAGTGGAAACCGAGACGGGCGGCGTGATTACTGCACGACAGGTCTATCACATGGTGGAGCAGGGCCACCTTCCAGTAATCCGCAAAGGGCGCGCACTGTATTTCCGCCGCTCTGAGCTCGAAGCTGCATTCCGCTCCTCCAGCGCCGTTTAGTCAATGGCCAGCCGCCGTAATAGGCGCGGTAAGGTCAACGCGAAGGGCCGCAACGAGAACCCGATCAAGCGGTTCGTCGGCCTGCCCCACGAAATCCTTTTGTCGCCAGCCTTTCGATCCCTGGACGCGGTAGCTCGCTCTCTCCTGACCGAGATTGCGATGCTGGAGAATGGCCGCAACAACGGGTCTCTCTGGCTCAGCGTGCGGGATGCAACCGATCGCGTGGGCTTGGCGGACGCGCGCCCAGTCATTCGCGGCTTCGATATGCTTCAGGAAGCTGGTCTCATTGCAATGACGAAGGATGCTCATTTCACGGTGAAAGCATCGGAAACGTCACGCGCGCGGTGCTGGCGGCTTACATGGCGTCCTTTCGATGGGAAGCCTCCTTCAAACGAATGGCGCGACTACCAGCCGGAAGCGGGAACAAAGGAAAGCAAGCGCGCGGACAAGGGGCTCCGAGCCATGGCCCGCTATCGCAAGCAGCTCGCATCGAGCAAAATCCCGGTTGTGGATTTCACAGCGACGGACGCAAATTAGCCCCAAGATTGAGCCTAATCGGGTGTGAGAATCACAACCGGCTGGCCGCATCAACCGCGCAAAACCGCCAAGTCGCGTCGGTGGGAATTTCACGGCACATACAGCTGTTACCAAGGGGTTATGGGGGCGCAGTTGCGCAGCCGATCATCGCTTGGCCTAAAGCATCCGGAGCGCCGACATCATGTGAACGCCGCATAGCTCATCAAGATAATGATATTCATCTAGGTAGCGCTCGAAGGTGCGGTCATGCATGCCCTTAGGGCGGGTAATATAGTTTCCCCAGCCCTGCTCGCAGCCCAGCCGCTTCTGTAGCTTGAACAAGCGCTCGAATACGGCATCGCGTTTTGTCATGCGTTGCGAGCGGTATCCAATGCGATAGGCTTTGCGGCTGGCGAACAGTTCTGCACCGGGAGGGCAGAACAGCTTACCGACGCGCTGACCGGTCGCGGGGCAATACATCCACCAACGCTTGCCGCCATAATTCGGCTTGGTGTAGCCCAGCCGTACGCGCTGTACGTGATCGTTCGCTTCCGCGCTATATCGATGCGTGACCGTGAAACGAAGCACCAGGTCTGCTTTCTCTGGATCGGTCATATCGCAAGTGTAGTTGATATTGCCGGATGACTCGCCGCCACATGTCCAACTCAACTTACCCCAGACGGTCGAACCAGAGACTGCTCGCCCTGTACGCACCATCCATGCAATATCGATGCGCAAGGCTTCTTCAGCTACTGGATCGCCGCTTCGTCTTCCTGATCCATAACCACCCATGCAAGTGTTATAGCATGGCAATACGGGTAAGTGAATCGCGCCAGTGCAACTTGTTATCGGAAGGAGCTACGCGAAGCGCGATCAATAGCGTAGCATTTGAAGGCTTTCTGACCACGTTTGGCGACCCTAATCCGGCCCGTCTGTGCATTATAGCAAATCGGCGAATATGCTCGAAACCACAGAGCGAGACGTGCACGACGACCGCCAGCCGGCAATGCCCGGATAAGATCTAGCGCCGCACTGCAATCACCCGTTCCTTTAGCGTGCTCAAGTATCATAATCGCTGTTTGATGGATGAATGAATTTGCATCCGGCTTACCGCTTTGTTCGATGATCTCTATGCGCTTGCCGATCCTTTTTAGGTCACTGCGGGGCGAAGCGTTCAAAACATCTGCAAGCATTTTTCGCGGCCCGGTTGCTATTCGGGAGAGCTTCTTAGGCATCCCAGGTTTCGAACCCGCTTTGAAAGGCGCGAAACGAAAGTTCCGATCGGGATTGTAGCCGGCTGGATCTGCGTTCGACTGCCCCACCTTGTTCCAATCAATTTTGCTCACTGACTTCTGCCTTGAACATCGAACAAGTGCTTCTGAATGTCGATGAACGCACCGCGTATGTCGACAACCGATCCAAGCTTGCGCTTGGCGTCGTTCACGCCGCCATAGCGGATGCGCAGGAAATCGCTAAGCTTGGACGGATCAAGTTCGCGGATGCCCTGCGTCTCATAGGAGTGCAGCACATATTGGAGAAACTGCCTCATTTCCTCTTCATAACCATTCAGCCCTCTCGCCTTGGCAGTCTCGACCCGCTCGGATCGGGCCATCGGCGCTAGCATGAAACGGATATAGGCCAGCACATCGAAAATGTCGGAATTTGGCGCATCGATCAGGCGGCGCATATCTTCCAGCCGTTCGCTGTCGTAGCCAAGCTCGGTCAATCGCTGGAGAAAGCCTTTCCTACGCTCAGGATCGCTCCAGGTCGCTCTCAAAGCGTCCTCATCAGCCACGAGCGTGCCAAGGTCCCCGAACAGGTGATCCATGAACTCCTGCCCAGTTATCGGCCTGCCATTCAGGATATAAAGAGTGTTGCCCATATAGCGGATTTTCCGCTCTTTCCCGTCCGCCAGTTTAACGACGACCTTTTCGGCTGGCGGCTTGGGATCGTCCTCGTCGCCACCGCCGCCGCCGGTTTCGTCGGTGCCACCGCCGCCGCTAGTTCCGCCCGCTGCCTCTTCTGGCTCGCCATCCCATTCGGGATCGTTGAAGTGCTCATAGGCCTTCACGAAATCATGGACGGTGAAGAAATCCTTCCCGTCGAACACCCGGGTGCCGCGCCCGATGATCTGTTTGAACTCGATCATGGATTTCACCGGGCGCATCAGCACGATGTTGCGAATGTTGCGCGCATCCACACCGGTCGAAAGCTTTTGCGATGTGGTCAGGATTGTTGGCAGAGTCTTTTCGTTATCCTGAAATTCTCGCAAGTGCTGCTCGCCCAGCTTGCCATCGTCGGCAGTCACCCGCTCGCAGTAATGCGGATCGTCACTGTCCTTGATCTGGTTGATGCAATCTCGAACGCGCGCGGCGTGATCCTGTGTCGCGCAGAATACAAGCGTCTTGTGGCGCTGGTCGATCTGATCCATGAACTCTTGCACCCGGCTTTTCTCGCGCGCCTCGATCACCAGCCGCGTGTTGAAATCCGCCTCTTTGTATTCCTTGTCCGGGTCGATCTCGCCGCTCACCACCTCATCGCCATCGCCAAAGGTGTAGCTGTCCATCGTGCTCGCCATTTGACGCACTTTGAACGGGGTCAGGAAGCCATCGCTGATCCCCTCTTTCAGCGCATAGGTGTAAACCGGATCGCCGAAATAACCGTAGGTGTAGGCGTTAACATCGCGCTTGGGCGTAGCGGTCAGGCCAAGCTGCACGGCTGGCGCGAAATATTCGAGGATACCGCGCCATGTGCTTTCGTCGCGCGCTCCGCCCCGGTGGCATTCATCGATCACGATGAAATCGAAGAAATCCGGATCATAGCCTTCGAAGGTGAACTCGGCGTCTCCGTCCTTCCCCTCGGTCATGAAGGTCTGGAAGATCGTGAAGAAGATATTTGCGTTTGTCGGCACCCCGCTGCGCTTGCGCACTTCGGCTGGATCGATCCGGCACAGCGCATCGGGCGGAAAGGCGCTGAAGCTGTTGTAGGCCTGATCGGCGAGGATGTTGCGGTCGGCCAGGAACAGGATGCGCGGGCGGCGTGTCGGTGCGCCTGTCAGGTTCCAGCTTGAGTGGAACAGCTTCCAAGCGATCTGGAAGGCGATGGAGGTCTTGCCCGTGCCTGTGGCGAGTGTGAGCAGGATGCGCCTCTTTTCCTGCGCTACGGCCTCCAGAACGGCTGTGATGGCGTTATGCTGGTAATAGCGCGGCTGCCACTTGCCGCCTTCGGTTTCGAACGGTACCGCGCCGAAACGGTCGCGCCAATCATTGCCTTGCGGAAAGCATCGGTCCCACAATTCTTGCGGACCGGGAAAGGGCAGGTCGAAATCGGCCTCCTTGCCCGTATGGGTGTCGATGCCATACCAGCCGATGCCGTTGGTGGAGTAGGCGAAGCGCGCTTTCAGCCGCCGCGCATATTCCTTGGCCTGCCCCACACCATCGGTATGACCCAGACCGGCGCGCTTGGCTTCGATCACGGCGAGCTTGCGGCCCTTGTAGCTCAGCACATAATCGGCGGACATCGGATTGGCGCGCTCACCGCCGCTAATGATGCGCCCCGGACATACCAGCTCACGATTGACCTGCGAGCCTTCGACCACATTCCAGCCCGCCTCGCGCAAGGCGGGATCGATGCGATTGGCGCGGGTATCGGCTTCGGTTTCCTTATCCAGCATCGGTTTAGGTCAGCTCCCCGGTGAAGGCCTTTTGCAGGAGGGATTGGCGGAGGTCGGCGAGGTCAGCAATTTTGCCCGCCAATTCTTCAGCCAATCTCGAGCAATTGGTTCGAGCTTTATCGAGCTGACCGACCAGTTCTATTTGCTTTTCAATTGAGACAATTGGGACATTGAACTGGCCAACTGACTTACCAGCTAGGTTCGGTTGCGCTGCACCTCCAATGAATCTCTCTATTTCATTTTTTCCAAGCTCGCTCGTGAGGAAATAATAGACGAACTTATCGATCACTTTCGCGCTTGGCCTAATAATCATCAGCGACGACGCGACCGCGCCTGGAACATGGCGGCCTACCAACGCGGTTTTGCCGATGGTCGCGCCCCGCAAGCAAAAAACTATGTCGCCGTTTCTCGTCTTGCCACCACCCAACTGATCAAATTTGGCTTGCGTGATGAAGTTCATCTTTTCATCCGCGAGCGTTCCGTCAGGCTTGATATGGCCGGTGTTGATCCATGAGATGCCGTAAGGAACATACTCTGATTTATTTGGGTAATTTTTTCCTCGATCGCCGTTCAGAAATGCGACCAAGGCTCCCATTTTCTCGGTCGGAGCCTCTACTGATAGCCGTTGCAAAAGCGTAGATCGGATGCGCTCAAACAACTCCTCCGCATCCGCCAGATTGGCTTCGGCGAGGGCGCGGGCGCGGTCGAGGGCGGCGAAGGCCTGATCCAGCACCGCAACAATCCGCTTCTGCTCCTCCAGCCCAACGTCAGGAAAAGGCAAAGCCTTAATGAAAGGCAGCTTCACGCCTTGTACCGTCGCCCCCGATCCAGCGCCGATGATCACATCTTCGATGCTCTGGAGCCAATAAAGGCAGAATCGACGATCAATCGCGTCCCGATGCTTCGGCAAAAGCGCACGAATGTCCTGATTGATCGCAGTGCTTTGATTTAGAAGGCAAGCCTTCCCCAAACCTACTCGGCTAGCCATGATAACTTCACCGGCGGGAATGACCTTCGCAGATGACGCTTGCAAACCCTCTTCGGTGATCGTGTGCTCAGTCGTGGCAAGTTCAGATGAATGCATATCCCGAATGGTAGCCCATGGGATCTCGCCACCGTAATACTCTGGTCTTTTCTTTGAAGGGGTCCCCCCGCCGACAACAGCGAAAACGTCGCTGATGGGCTTCGTCTGCCAAGTCACAGCATCCCCCGAATGTCTTCGAGGATCGCTCGTGTCTCTTTATCGCGCGCCAGCATATCGGCGATGATCTGCTCCGGCTCGCGCAGCGGTTCTTCCTCCGGTGCATTGGGATTGCGCACGGAAAGATCAAAGATCTGCTGATCAAGGTCTTCGACCTTCACCGTCCAGCTTTTCGCGCTGTCCGCCTTATCCGGCTGGAGCGCGACAAAATCGGCCAGATCGTCATCGTTCAGCGGATTGGTCTTGCCCAGCGAACGGCCCGGATCGAGCTGATAAAACCATGTCTGCCGCGTCGGCGCACCTTTTTCAAAAAACAGCACCACCGTCTTCACCCCGGCCCCCTGAAACGTGCCTCCGGGGCAATCGAGGATGGTTTGGAGATTGCAGGTCGCCAGCAATTCCTTGCGCAGCTCCACGCTCGCATTGTCGGTGTTGCTGAGGAAAGTGTTCTTGATCACCACCGCCCCGCGCCCGCCCGCCTTCAGCTTGCGCATAAAATGTTGCAGGAACAGATAGGCTGTCTCGCCCGATTTGATCGGGAAGTTCTGCTGCACCTCCCGCCGCTCTCCCCCGCCAAAGGGCGGATTGGCCAGCACAACATCGTGACGGTGGACCTGCTGAATATCCATCACGTTTTCGGTCAGCGTGTTGGTGTGCCGGATGCTGGGCGCTTCGATCCCGTGCAGGATCATGTTCATCACCCCCAGCACAAAGGCGAGCGACTTCTTCTCCTGCCCGTAAAACGTGCTTCGCTGAAGCGTGTCCCATTCGGCGGAGGAAAGGTCATCGCGGCGCAGATAGTCATAGGCTTCGCACAGGAAGCCAGCCGAACCGACTGCGCCATCATAGATGCTCTCTCCGATCTTGGGATCGATCACCTTGATCATCGCCCGGATCAGCGCGCGCGGCGTGTAATATTCCCCGCCATTGCGCCCCGCATTGCCCATGCGCTTGATACGGACTTCATACAGATCGGAAAGCTCATGCTTGGCCTCGCTGCTGCCAAAATCGAGCGTATCGACCACATCGATCACATCGCGCAGCGTATAGCCCGAACGGAAGCGGTTGGTGAGCTCGGCGAATATCTGCCCGATCTTATATTCCAGCGTATCGGCTTTGCTGGCATCGGCCTGAAACGTCTTGAGATAGGGAAACAGCTTGCCGTTGACGAAATCGATCAGGTCCTGGCCGGTCCTGGCGGCGTTAAGGTCCGGCTCGCCATTCTCATCCTTTGGCGCGGCCCAGCTGGCCCAGCGACATTCGGGATCAAGGATCGGCTGGTATTCGCGCCCCTCCAGCTCAGCTTCATCCGCTCGATCCTGCTCCAGATCGGCAAGGTATTTGAGGAACAGGAGCCAGCTGGTCTGCTCGGCATAGTCCAGCTCGGAAGCCAGCCCTTCATCATTGCGAAGGGCACGGTCGATATTGTTGAAGGCGTTTTCGAACATGGCCAGTTGCTAGCGCCAGCCGCGCAAGCCGCCAAATATTTTCCTAAATCAATAGGCAAATTTTGATTTTCCCGGCAGCCAAGCTAGCCGCCAGGCAGGGGCGCGTTTTCTATTTGAGCCTATTTTAGCAAAGCCCACTTCGCGCACGCGCGAGAAAACTGGTTAGCGATGTCGCTGCTCGCCGCGATCGGTTTCCCTTTCCCTCAATGCAGGAAAAACCCACGCCCCACGTGTCGCGCATATGTTGCACGGACCAGCCGGAATTGGTCGGAAAGCCGCGAAAACCGCCGGAAATACGCGCAACATTATGCAACATGGCAAATCCGGCTGGATTGCCGACCAGTTTGAAAAAATATCAAATTTTCAAAGGGTTTATTGGTAGCGGAGGAGGGACTTGAACCCCCGACACGCGGATTATGATTCCGCTGCTCTAACCACCTGAGCTACTCCGCCACACCGGCGCGCGTCCTGATGCGCACTCGCCCGTAAGCCGCCGGTCGGAAAGGCGGGCATCAACCCGCATCGTCCTGTTGGCGAGCGGCGCATTTAGGGCGGTGTCGCACACCGGTCAACCTCGATTAGGAGCGACTTTAAACGCCGGGCGAGCCGCTCGCATCGTTCATCCTCAGAACCTTTACCGCTAGGCTGCGGTTGAAGGCGGCATCGATTGCGCGGCCCAGTTCGGGAACGTCGCGCGAAAGCTGTGCCAAGGCGTCGCGGTCGAGTTCTGCCAGTCGCATGTCCTGCGTCACCGTGACCGCGGCGCTGGCCCGGTCTCCCGACAGGTGGCTCATTTCTCCGAGGAATTCCCCGGCCCCGCATTCGCTGACAAGTCGCCCGTCCCGCTCGATCGCTGCGCGTCCGCTGGCCACGTAGAGGAGTGGCGGGTTGCGCTGCCCCTGTTCGATCAATCGCTCGCCCGGTGCGGCGTCGCGCCACGCCATCAGGTCGCGCAAACGGCTCTGGCGCTTCGGATCTTCGATCCGCATGACATGTTCGAACAGTTCGCGTTCGTCCTGCGACATGGCGCCGCCGCTGGACCGGTGGCGAAGTTCCGCGAGGCGCACCGCATTGATGACGACGAACGCTCCAACGGTGAGCAATGCCGGCCACAAGCCGCCGGATAGCAGGATTGTGGCAAACGCACAGAGGCCGGATACGAGGCACAAGAGACGGATGGTGCGGACCTGGTGCGGGATCATGGCGGCCACCAGCGTGACGCCTGCAATCCAGCCAAGGATGATCTCGATTTCCATTGCTCCGTGTCCCTCCCCTCCCCGATCGTCAGGGCCGCGCTTTCCCCCGGAATGGCAGGTCACGCAGCTTTGTCCACGGACCGCCTTCGTACAAGTGCAACTCAAGCCCCGGGAATGCGAAGGCGCCGCGCTCTATCCACGGGGCCAGTTTCGGTTCGAGAGCGGTCTGCAGTTCGCGCGCCTCTCCTTTCGAAACCTTGTTCTGCACGGTGATATGCAGGCGCGGTTCGTGCAGGTCCTGCTCGGTCAGGCTGCCGTGAAAGCGCTCGGCGATCTGCGCGCGGATGGCCTTGAGTTCAGGCGCTTCGAGGCGGATCGCGGTGCCCTTGCCGAAATTGATGAGGCCCGTGATACGACCCTTTGGCGGAGCGTATTCGGCGACGGCCTGCGGCAGGTAGCTGGCTAGCTCTTCGCGCAGGGACGGGGCGAAGGCGTGGAACAGGGTGACATGGGCGTGAAGGTGATTGCGTTCTGGCGGAAAGTGTTCCTGCCGCAGTCCCTCCGCCCAGCTGTTGACCGGTTCGGGAATGGTCGCGGTGAGGATGAACGGGTGGCTCACGGTCAGTCGAGTTCCCCGCGCTCGCGCCGGATCGCGCGCCATTTCGCGACATTTGCATTGTGCTCCGCCAGCGTCGCCGCGAAGGCGTGTCCGCCGCTGCCATCGGCGACGTAATACAGCGCATCGGTTTCGGCGGGATCGAGGACGGCGGCGATCGCCTCGCGGCCCGGATTGGTGATCGGTCCGGGTGGCAGCCCCGCGACGGCGCGGGTGTTGTATGGGTTGGGGTCGCGCAACTCCGACACCCGGATCCGCCGACCAAGCGGCTTGCCCTTCGTAATCGGGTAGATCGTCGTAGCATCGGCGCCCAGCATCATGCCGATGCGAACACGGTTCGATAGCGCGCCCGCGACCATCGGTCGCTCTTCGGCAAGGGCGGTTTCCTTTTCCACGATTGAGGCCAGCACCAGCGCCTCTTCCTTCGTATCGACGGCGGTATTCTCGCTGCGTTGCTCCCACGCCTGCGCAAGGTATTCGTCCATCGCCGCCTGCATCCGCGCGACGATCTCTCCGCGCGACTGGCCGCGTTCGAACGAGTAGGTGTCTGGCAGGATAGAGCCCTCTTCTGGTACCTCTATGTCCCCCGTCAGCAACTCCTCTGCCATCAATCGCTCGTACACCAGGAGCGAGGGCATGCCTTCGGGAACGGTGACGAACCGGCGGATGACGTCGCCGGACTGGAACGCGTCGAGCAGATCGCCCTGGCTCATTTCGGGCCGCAGCCGGAACTCGCCCGCCTGGATGGGGTCGTCCGATCCAAACAGGCGCGCATACATCAGCAAGCCGTCGGCCGAAGTGATATGCCCGCTCTCCTCGAGATCGCCGGCAACGGAGGTAAGGGTCGCCCCGCTCGGCACGATGAAGGGGGTTTCCTCATCAATCGTCGCTTCGCCGAGGAAGGATTGCGCCGTGACCAGTCCGACCACAGCCAACAGGACGAGCGCGACGAGGACGAGGCCCAGCCGCTTCACCGGGTCAATCGACCTTCTGCATGATCAGCGAGGCGTTGGTCCCGCCAAAGCCGAAGCTGTTGTTGAGCACGGCGTTCACTTCGCGCTTCTTCGCTTCGAGCGGAACAAGGTCGATACCTTCGGTCCCTTCGTCGGGATCGTCCAGGTTAAGCGTTGGCGGCACGATCTGGTCGCGCATCGCGAGCAGACAGAACACCGCCTCCACCGCGCCCGCCCCGCCCAGCAAATGGCCGATGGCGCTCTTGGTCGAACTCATCGAGGCACCGCTCAGATCGTCGCCCAATACGCGCTTGACCGCGGCAAGTTCGATCGTGTCGGCCATCGTACTTGTGCCGTGGGCATTGACGTAGTCGATATCGCCCGGGCCGATGCCCGCCTTCTTGAGCGCCATGCGCATCGCGAGTTCGGCGCCCTTGCCCTCGGGATGGGGCGCGGTGACATGATAGGCGTCACCCGACAGGCCGTAGCCGGTCACTTCGCCATAGATCGTCGCGCCGCGCGCCTTGGCGCGTTCGTATTCCTCGAGCACTAGGATGCCCGCGCCCTCGCCCATCACGAACCCTTCGCGCGCCTTGTCGTACGGCCTGCTGGCTTCGGTCGGACGGTCGTTGTAATTGGTGTTGAGCGCCCGGGCTTGCGCAAATCCGGCGATGCCGAGCGGGTTGATCGTGCTTTCGGCGCCGCCGGCAAGCATGACGTCCGCATCGTTGGCGGCGATCATGCGGGCCGCGTCCCCGATCGAGTGCGCCCCGGTCGAACATGCGGTCACCACAGAGTGGTTGGGACCCATGAAACCGTACTTGATCTGGACCTGTCCGGTGATGAGGTTGATCAGCCGTCCGTGAACGAAGTGGGGGCTGACCCGTCCCGGTCCGCGCTCATGCAGGTTGACGCTTTCAAGCTCGATACCCGGCAATCCGCCGATCCCTGCGCCGATGGAGCAGCCCGTGCGTTCCTTCTCCGCCTCGCTCATGTCGGTGAGGCCGGCATCCTCAAGGGCCTGTCCGGCGGCATCGATTCCGTAGACGATGAACGGGTCGACCTGGCGCTGAATCTTGCTGTCCACGCGCTTATCGGGGTCGAAGCCCCATTCGTGGTCCTTCGGCTTGACCTCGCAGGCGATGGTGCACTTGTGCCCTTCGGTGTCGAAGCGCGTGATCGGCCCCGCACCGTTTTTCCCGGCGATAAGGTTGTTCCACGAGGTCTCAACGTCACCGCCCAGCGGGGTGACGAGGCCAAGGCCGGTGACGACTACGCGGCGCATTCATGTCTCCGAAAACAAGAACAGGCCGGCCCCAGCGGGGCGAACCTGCCGGGCGCCGGTCGTTCCGATTTGTAAGCGCCCAGTGATGTCCCGTATTTGCCGGCGGAACTCGCCAGCGTCATTTCCGGCAAAGGCCAATTCGCGGTCGTGCGGAGCAATGCAGCCCCGGCACCCCGACCGCGACGCAAGGGCCTTGCGGGTATTAGGACTTGTGTTCCTCGACATACTTGGTCGCATCGCCGACCGTCGTGATCTTCTCGGCAGCATCGTCGGGAATTTCGACGCCGAATTCCTCCTCGAACGCCATCACGAGTTCGACGATGTCGAGGCTGTCGGCGCCGAGATCGTCGATGAAGCTCGCGTCCTGGGTGACCTTGTCACTTTCTACGCCGAGATGCTCGACAACGATCTTCTGTACGCGGTCGGCCGTATCGCTCATTTGTATCCCTCTCAAACTGGGGTTTTCGTTTCGCGTTCGGCCCTAAAGGTCGGTTCGATGGAGTGCAAGTCAAGATACGTTCAGGCTCCCGGTCCGCCCGGTGACGGTAGCACGTTCCCACACATCGCCGCCGCCGGCAGGATGAACGATCCCCCGATGCCGTAGAACGAAAAGAATAGTGGTTTCAGCTTATTACCACCCGTTTATCACAACTCGTCGTAGCTGATGAACAGTTCGGCGAGCCGATAGGACCGAATGCGTTGCTGCTCCGTTAAGCCATTGAAACCGCGGCGCATTCGTCGTCGCACCCCGAATATCAGAGCACGATAACCCTATCAGGAGTTCCATGAAGAACATCAGCAAATTGAAAGATCTGACGCAAACCACCTACGATTCGGTCGAAGGCTATCGTAAGGCCATCGAAAAGGCCGACAGCCCGGCGCTACGGAGCGCTCTCGATCAGCGCCTGAGCCGCCGCCAGCAGACGCTCGCGAAGCTCAACACTGCGCTGACCAACAATGGCGAAAAGACCATCAACGATGCGAGCATGACCGGGTCGGCCCACCAGCTGTTCACGAGTATCGCCGACGCATTCGAAAGCGATGACGAAGCCGCTGTCGAACGGGTCGAGGAAGGCGAAGACTACATCTCCGGCCAGTTCCGCGACGCGTTGAAGGACGACGATATCGACGCTGCGCTGCGACCTATCTTTGAAGATGCGTACAGTGAAATCCGCGATGGCGAACGTTTCAGCGACATGCTCGAGAAGCAGTACGCATAACCAAGACGTTTCAGGGTTCGCACAGACGGTCTGACCAAGGACCGCATCGCAACGAGGATTTGCGAACACAGGGAGAGCGCGGCCCCGCTGGAAAGCTCAAGGCAGCTACCGGCGGGGGCCCGCGCGACCCGTCAAAAGCCGGCAACCGGCAATTCCCGATCGGGGCGCCCACCTTTTCGAAGGCCGGGCGCCCCTTCCTGTTCAGCGCCGGATACGCGCTTCAGCTCGATTGATCGTTGCTGGCGACCGGGGCCCCCTTCGTCGCGGCCTTTTTCGCCGGCTCCATCAGGCGAAGGTGAAGCTCGCGCAATTGCTGCGGCTGTGCCTGCGAAGGCGCGCCCATCATCAGGTCCTCGCCCTTCTGGTTGAGCGGGAAGGCGATCACTTCGCGGATCGCTTCCTCGCCCGCCAGCAGCATGACAATCCGGTCGATGCCGGGCGCAGAGCCGCCGTGCGGCGGTGCGCCGAGCTTGAACGCCTCGATCATGCCCGAAAATTCGCGATCGACGTCTTCCTTGTCGTATCCCGCGATTTCGAACGCCTTGTACATGATGTCCGGCCGGTGGTTCCGGATCGCACCCGAGCTGAGTTCGTAGCCGTTGCAAACGATATCGTACTGCCACGCCTTGATCTCGAGTGGGTCGATCGTTTCGAGCGCTTCCATCTCGCCCTGCGGCATGGAGAACGGGTTGTGGCTGAAGTCGACCTTCTTCGCGTCCTCGTCCCATTCGTACATCGGAAAATCGACGATCCAGCAGAACTTGAAGCAGCCTTCCTCGATCAGCTCGAGCTGTTCGCCGACCTGTGTGCGCGCGGCACCGGCGAGCTTCGCCGCTTCCTGTTCCTTGCCCGCGGCGAAGAACAGGCCGTCGTCGGGGCCGAGGCCCAGCTCGTCATAAAGCTGCTCCATGCGGTCCGGGCCGTGGTTCTTGGCGATGGGGCCGCCGAAATCCCCGCCCTTGCGGGTCACATAGCCTAGCCCGGCATAGCCTTCGCTGCGCGCCCAGTTGTTCATGTCGTCGAAGAACTTGCGGCTCTTGTCCGCCGTGTTCGGTGCCGGGATCACGCGGACCACCCCGCCCCCGCCGACGATCTTCTCGAACAGGCCGAAACCGGATTTCTCGAAATGGCTCGTCACGTCGCTGATGATGAGCGGGTTGCGCAGGTCCGGCTTGTCGCTGCCGTATTTCAGCATCGCCTCGGCATAGGGGATACGCGGGAATTCTCCGGCGGGCGTCACCGAGTTACCGTCCGCAAACTCTTCGAACGTGCCGGCGAGGACGGGTTCGAGCGCCTGGAACACGTCCTCCTGCGTGACGAAGCTCATCTCGAAGTCGAGCTGGTAGAATTCGAGACTGCGATCGGCGCGCAGGTCCTCGTCGCGAAAGCATGGCGCGATCTGGAAATAGCGATCGAAGCCCGACACCATCAGCATCTGCTTGAACATCTGCGGCGCCTGCGGAAGCGCGTAGAACTTGTTCGGGTGCATCCGGCTCGGCACGAGGAAGTCGCGCGCGCCCTCGGGGCTCGAGGCGGTCAGGATCGGGGTTTGAATCTCGGTAAAGCCGATCTCGTTCATGCGGCGGCGCAGGCTGGCGATCACCTTGCTGCGCAGCATGACGTTGCGGTGCATGGTTTCGCGCCGCAGATCGAGGAAGCGGTACTTGAGGCGGATATCCTCAGGATAGTCCTGCTCGCCCGCAACCGGCATCGGCAGTTCTTCGGCTGCGCTCTGCACCGTGATCGAGCGGGCGAAAACCTCGATCTCGCCGGTCGGAAGGTCGGCGTTCACCGTCTCGGGCGTGCGCTTCTTCACCTCGCCATCGATCGTCACCACGCTTTCCACGCGCACCTTTTCCAGCTCGGCGAGCGCGGGGCTGTCCTCGTCCGCGACGACCTGCGTGATGCCGTAATGATCGCGCAGATCGACGAACAGCACCCCGCCGTGGTCGCGCTTGCGATGCATCCACCCCGACAGGCGGACGGTCTCGCCGACATTCTCGGCGGAAAGCTGTGCGCAGGTATGGGTACGGTAGGCGTGCATGGAAACTTGTATCCTGTTCGAAGCTATGGCGTTAGGGGCGTGCCAGATATGGACGCGCCGCCGATCGAAGCGGACCCGCTTCGCATGGGCGCGCTAACAGGGGATGCCTCCCGCTTTGTCAAGGCGCGTCGGAGGCGAACTGGGAGCAATCCCGCAGGGCGGCACTCCGCCCAAGCAGCGATGAAACATTATGAAAATCCACGATCTGATTACCACGACCGAAGCCCTTACGGAATTGTGCGAGAGGCTGGCGAAATCCGAATTCGTCGCGGTCGATACCGAATTCATGCGCGAGAACACCTATTGGCCTGAGCTGTGCCTGGTGCAGATCGCCAACACCGAAGAGGCGGCGGCGATCGATCCGCTGGCCAAGGGGATCGACCTCACGCCCCTGCTCGACCTGATGACGGACAACGAGGAGGTGCTCAAAGTCTTCCATGCCGGCGGGCAGGATGTCGAGATCATCGTAAACCTGACGGGCAAGACCCCGCAGCCGGTCTTCGACACGCAGATCGCGATGATGGCGATCAGCCAGTCGGAACAGATCGGCTATGCCAATCTCGTCGACAGCTGGTTGAACATCACTGTCGACAAGGGCGCGCGTTTTACCGACTGGAGCCGCCGACCGCTGACCGACCGGCAGATCGAATATGCGATCGGCGACGTCACGCACCTGTCGAAGATCTTCCCCAAGATACTGAAAAAGCTTATCAAGACCGGGCGCGGCGTATGGCTGGATGCGGAGATGGAAAAGCTTGCCGACGCATCGAACTACATCGTCGATCCCGGCTCGGCATGGAAACGCATCCGCTCCTCCGGCCGCAACCCGCAGGTCCTGGGCCGGCTGAAAGCGCTCGCCGCTTGGCGCGAGAAGGAAGCGCAGCATAAGGACATTCCGCGCGGGCGCATAATGCGCGACGAGACGCTGGCCGACGTCGCCAGCCACCCACCCAAGCGCCAGGCCGATCTCGCCAAGGTGCGCGGCCTGTCGGGTGCATGGAAGGACAACGATATCGGCAAGCGGCTGATGCAGGTGATCGAAGACGCCGAGCCGTTGCCGAAAGGCGAAATGCCCGAAAAGGCGAAGCGCGGCGCGCCACTTGGCAAGGAAGGCGCGCTGGTCGCCGACCTGCTCAAGCTGCTGCTGAAAATCCGCGCGCGCGAGATCGACGTGGCTTCGCGCCTGCTTACCCGCGCGGACGAGATGGAAGCGCTGGCAGCAGGCGTGCGCGACCTCAAGGTGCTGGAAGGCTGGCGCTACGAGGTGTTCGGTCGCGATGCGCTGGAACTGGTCGAGGGGAAACTCGCCTTCGCGGTGAAGGACGGGAAGCTCGTCATGACCCATATCGACGACATGCGATCAAGCATGGAAGAGGGCCTGGCCAAGTAGGCCCCGCGCAATGGCCACCTACCTTCCCACGATAAAGCAGCTGCAATATCTCGTGGCGCTGAGCGAGCACGGCCATTTCGGGCGCGCGGCGGAGGCAAGCTTCGTCTCGCAGTCCACCCTCTCGGCCGGCATTCGCGAGCTGGAATCCCTGCTCGGCGTGACGCTGGTCGAACGATCGCGCCGGGTCGTGCGGTTCACGGCGCTGGGCGAGCAGGTGGTGGACAAGGCCAACCGCCTGCTGCGCGAAGCCGAGGAATTGTCCGATCTCGTCCAGGCGGCGGGCAAGCCGTTGTCGGGCAAACTGACGATGAGCGTCATCCCGACCATCGCGCCCTTTATGCTGCCCCGCATCCTTCCGCGGCTGCGCGCGGACCGGCCGGACCTGCAACTGATCCTGCGCGAGGAAACCAGTCAGGATGCGCTAGAATCCTTGCATCACGGACGATCGGACTGCGTGCTGCTGGCGCTGCCGTTCGACATCGGCGATGCGGAGGTCGAGCATATCTCGGACGATGCGCTCTACGTCGCCTTTCCCAAGGACGATCCCCGCGATCCGCCGACACAGATCCCGCCAGACATGATCGACGACAATCGGCTGCTGCTGCTCGAGGACGGGCATTGCCTGCGCGATCATGCCCTTGCCGCCTGCAACCGTGCGGAATTGCGCGCCAGTGCCAGCATGATCGCGACCAGCCTGCACACCCTGGTGCAGATGGTCGATAACGCGCTGGGCCTGACCATGCTTCCACAAATGGCGATAGATGCCGGGATCCTCAACGGCACCAAAGTGGTGGCGCGCCCGGTCAAGAGCGACACCGCGAAACGCGAGATCGTACTCATCTGGCGTCGCAATTCGCCGCGCGAGGCGGACTTCCGGCTCCTCGCCGAGGAATTGCGCGCGGGCTGATCGCTTGGGACTGCGCCGGGTGCGCGCCGTAGGGTGCGACCGGAACGAACGGGGCGACTGCGCGCTGTTGGCAATAAGACGGCCGCCCGCGCGGCCCTACCCCGCAATGCCCCCCTCCCGACGCACAGGATTGATGCCATGCCGACCCTTTACACGATGCCCGGAACCTGCGCCCTCGCGCCCAATATCGCCGTCGCGTGGCTGGATGCGCCGGTTGAGATCGAGAACATGGAATATGGCGGGCACAAGAAGGACGAATACCTCGCCATCAATCCCAAGGGCAAAGTGCCGGCTCTTAAATTCGACGATGGCGACGTCCTGACCGAAGCGGCGGCGATCATGGCCTGGCTTGGCGCCGAATTCGGGACGCAGGGCTATGGCCGCGACACCCGGCTGGGCCGCAAGGAAGCCGAAGCCCTGTCCTACATGACGAGCGAGGTGCACTCTGCGTACGGTCCGCATTTCGCCGCGGCCAATTTCGCCACGAGCGAAAGCGCGCAGGAGGAAGCCAAGGAAAAGGCTTACGAAACGCTTCGAAACCACTATCGCCGCCTCGACGACAATCTGAAGGAAAACGGCGAGTTCTACCTGGGCGAGCGTTCGTTCGCGGATGCCTATCTCTACGTCCTCACCCGGTGGATCGAGCAGACACCGCTCGATATCGGCGACTACCCGGCGCTCAAGGATCACCGCGCTCGCATGCAGCAGGACGAAGGGGTGCAAAAGGCGCTGAAGCGGCAGGACATGGAGCCGGTCTGACCGACCCGTCGCTCAGTGGGTGGCGAGATTGACGTTGTAATAGCGCCCGTCACCGGTGACCTCGGCGCCGCACCAATCGGGCAGGCTCAGTTCATCGTCGGCCTGCGCAAGCTCGATCTCGGCCAGGACCAGCCCCTCGTGCCGTCCGGAAAATTCGTCGATCTCCCATTCGCCATGCGGAGCGGCCGGGACGATGTGCCGCCGTTTCTCGATCGAGCCGCAGGTGGCCAGCGCGAACATGGCTTTCGCCTCGTCGACCGGTATTTCGTATTCGTATTCGGCGCGTTCGATGTCGGAACCGGCCGATTTTATCGTCAGCCTCGCGTCCGAGCCATTCACGATCCTGACCCTGATCTGAGCGCGGTCGGTGGCGGCAATGTAGGTCTGGCGGATGTCCTTCGTATCGTTGACGTTGTCGCGCCACCCCTCACCGGTGACGACGAACTTGCGCTCGATCTCACGCGGCATGACCCGCCGCTTCCGCCTTTCGCCACGACCGCCAGAATGCCCGGCAGCGACCGGCCAATACGTCTGGCGGATCGGCAAACAGCCGCTCCCCGGTCAGGAAAGCCCGCTCTTCGAGGGCGGAGCGTTCGCTCGCCCCCATGGCCTTGAGCAGGGCGACGCTTTCCTCGTCGCCGTATTCGTCCGGCTCCCTGGCGATGCGCTCGGCGAAGACGTGCAGGTCGTGATGGTCGCCAAGAAGGTCCGCCAGTTCGGAAAGCAGTTCGGCACGCGGCTTGAGCAAATCGGGGGCGGCGTTTTTGAGCAGGCGGGTATGGTACCAATGGTACTTCACCCGCTTGCGCCATTCGTGCAGGTTTTCCCCCTCGGGCTTCTCGCGTGCTTCGCGCATCGCCTTCAGCGCGCGGCCATAGGTCTTTGCAAGACCGTCATCGATCGCGTCCCAGCCGCTATCGTCGAGGGTCCATTTGCGGGCGCGTTCACGCGCTTCCAGCAGCGCGCCTTTCGCCCTGCCACGCCGCGCGTCCCATTCGTCGTCGGTGGAAAGGGCATTGTGGCGCCGGGTCAGTTCGCCGCGGATCGAGGCGAAGGCGCTGCGGTCGACCTGTTCGTCGAAGCGCTTCAGCAACATGTCGTAGGTGTCCTGCAGAACCTTCGCATCGCGAAAGTCGTCGAACAGGTGCGCGACGGATCGGAACGCCTTGTTCTCGGCCTTGTAGCGCGCGAAGGACGGCCGCACGAGCCGGATCAGGCCACGCAGCTTCTTGCACCGCTTGCGCACGTCGTGAACGATTTCGGCGCGCTCCATGCCACTATCGTCGAGCGCGAGCAGGCCCTGACCGATCTGGTATTCACCGATCGATCGGAACTGTTCCTGAATCTCGTCGGCATGCTTGAAGGAATAGACCATGGGAAACCGACGATCCCGCGTGGCGCAGGTTCCCGTGCGCCGACTTTCCCGAGTCCCAAAAAAAGGGCGGATCGTTCCCGACCCGCCCCGTTTTGCGTGCAGTTCGCGACAGGACTACATGCCGTCGACGCTCTTGCTCACCAGTACGTTGACCGCCACGCGGCGGTTCTGCGCCTTGCCATAGGCGGTCGTGTTGTCGGCGACCGGATCGGCCTCGGCCATGCCGGTCGGCGTCAGCATCCGCCACGGCTTCCAGCCGCATTGCTGCTGAAGGTAGTTAGTCACCCGCCCGGCGCGCCGCTCGCTGAGTTCCTGGTTGATCTCGTAGCTTCCGGTCGAATCGGTGTAGCCGACGACCAGCAGCAGGGCGTTGTCCATCGCACCGGCCTGTGTCGCGGCGCTGCAAAGCTCGTTGCGCGCCTCGCCCGACAGGTTCCACTTGCCGGTGTCGAAATAGACGTTGGTCGTGCCTTTGATATTGTACTGGTCGATATCGCCGAACCGCCCGCGCAGCGCTTCGGTAGCGGCCGCGTTCTCTTCGATCGCGGCGCCTTGCTGCGCGAATTGCTGCGAGGTTCCGGTGCGGATCATCTGCGCGGTTTCGAGATCGCTCGACTTCAGCTTCACCTCGCTGGCGATGAGGCGATTGTTCCAGGCGACCGTCTCGATCTCGACGGGCAAGCCGTTGAGCAGCCGATCAGCGTTCAACTGTTCGCGTGCAAGGCCGAGGAAACCTCCGCTAGCCTTGATCTCGGTGCCCTCACTCAGGGTCACCGCGGTCAGCGTACCATCGGGCAGCGTCACCTGCACCTTCCGCCCTTCGCGGGCCGAGATCAGCCCTTCGATATCGGGCCCTTCTTCAAGGCCGGAAAGATCGGAAGGAGGCGCACCGTAGATCGTGGTAAGCGGCTCTTCATCCTGCATGGTGCGCTGCGCATCCTGTCCAAAGGCGGGTACGGCAAGCGCGATCGCGACCATCGAAATGGCCGCCAGCGGGACGCTGCGTTTCGTCGTGTTAGTCATGAGAACTCCTTGAAACAGTCCATTCTCCGGAAGCTGGTTAACCAGCGCGACCCGGTATCCGGCCCCGCGCATCCCATGAAAACCTGTCGCTCAGATGAACGAGACGAGCCTTGCCCATATGTCCCGGGATCGCTCGGCACCTGCCCGCGACGAACCGTTGCGGACGTGAACCGGCGAAGCAGCCGGAACGCCCGTTCAATCCATATGGCGCAGCCCGACCCGCAGGTAGTCCCAGCCGGTCACGCAGGTCAGAACTGCCGCCGCCCACAGGCTGACGAGCCCGACCAGGTGCACCCAGCTTTCCGCGACGGTGCGGCACGCGTCTCCGACCGACTGGCAGGGCGGACCATGTACTGCGCCGCCAAGGATCAACGCCCCCAGCGCCACGAGTTGGAACGTCGTCTTCCACTTCGCCAGGCGCGAAACGGGGATCGAGACCTGCAAGCCGCCGAGGAATTCCCTGAGACCGCTGACCGCAATCTCGCGGACAAGGATCACCAGCCCTGCGATCACGTGCACGTCGCCGACATAGGGCCCCCGCAAATATCCCTGCGCGGTCAGGATCAGGATCACCGCAGCCACCATGATCTTGTCCGCGATCGGATCGAGGAAGATGCCGAGCTTCGACACGGCCCCTTGCGAACGGGCGAGATAGCCGTCGAAGTAATCGGTGAACCCGATCACGCAATACAGCACGAAGCCGATCAGGTAGCCGAGCTTCCAGTCCGGCCACCACAGCAGGAAACCCAGCAGCGGGACTGCGAAGATTCGCGAAAGCGTGAGAATATTGGGCAGCGTCAGCATGGCTGGCCCCGCCTTAGCGGGGTTATCCCGCGTGCAAAACCTTATCGCTGTTCGTCGCACACATCTGGTATGCCTGCGCGCATTGGTCTAGGGGCTGAGATAGCACTCGAGCTTGTGCCCGACCGTGCAAGCGCTATCTGCGAGCTCTCGCCGCATCCGGCAAGGAAAGCGCCCCTTCACGCATGACCACCTCGACCAACCTGCTGCGCCAGAAGCGCTTCCTGCCACTGATGGTCACGCAGTTCTTCAACGCTTTCAACGACAACCTCTACAAGACCGCTCTGGTCCTGTTCGTCGTCTATGGCGTCTACAACGACGAGCAGCAGGAGGCGCTGTTCAGCGGCCTTGCCTCGCTCATCTTCATCGTCCCGTTCGTGATCCTCTCCGCGCTTGCCGGGCAACTTGCCGACACGCGTGACAAGGCCGCCATCGTGCGCAGGGTCAAGCTGTGCGAGATCGGCTGGGCGAGCCTTGGCGCCATCGGCCTTTTCATGGCGTGGCAGGGTATCGCGGTACACACGATCGCCATCCCTCTGCTGCTGTTCGTGGTGTTCCTCGCCGCCGCGCAATCGACGTTTCTCGGGCCGATCAAATACGCGATCCTGCCCCAGCACCTGAAGAAAGAGGAGGTGCTGCCCGGCACCGGCCTGATCGAGGCGGGTACGTACCTTGCCATCCTGTCTGGAACCATCCTCGCCGGGTTCATCGCGATCGAGGTGGCGATGGTGCTGATCGTCGCGACCGCGCTGGTCGGATATCTGGTCAGCCGCGCAGTGCCGGACGCGCCGCCGCAAAGCGATTACCGGATGCATTACCCGCTGCTCGAACCTTTCGCCGCGAAGACGCGCAACAAGGGCGCGCGGGCGCTCGGGTTTCTCCCGGTCGCGATCGCCGATCAGGCGGTGATGAGTTGGCGGCTGGTGCGCGACACGATGCATAACCGCGAAATCTGGCTCGCCATCATCGCCATCAGCTTTTTCTGGACCATCGGCGCGGTGCTTTTCATCCAGTTTCCCCCGCTCGCGAAAAACCAATTGCTGGCGAGCAAGGAGGTGGCGAGCGTGTTCCTCGTCGTCTTCTCGATCGGGATCGCGATCGGCTCGGTCGGGATCAACGCGCTGCTGAAGGGCGAGGTCTCGGCCCGGTTCGCCCCTGCATCGGTCGTGGTGATGGGGCTGTTCGTGCTCGGCTTCTACCTGATCTGCAAATCATGGACGCCCAATGCCGGTGGCGCTCTGTTGCCGCTCGGTTCGTGGATCCTCGAACCGCTGGCGATCCCCTTGCTGTTCATGCTGCTGGGGATTGCGACGGCGGGCGGCTTCTTCGTCGTGCCGCTCTATGCCTTCCTTACCACGCGATGCGCCCACGATGCCGCTTCGCGGACCATCGCGGCGAACAATATCGTCAATTCGCTGGCCATGGCGCTGGGATCGGTCATCGCCATCGGCCTGACCGAACTGGGCATTCCGGTGGTCGAGCAATTGCTGCTCGCCGCCACGATGAGTCTGGTTTCGGCCTGGCTGGGCCGCCAGTTGTTCAAGGCGGAGCGCGACGCGGTCGATCGCCTTTCCGCCGAACTGTCGGGCCATCCGCTACGCTAAAGCGCGCGGCGGCAACCTACATAATGAACACGAGGATCGCCGCCGTCGCCGCGACATAGGTGCTGGCAAAGCCGCGCATGTCTGCGGCGGTCAATCGCCACAGGCTTTCGGCGGGAATATCGAGCAGGTCGGTCTTCACGTGCGGCGGAAGGGCGGCACGGAACCAGTGGCGGGCGGTTTCTTCGGTCAGGACCAGGCTGCGACGCATTGTTTCCCTCTTATCTGCCTCGTTCTGTTGCATGGCGGGGGGTTTTAACGATTCGTTTACCTTTCGTCACCGGCGGCTTCGAAGCATCCCGGAATTGGACAGTTAGCAACTTGTTATCGTGGCTGCGGGAACCCGGCCTCACTACGCGTTTGCCTCGGCCAAAGGCAGCGATTAGGTCCGGCGCTTCGAGCCTGCCGACCCGAGGATGCCGCCCAAGATGCCCGACCCGACCGATACCCCCAGAACCGCCGCACAATTGCTGGTCGAATGCCTGATCGAGGAAGGGGGCGACCGCCTCTTCACCGTGCCGGGCGAAAGCTTTCTCGCCGTCCTCGATGCGCTGCATGGACGCGAGGATATCGCTGCAATCACCTGCCGGCAGGAAGGCGGCGCCGCGTTCATGGCCTGCGCCGATGGCGCGATGACGCAGCGGCCCGGCATCGCGTTCGTCACCCGCGGTCCGGGCGCCACCAATGCCAGCATAGGGGTCCATGTCGCGCAGCAGGATTCGCAGCCGATGATCCTGTTCGTCGGCGATGTCGCGCGCCCGATGCGCGACCGCGAAGGCTTCCAGGAAATCGACTTTCCCGCATTCTTCGGACCAATCGCCAAGTGGGCCGCGAGGATCGACGACCCGGCACGAATTCCGGAATACGTCGCGCGCGCATTCGCGACCGCGATCTCCGGGCGGCCCGGCCCGGTTGTGCTGGCCTTGCCGGAGGACATGCTGCGCGACATCGTCGATCCGGCAATCGCCCCGCGCCCCGCAGCCATCCGCCCGGCGCAGGCCGCTTGCCCTGACGCGATGCAGGCCCTGTTCGCCATGCTGGCCGACGCCGCAAGCCCGATCGCAATCATCGGCGGCGCGGGCTGGAACGCAAAGGCGCGCGAACACTTCCAGCTGTTCGCAGAGCGTATCGGACTGCCGGTCGCCACCGCTTTTCGCCGGCAGGACGCGATCGCCCCCACCTCGCCGGTCTATGCAGGCAACCTTGGCTACGGGCCGAACCCGAAGCTGGTCGAACGGGTGCGCGATGCCGACCTCGTCCTCGCTATCGGAGCGAGGTTGGGTGAGGCGACCACCGACGGATATGCCGTCCCCTCGCCCGACCACCCCGGGCAGCAACTCGTCCACGTCCATCCCGATCCCGCCGAACTCGGACGCGTCTATCGCACCGATCTCGCGCTCGCCTGCTCGGTGGACGAATT
>JBARZK010000029.1:0-32962 GCA_049649965.1 Erythrobacter sp.
TGGCCGGGATCTGTGCCGGACCGCATTTCTCGGGATCGCTCGCGAGTTCGTCCCCGCTATCGAGCACCGCCATGCGCGGGCGACACTTAACTTCGAGCGATCCGTGCCCCGCCGCCAGCGCGAGAGCAATCTGCGCAGGGCCCAATAGTGCTCCCTTCTCCAGCACTGTTGCACCCGCCGTGAAGTCGAACCCGCGCAGGCGAACGTGCTGCCCGGCGGCGGGAGTTTCGCTCGCCGCGATACGATCGCCTTCGGCCGAACTCTCGATCTGCGCATTCTCCTGGATCAGCACCCGGTCCGCTCCCTGCGGTAGTGCGGCGCCGGTCGAGATTCGGACCGCTTCACCTGTGTCCAGCCGACCTTCGAACGGCTTGCCCGCGCGGCTTTCGCCTATCCGGCGCCAGGGACCATCCCCGACGATCGCGTACCCATCCATTGCCGAAAGGTCGGCGTCGGGCTGTGTCCGGTTTGCCGTGAGGTCCGCGGCTAGCACGCGATTGCGCGCACGTTCAACCGGTACGCGCTCGGTAGTCAGAGAAGGCGCGAGCGCAAGCAGCCGCTCTTGCGCTTCTTCGAGGTCCATCAGGCTCATTCGCCCGAGGCCTTCCAATCGCCCGATTTGCCGCCGCGCTTTTCGATCAGTCGCACCTCTCCGATCACCATCGCCCGATCTATCGCTTTTGCCATGTCGTAGATGGTGAGAAGGGCGGTCGATACCGCAACCATTGCCTCCATCTCCACGCCCGTGCGACCGGTCAGGGAAGCCGTGGCACTAACCCTCACGCCCTGCGTTTCGATTGCAAAGTCCAGGGTAACGGCTTCGAGGCCCAACGGGTGGCAAAGGGGAATGAGTTCGCCCGTGCGCTTCGCCGCCATTATGCCTGCGATACGTGCGCTGGCGATAACGTCACCCTTCGGAACGGAACCCTCCCGGATCGCGTCGAGGGCCTCGCGGCTCATCGCGATGTGGCCGCTGGCTTTCGCAATGCGTTTCGTCGCTTTCTTGCCGCCGACATCGACCATACGTGCCGCGCCGTTCTCATCCAGGTGCGTAAGGCTGTCCATCCGCCGATCCTCCTTCCGAGCCGCGGCCGTGCGGCTAATGCTATTCCACGCGCGCCGAACGTTCTCCCAGCAAATTCCTCGTCGCAGCTGTGATGTCATCCGCGCGCATCAGGCTTTCGCCCACGAGAAAGGCGCGAACGCCACTGTTCGCCAGTCGCTCGCAGTCGGAATGAGAGGAAATGCCGCTTTCGCCGACGATGAGTGTGTGCGGCGGCGCGAGTGGCGCAAGCCGCTCGGTCGTTTCGAGAGAGGTGACGAAGCTCTTCAGGTCGCGGTTGTTGATACCGATGAGACGGCTTTCGAGCATTTTGTCGGCGCGCGCCATTTCGGCCTCATCGTGGACTTCCACCAGCACGTCGAGCCCCTGCTCGCGCGCTGCCGCTTCGATCTCCGCCATCGCGCCATCTTCCAGCGCAGCGACGATGATCAGGATCGCATCGGCGCCGATTGCCCGCGCTTCGAGGCATTGCCATGGATCGACGATGAAGTCCTTGCGCAGGACAGGCAAGCTACAGGCTGCACGCGCGGCGCGTAGATGATCTTCATGCCCCTGGAAGTATGGCGCGTCGGTCAGCACGGAGAGACAGGCGGCGCCGCCCGCTTCATAGGCCGCAGCGTGTTCGGCAGGGTGGAAGTCGTCCCGGATAAGGCCCTTGGAGGGGCTGGCGCGCTTGATTTCCGCGATTAGGGCGAAACCGGTTTGTGCGCGATTGCGCAGGTGATGCTCGAACCCGCGCGGGGCGGATTGGGCGGCCGCCGCAACCTTGAGATCCACGATGCTCGCTGCGCGCTTTCGCCGCACGACTTCATCGCGCTTTGCAGCGCAGATTTCTTCCAGTTTGTTCACGTGCTTCAGGGCTCCTTCGCACCGATATCGGAAAGCGAAACGCCTTCCTGCGGGCAGAAGGCCGGATGATCGAGTGCGTCCCGGGCGCGGGTCAGTCCTGTCTGGCGAGGACCGTTATCGATGGGAATGACTCGCCCCGCCGTGCCGTTCCCGACGGGCGGCGAATAAACCCAGAGGGTTCCGCCTTCATCGCTTGCCGCACGGGCAACCAATTCCCGCGCTGCCTTGCAATCGGGCGGCCCGAACGCACCCAGCGCCAGCCATAGCCCGAGATGATACTGCGCTTCCTTGTCGCCGATAAGCGCGCGATCATACAAACCGTGAAGTGGCGCGGGGACGGCGTTGCGTTCGACGCCAAGACCGTGTGCTGTGCAGCCGCCAACGCCGATCGCAAGGAAAAGAGCAGCGACAGTCGCGCCCCGATGGCCCGACCTCAATGCCAAACGTACCGACTTCACCGCGCAAGCTCGATCCAGCTTTCGAGGAGCCGCGCGGCCCTGCCGCTATCGATCGCTTCTGCGGCCATTTCGACGCGGTCGGACCAGGCGTAGCCGCGTTGCGCCACATCTAGGGCGCCCGCGGCGTTGAATAGTACGGCATCCCGATAAGGACCGGGCGCACCCGACAACAGCGCTTTCAAGGCCGCGGCGTTATGCGTGGCATCGTCACCCCGGATCGCCTCGATCGGAGCGCCGGGCAGACCGGCTTCGTCGGAATAAGCACGCCGCATCGTCACCGCATCGCCTGTTACCACGGCAATCTCGTTGCCACCGGCGAGGCTCAACTCGTCCAGCCCTTCATCCCCCGAAACGATCATCGAGTGTCCGGTCCCTAGGCTCGCGAGAGCGCCAGCGTAGATCGGCACATAGGCAGGCCGCGCGATCCCGATCAGCTGGCTTTCGACCCGCGCAGGGTTCGACAGCGGTCCCATCAGGTTGAAGATCGTGCGCCTGCCGATACGCTGGCGAATGGGCTGTATGCGCGCCATCGCCGGGTGATGGTTTTTCGCGAACAGGAAGCAGATACCGAGTTCGGCGAGCGTCTTTTCTGCCGTGCGTCCGGCGGCATCCATATCGAGGCCAAGCGCTTCGAGCGTGTCGGCCGCGCCCGCCTTCGAAGACGCCGCTCGGTTTCCATGCTTCGCTACCGGAACGCCGCTGGACGCTACGACCAGGCTTACCGCCGTGGATACGTTTAGCGTATGATGACCGTCGCCTCCGGTCCCGCAGACATCGATGGCATGGTCGGGCCCATCGATCGGGATCAAACGCTCACGAAGAGCTCGTGCGGCACCCGCGATCTCTTCCGACGTTTCACCGCGTTCCGACAGGGCGACGAGGAACTGCTCGATCTCCTCTTCGGACGTCTCTCCGTCCAGAAGTGCCCCGAATGCAGTCTCGGCCTGCGTGTCGCTCAGCGGTTGGGAGATATCGGGCAGCCTGCTCATGCGACGCGTGGTTCCGGCATCCTCGCCTCAAGACCGCAAACGGCGAGGAAATTGGCGAGCAGGTCGTGACCATGTTCCGTCGCGATGCTTTCCGGATGGAACTGCACCCCATGGATCGGCAGATCGACGTGGCGAAAACCCATGATGCTCTCACGATCGCTTCCCGGGGTCGCCGATCGGGCGTTGGGCACGAGAACATCTGGAACGTTGACCACCTCGAGGCTGTGATAGCGGGTCGCGGTGAAAGGCGATGGCAACTTCACGAATACCCCACTCCCATCATGGGTCACGGGCGATGTCTTGCCATGCATGAGCCCGCCGCGCGTTACCACGCCGCCGAAATGCTGGCCGATCGCCTGATGGCCGAGGCATACGCCCAGCAGCGGGGTGGTGGTGTCGGCGCAGGCGGCGACGATATCGAGACTGTTGCCCGCCTCGTTCGGAGTGCAGGGGCCGGGCGAGATCAGCACGCCTTTCGCCCGGGTCGCGATCGCTTCCGAGGCTGAAATCGCATCGTTGCGCTCCACGTGAACTTCCACGCCGAGTTCCATCAGGTAATGGACCAGGTTGAAGGTAAAGCTGTCGTAATTGTCGATGACGAGGATGTCAGGCGCCTCGCGCGCGGACGAAGCGGTCATGCGGACTTCCCCGCCAGTTTGTCGGTCGCGCGTACCAGCCCATCGATGATGCCCGGTTCGCCGGACGAATGGCCCGCGTCGTGAACGATCCACAATTCCGCTTCCGGCCATGCCTTCTTCAGCTCCCAGGCGCTGGTCGGCGGCGTGCAGATGTCGTGGCGGCCCTGAACGATGATCCCGGGGATATTGCGGATCCGTCCGACGTCGCGGAGCAATTGCCCTTCCTCGAGATAGAAATCATCGCGGAAAAAGCGGGCGCAGATGCGGGCGAACGGCACCGCCTTCGATGGGTCGGCGAACTGGTCGAGCAGTTCCTCGTTCGGCAACAGCGTTGCCACCGAACCTTCCCACAGCGACCATTCGCGCGCGGCGGCAAGCCGGGTTGCCTCGTCCTCGCTGGTGAGGCGGGCATAATAGGCTTCGACCAGGTCGCCACGCTCGGCTTCGGGGATATGGCCCGAAAAGCTGTCCCACTGCTCCGCCATGATTTCGCTGGCCCCGTAGCGATAGAGCCAGGCCTTCTCCTTCGCGCGGGCGAGAAACACGCCGCGCAACACCAGCTCGCTGGTCCGGTCGGGGTAGGCCTGCGCATAGGCGAGGGCGAGTGTCGCGCCCCAGCTGCCGCCGAAGACCTGCCACTTTTCGTGGCCGCACATAACGCGAAGCCGCTCGACATCCTCGACGATGCGCCGGGTGTCGTTGTGCTCGATCTCGGCGAAGGGTCGGGATTTGCCGCACCCGCGCTGATCGAACAGCAGGACGTCGTAGAGGTCGGGATCCCATTGCCGTCGATGGTCGGGGCTCATGCCGCCACCTGGGCCGCCATGAAGGAACACCGCGGGCTTCGCGCCGGGCGTGCCGCAGCGCTCCCAATAGAGCGAATGCCCTCCCCCGACATCGAGCATGCCGCTCTCGTACGGCTCGATTTCAGGATAGAGTGTGCGTTCGTATTCCATCGTGCTCATTTCCGCCTGACGACCAGCAACGGACCGACCCGCCCTTCGTCCATTCGTCCGGTAACCGGATCCCAAAGCGCGGAGACATTGCCGTCGAGATAAAGTGCGTCGGGCACGTCCAGCTCGTCGCGATAGAACCGCGCAAGCTGGCCGAAGCTCAGCGGTTCACCCGATATGACGAAATGTGCGCGGCCCTGCCGGTCGATACCTACGCCGTTGCGGATCGCCTTCGACGGGCCGTTCTCGCTGAATTCGGGGTGCATCTCACCGTTGATAACAAGCATCGGACCGCTCTGTGTGCCGAATTGCGGGCGAGTACCGACCGTGCGGACGAATGTCTCGCTTTCCAGGATGCGCCAATTACCTTCGCTGCCGAAGAAAACGCCGTTGGGTTTAAGGTAGAAGTTGCCGCCTGCCGATCCGCGGTCGATTTCGACGAACCGGTCGGCATCGCGAACGAAATAGCCGACCGGGCGGAGATCGTCGCCGTACATGCCGGCGTTGACGACGAAGGCGATGTTCGCTGCATCGCGCCCCTGCCGCCAACCCTCGATCGATCCGGCCTGCTGTCCGCTGTTTGGCGCAAGCGCGGTGGCGATCGAATGGACCGCAGGGTCTGCAACGCAGTGAGTAAGCGGGATGTCCTCGAAAATCGCCGGCTTGCACGCTGATGCGAAATCGGGGGCGGGGCCTTCGTCGGCTTCGTTCGGAAGCGGTTCGACGCCTGGCTGCTCGCGCGTTGCCGCATCTCCGATGGGTGCGCGCATTGCAGGCTCGCCTTCGGGCGCTGCATCGCAGGCGCAAAGGGCCAGGACAAGCGCCAGGATCCCGACAATCCTCATTGCCCAAACCCCGGTTCCCGCGCGACCCGCACCGCTTCTGTCGCGGCGGCGATAAGCGCGCCTGCCTTCGCCCGGCATTCGGCGAGTTCGGCATCGGGATCGCTGTCGGACACGATACCCGCACCGGCCTGCACGTGCATCACCTTGTCCTTCACCACCGCGGTGCGCAGGACGATGCACGAATCGACCGAGCCATCGGGCGCGAAATAGCCGACGCCGCCCGCGTAAGCGCCGCGCGTTTCGGGCTCCAGCTCAGCGATGATCTCGCATGCGCGAACCTTGGGGGCGCCTGAAACCGTGCCCGCCGGAAACCCGGCGAACAGGGCATCGAGTGCGTCCTTTTGGGGACCTAGACGGCCCACAACGTTACTGACGATGTGCATGACGTGGCTGTACCGCTCGATTGTGAAGCTGTCAGTGACTTCGACGGTGCCACGCGCCGCCACCCGACCGACATCGTTGCGACCGAGGTCGAGCAGCATGAGATGTTCGGCGCGTTCCTTGGGATCGGCTAGCAACTCGATCTCGTTCGCGCGATCCTCGGCACGGCTCTCTCCTCGCGGCCGCGTTCCGGCGATCGGGCGCACGGTGACTTCGCCGTCGCGCACGCGAACCAGGATTTCAGGGCTCGATCCCACGACCGCGAAGCCGGGCAGGTCGAGGAAGTAGAGGAAGGGCGAGGGATTGACCCGTCGCAGCGCGCGGTAAAGCTCGAAGGGCGGGAGGTCGAACGGGCAGGTGAAGCGCTGGGCCAGCACCACCTGGAAGATGTCGCCCGCCGCGATGTACTCCTTCGCGCGTGCGACCATCGCCAGATAATCTTCGCTGGCCACGACCGGCGTCAGTTCCGGGCGGTCGAGCGCGGTTGCCGGTCGCGAAAAGTCGGGCGCGGCGAGCGAGAGCGCGCGCAGCGTTTCCTCGATCGCCTCACCAGCGCGTTCGAGCGCTGGTTCGACGCCATGGCTTTGCGCATCCTCGGGCCAGATCGGCGCGATGCAGGACAGTTCGTCGGTCAGCCCATCGAAGACCAGAATGATGCGCGGCCGCACGAACAGCATGTCGGGCAAGTCGAGTTCGCTGCGCGGCGCACGAGGGACTTTCTCGACGAGGCCGAGCGTTTCATAACCGAAATAGCCCACGAGGCAGGCAAGGGCGGGGGGCAGGTCTTCGGGCACGTCGATCCGGCAGGCTTTGGCCAGCTGGCGCAATTCGGACAGTGCGTTGCCATCGCATTCCTCGAACGCCTCGCGATCCGCGCGCCACCGGCGGTTGATGGCGGCGCGACCCTCGCTCGCGCGAAAGACGAGATCGGGGTCGAGACCCAGCAGGCTGTAACGCCCGCGAACCTCGCCACCTTCGACCGATTCGAGCAGGAAATCCCCGCGCCCTTCCTCGATCAGCTGGCGGGCCGCGCCGACTGGGGTAATGCTGTCGGCCACCGCCTTGCGATAGACGAGCGCGGGTTCTCCGCGCGCGAGGGCGGCAGCTGCGGCCCGGGCATTTGCAGGCGACAGTTCGGAGGCTGCGGCGGCGGTCACGAAAGGCGGGCGGGGCGGATCAGCTTTCGCCCGCAAGCGTACGGCGCAGAGCTTCGATCGCTTCGGGATTGCGTTCGATCCCGACCTGCTCGCGGATCGCACGGGTCAGCTGGGCATTGTATTCCGCGATCAGCGCCGGGGCGAGTTGCTCCTGCGTCTGCTCGACGATCTCCGCGCCTTCCTCTACCGGCTCCGCGACGATGCGATCGAGATCGACGACGTACCAGCCCAGCTCGTTGTTGTCCTCGAGCAGCTTGGTCGAACCCTGCGCCATCGAGAAGAACAGCGCCAGCGGCGCGGGGACGCGCTGTTGCGGATTGGCCAGCAACTGGCGACGCGAAAGGTTGATGTCCTCGATCTGCGTGAGTTCGGCGTTCTCTTCGCGAACCGCGGTCGCAAGGTCCGTGCCGCTGCGCACCCCGGCAAGGATGCGATTGGCGACGGCCTGCGCGTTCTCGCTTCCGCGCGCAAGCCGCCAGGCAAGCACGACCTCGTCGCGCACTTCGGCGATCGGCGGGGCTGCGCTTTCGGTGATGTCGCTGACGTCGAAGACGAGGAATTGCTGGCCAGGCACGATTTCCGCCAGTTGCGGCTCGCTCTCGTCCATCTGGAAAGCGGTCGCGAGTATCGGTCGCAATTCCGGATCGATGCTCTGGCCCGGCGTCCGGAACAGTCGGCCATCGGCAGTCACGCCTGGAACGACGCGGGTTTCCAGATCGAACCGCTCCGCCACTTCCGAAAGCGAGGATCCGGTGTCGACCAGTCGCTCGATCTCGGTGCTGAGTTCGGCCAAGGCGCCGACCTGTGCCTCACGTTCCAGTTGCGCCGCAATTTCGTCGCGCGCCTGTTCGAGCGTGCGGGCGGGCGTTCGCTCGACCTGATCGACCCGTGCAACGTACCAGCCCAGCTGCGAGCGCGCCGGTTCGACCACGTCACCATCCCCGGCGGCAAACACCCGCTGGGCAAGCTCGGAACTCGTGGCGGAAGCGAGAGCTTCACGATCGCGCAGCTCGCCGCTCGAAACCTGGAAGCCCGCTTCGCGCGCCGCCGCTTCTAGAGAGGTGCCGGCCCGGATACGCTCTACCAATGCGCGTGCGCCCTGCTGCGTGGGAACGACAAAGGTGCTGATCGCACGGCGTTCGCGCGCTGCATAGGTCTGGGCATCGCGTTCATACCGCGCGGCGATCTGCGCGCGGGTCGGCGCCGCGTCCTCGCCGATAGCTTCGGCACCGAAGCTGGCGACACGGATCGTGCGGCGTTCGGGGACGATGAAATCGGAGCGGTTCTCGCTGTAGAAGGTCGAAAGTTCCTCGCTCGTCGGATCGTCTTCGGGTGCGAATTGAAGGCTTGGAATAAGGGCGATCTGACCCTCGCGTCGCTCCCCTACGAGCCGGGCGTATTGCCGCGCCGCCGCCTCGGGCAGATAGGGCGAGGCGAGCGCCGGGCGCAGCACCAGCTGGGCGAGCAGGCCCGCGCCGATATCCTGGCGAAGCTCTGCGTCCGTGATCCCCTCCTGACGCAGCGCGGCCTGGTACGTCGCCTGGTCGAACTCCCCGGTCAGGCCCCGAAACGCGCCGATCTGGAGGATCTCGCTGTTGACGAGGTTGTCGCCCGCGCGCAGCCCGTTCTGCCGTGCGAACACGCCGATGGCGTAGCGGTCGATGAGCAGGTCGATCTCGCGCTCCAGCCCGCCTTCGGCGATGAGTTGCGGCATCGTGATCGTCGGATCCTGTTGCCGCGCCCGGTCGAGCGCGTTGCGCATTGCGCCGTTCATCTCGTTCGCGGTTATCCGCTCATCGCCTACGACAGCGATATCGTCGTCGCCGGACAATCCGCCGAATGTCGCGGAGCCGGAAATGTCGGTCGCCGCAAAGGCAAGCGCGACGATCAGCAGGAAACCGATGAAAATCGGCAGGCCGATCTTCGACTGGAAGAAATTGCGAAACAGCGAAATCATCGTGAAATTAGTATCCGTCCAGAAAGGACCGCGCACGATGGGCGGTCCGACAAGGCGCGCTTTATCCGCCCTGCGACCTGTCGGCAACAGGTTGGGAGGCGTTTTGACTGGATCGCCTGCGTCGGCTAGCGGACGCGGCCCCCCGACCCTACATGGTCGGTCCGGATTCGTTATTGCCCTTCGAAATTTGCAGGAAAACTCAATGCCCCAGCGGCCCTACATCGTTGGAAACTGGAAGATGCACGGGACCCGCGCCATGCTCTCCGAAGCGCGTGCGATCGACCGCGCGGCGCAGCGCCACATGAAGGTCGAGGTGGCGATCGCCCCGCCGTACACGCTTATCCACCCGGTTCACCGCGAGGCCGGACAGATCGGGGTCGGCGCGCAGGACTGCCACGAGGACGAAGGCGGCGCGCATACCGGCGACATTTCCGCCGCGATGATTGCCGATGCAGGCGCCAAATTCGTCATCCTCGGCCATAGCGAGCGGCGTCAGGGCCACGGCGAATCCGATGCGACCGTGCGCGCCAAGGCCGACGCTGCCTGTGCATCCGGTCTGAGGGTCATCATGTGCTGCGGCGAAAGCGCCGAAACGCGCAAGTCGGGCAAGGCGGTTGCCTTCGTCGAAGACCAATTGCGCGCTTCGCTGCCAGCCGAGTTCGAGAATGTGGCCGAGCGCTTGACCATCGCCTACGAACCGATCTGGGCGATCGGAACCGGCGACACTGCCAACCCCGATGACATCGGCGAAATGCATGCCGCCATCCGGGCGCTGCTTGTCGACATGTACGGCGAGGAAGACGGCATTGAAATCCGCATACTCTACGGTGGTTCGGTCAAGCCTGAGAATGCCGCGGAGATCTTCGCCGTGGCGGAAGTCGGCGGCGCGCTGGTCGGCGGTGCGAGCCTTACGGCGGACAGCTTCATGAGCATCGCGCTGGCTGCGGCGGAAACCGCGGACAGCTAGAGCCCGAAGACCCTTCTGCCGCCGAACTTGCCCCCGGGGGCGTCGATCCCTAAATGCGGGGTCGATCGCCGGCCGGTCCTTTCATTCCTCGATACGAAGTCGAAAACATGTCCCTGTTCCTTATCCTTACCGTCATCCAGGCTCTCGTTGCCGCCGCGCTTGTCGGCGTCGTGCTGATGCAGCGATCGGAGGGCGGGGGCCTTGGCATCGGCGGCAATCCCTCTGGAGCGCTTGGCGCTCGCGGGGCGGCGGACTTCCTGACCAAGTCCACCCGGTGGCTCGCAATCGCCTTCGTTGCGCTGTCGATCCTGCTTGCCGCGGTGGCCGTGGGCGAATCGCGCGTATCCGAAATCGACTCCACCCTTGAGCGTGGCGGAGCACCGAGCGCAGACGATCTGCTGGGCGAACCGCTCGAGGACGACGTGCCGCTCGACGGTACCGGGGCGGGCGGAGCGGGCCCGACCGGCGACCTGCTCGCCGAACCGGCGGGCGCTCCCGCTTCCGAATAAGAACCACCGCGCTCTCTTCGAAAAAGGCGCGGTTGTGGATGGAGCGCGCGAAAGGCGCGCAATTCGCTTGCTCCGAATCCCGGGCAGGTCTTAAGGCCCGACTCCCATGGCGCGGTACATTTTTATCACCGGCGGCGTGGTCTCCTCGCTCGGCAAAGGTCTCATGGCGGCATCGCTCGCAGCGTTGCTGCAGGCGCGCGGCTACAAGGTCCGCATTCGCAAGTTCGACCCCTATCTCAACGTCGATCCGGGGACGATGAGCCCCTACCAGCACGGCGAGGTCTTCGTCACCGACGACGGGGCGGAGACCGATCTGGACCTCGGGCACTACGAGCGCTTCACCGGCGTTTCAGCGCGGCAGAGCGACAACATCACCTCGGGCCGCGTCTATCGCGACATCATCGCGCGTGAGCGGCGGGGCGACTACCTCGGCGCGACGGTGCAGGTCATTCCGCACGTTACCGACGCGATCAAGGAATTCGCGCTCGCCGACCAGGACGACCACGATTTCATCCTGTGCGAGATCGGCGGAACGGTGGGCGATATCGAATCGCTTCCGTTCATGGAGGCGATCCGGCAGATGCGGAACGAGCTCGATCCGCTCCAGACGCTCAGCGTGCACGTGACCCTCGTGCCTTATATCGCGGCGGCGGGCGAGTTGAAGACCAAGCCTACCCAGCACTCGGTCCGCGAACTCGCCAGCCTCGGAATCAAGCCGGACGTGCTCCTATGCCGGGCTGAGCACCCGCTGCCCGATACCGAGCGGCAGAAGATCGCCAATTTCTGCAACGTGCGCAAATCGGCCGTCATCCCCGCACTCGATGCTCCGTCGATCTATTCGGTGCCACTGCAATATCACCGTCAGGGGCTCGATGCGGAGGTCCTGCGCGGCTTTGGCATCAGCGATGCGCCGGAGCCCGATCTTGCATCGTGGAACGACGTGACAGACCGCTTCTTCAACCCCGAGGGCGAGGTGACGATCGGCGTCGTGGGCAAGTATGTCGGCCTGCCCGATGCGTACAAGAGCCTCAATGAAGCGCTGACGCATGGCGGTCTCGCCAACCGGGTGAAGGTCAACATCCGCTGGATCGACGCGGAACTGTTCGAAGGCGAGAACGAAAGCGAGATCGTCTCCGCACTCGAACCGATGCACGGTATCCTTGTCCCCGGCGGCTTCGGCGAGCGGGGCAGCGAAGGAAAGATCGCCAGCGTCCGCTTTGCTCGCCAGCGCAAGGTGCCGTTCTTCGGCATCTGCCTCGGCATGCAGATGGCCTGTATAGAGTCCGCACGCCAGGCCGGGTTCGGGAATGCATCCTCGACCGAGTTCGGCGAAACGCGCGAGCCGGTGGTGGGCATAATCAGCGAGTGGATGAGCGAAGAAGGCCTGCAACAGCGTGAAGTGGGCGGCGATCTGGGCGGTACGATGCGGCTTGGTGCGTATGAAGCGAAGCTATCGCCCAACAGCCACACCGCCAGTATCTATGGTGGAGCCGAAACGATCAGCGAACGTCACCGCCACCGCTACGAGGTCAATTCGGCCTATGTCGAACCTCTGGAAAAGGATGGCCTCGTCTTTTCCGGGATGTCGCCCGATGGGCTGCTGCCGGAAATCGTGGAACGCCCGGACCATCCCTGGTTCGTCGGCACGCAGTTCCACCCGGAGCTGAAGTCGCGGCCTTTCGATCCGCATCCGCTTTTCGCCGGCTTCATCGCCGCGGCGGTCAAGCAGTCACGGCTTGTCTGAGGCAAGCGCGAAACGGAATTCCAGCTGCGCGCACCGGCATGACGATTTGGTATTGATGGTGCGATTTGTCGGATAATCCGTACGCGATGTGATTAATTTGTGCCAATTCCGCGTAAGTTTCGAACAATTAATCTACCAAATGATGGTTTTCGCTTGCAATCGGAGCAACCCTGTCTCTAGGCCTTGAGGATAGGACGGATCGCGCGGGGGGAAAGCGGATCGCTGTGCGCACAAGCGTAGGCGATCCGAAGTCTTTTCTACCCAAACTAGATATCAAACTGTTTCAGCGTGACCGCGATTTCGCGGTCTTCCGCTGCATTCAGCTCGCGCCGGAATGACCGTCTTCTGCGACCCGGATGGTTAGGATCGGAACGAGGCGGCCATCGGTCGCGGGGGCGGAACCTTTATGGCGCCGCCCCCACCTTCATTTCAAAAATTACGAAAATCCGAGCCCGTCGATGCCGAGCCCGGATTGCGCGATCACGCTGCGTCTGCGGTCCGATCGTCGCTGTCTTCGTCGCTATCGGGCACCGCGCTGAGCGTCGGGCCTCCGTTAACGGCAATCTTCTTCGGTTTCATCGCTTCGGGCACTTCGCGCACCAGGTCGATGACCAGAAGGCCGTCCGCCAGATCGGCATTGTCGACGCGGACGTAATCGGCCAGTTCGAAACGCCGTTCGAACCCGCGATTGGCGATGCCGACGTGAAGCAGTTCAGCGTCGTCGTCGCTGTCCTCGCGTTTCTTGCCCTGGACCACCAGCAGGTTGGCATGCGCAGTGATGTCGATGTCCTGCGGGCGGAAGCCGGCGATGGCGAGCGTGATGCGGTAGTTGTCCTCACCGCGTTTCGCGATGTTGAAGGGAGGGTAATTGTCGCCGGAATTGCCGCGCGCCTGGTTTTCAAGCAGGTCGAAAAGACGGTCGAACCCGACGGTGCTGCGGCGATAAGGGGTAAAGTCGAGACGTGACATAATGCAAATCCTCTTCATCTGAGCAATTTGAACGTTGGCAGGCCTGCACCATGCAGCACCCGCCATGCGACCGAAGGCTCCCCAACACTGGCGGAAACCGGTCGCAATCCCTAGCTAGGACGCGCAAAACGCCTTTCAAGAGTTTCCGAACGTCCCATTTTATCGCAGAATTTTAGGTATTTCATGACCCAGCCCACGATCGACATCTACACCAAGTTCGCCTGTCCCTATTGCGTGCGGGCCAAGCGGCTTCTGTCGGAAAAAGGGGCCGAGTTCGAAGAGCACGACATCACCATGGGCGGGGCCAAGCGCGATGAGATGTTGAGCCGTGCGCCCAATGCACGCACGGTGCCGCAGATCTTCATTGGGGACACCCATGTCGGCGGGTCGGACGAACTTGCCGCGCTGGACCGGTCCGGCAAGCTCGATCCGCTGCTGGCCGGCTGAGCCGCCGCCGATGGTGCGCATCGCTCTCTTGCAGATGAATTCGGGCATCGACCCCGAGGTCAACTGCGCACGGGTTGAAGAGGCGCTGTCGAACGCAGGCCGGGGCGGGGCTGAAATCCTTTTCACCCCCGAAATGTCGCTGTTGCTGGACCGCGACCGCAAGCGCGCGTCGCACACGATGTCCACGCAGGACTATCACGCGCTGCCCGCGCGCCTTTGCGAGGCCGCGATGCGCGAAGGCGTCGACCTCGCGCTCGGATCGATGCCGATACCGCTGCCCAACGGGCGCTCGGCCAATCGCTCGTTCTATTTCTTCGCCAATGGTCGCGAACCCACGACCTATGACAAGCTCCACATGTTCGACGTCGATCTTTCCACCGGCGAAAGCTGGCGCGAAAGCAAGGCATACGAACCGGGCCCGGCAGTCGTTTGGGAAGGGAGCACGCCGCTTGGCCAGTTGGGCTTCACCATCTGTTATGACATGCGGTTTCCCGCGCTGTTCAGCGAACTGGGCGGGTGCGATGCCATCGCGATCCCGGCTGCCTTCACCCGGCCCACCGGGGCGGCGCACTGGCACGTCCTGCTGCGCGCCCGTGCTATCGAGGCGAGCGCGTTCGTAATCGCCGCCGCGCAGGTTGGCGAGCACGAGGACGGGCGGGAGACCTACGGTCACAGCCTCGTCGTCGACCCGTGGGGCGAGGTCCTGCTCGACATGGGGGCAGATGGACCGGACCTCGCATTCTGCGACACCGATATTGCGCGCATCGGGGAGGTACGGGCGCAAGTTCCCAGCCTTGCCAACAGGCGCGCCATGCCCACATCGGAACCGAAATGATTGTATTCGACCTGCATTGCGACCACGGCCATCGGTTCGAGGGATGGTTCGGCTCTTCCTCCGATTACGAGGACCAGGCTGCCAGCGGACTGGTCCAGTGCCCGGAATGCGGCAGCGGAGAGGTCTCCAAGGCGCCGATGGCGCCGGCCGTCGCGCCAAAGGGGAACAGCCGCGCTGCCGACGTGAACGGCGGATCTCGCGAAATAGCGGCACCGGATGACGAGGCAGCGGTTCAGGACGTCTCCAACCGCCCCGTCCCCCCGGAGGTCGCGCGTGCCCTCGCTGCATTGGCGAAAGCGCAGAGCAAGGCTCTCGAAAAGAGCACGTGGGTCGGACGCGATTTCGCCGAACGCTCGCGCGAAATGCACTACGGCGAGCGCGACGAAGCGCCGATCCATGGGCAGGCCAGTATCGAGGAAGCGCAGGCGCTGGTCGACGATGGCGTTCCGGTGGCGCCGCTGCCGTTTCCGGTCGCGCCGCCCGACGAACTGAACTGATTGATCGCGCGGCGCGCACTGCTATTGGGGGCGCGGGTCCCCGTAGCTCAGTCGGATAGAGCGTCGGATTCCTAATCCGAAGGCCACAGGTTCGAATCCTGTCGGGGACACCACCCAACGCGAAACAAAATGGGTTTGCGCGTCAGGCGTTGGCGCTGTTCCATTGATGCTGCGCCCACCACGACAGTGCGACGACCGTCAGCGAAAACACCATAAGCAGCGCGCAGGTGCCCAGCCATCCCGCCGCATCGTAGACTGTCGTGCCCTGTATGCTGCCCAAAGCGCCGCCGGTGAACATCCCAACGATGTAGGTCGTGGTCAGGCGCGTGCGGATATCGGGTTCGAGCGAGAGGAACGTCATGCGTCCCGTCACATCGATGGTCGGACCAACCGCGTTGACGATGAACAGGGGGACGATCACCGTCCAAACGTTCCAGCCCATCGGGTAGAAGAGCGCAATCCCCACCGCCTGGGCCATGGCAGTCGCAAGCCGCGCCCGGCGCGGCCCGACCGCGTCGGCCCAGCGCCCAAGCCGCGGAGTTGCGAAGATGCTGATCGCGGAAATCCCGGCGAGGTAGCCGACCGTATCGACGCCATAGCCCAGTCGCTCGCCCGTCAGGTGCAGCGCCAGTCCGAGCCAGGTCGCGATGAAGGCGCCGAAATTCAGCCCCTGTATGATCGCGGAATAGAGCATGTCGCGGTGCTGCCGGGCGAGGGTAAAGACCGACAGGATCAGGGCCCCGTATCCGACCTGCGGCACTTTCCGGGATGCTCCGACCCCTTCGGTCCGCATCGTCAGCGGCAGCAGCAGCGTAACCCCGGCCATGAGTGCGAACGCGCACCAATAGACACTCCGCCAGCCGAAGTGCTCCGCCACGACGCCTGCTCCAACGCGCGCGACGAGGATGCCGAAGATCACGCCCGCCGTGAGCAGCGCCGTCACCTGCCCGAGCCGCTCCGGCGCGACCCGTTTCGAGGCGAAGGCGGGAATGAGATATGGGGCGATGGTTACGAAGCCGAGCAGGGTCGAGGCGATCGTGAAGGCGACGAAACCGTCCGCCAGCGCCATACCCAGCATGAACACCGATTGCGCCGTGACGAAAGCGATGCACAGCGCCTTGTTCGAGTACCGGTCCCCCAGCGGCAACAGCAGCAGGATACCGATGGCGAGTGCCAGCTGGTTGAGCGCCGGCACGATCCCGATCCGCGCATCGCTCACCCCGAAGCTGTCGGCCACCTCGCCGATGATCGGGTGGATGTAATAGGCGTTGGCCGTCACTACCGCGACGGTGATCGTCAGTGCGTATTCCTGCGGCGGGGTCAGGAAGGACGGAGCGCTCGCTGCGCCGTTCTCGTTCAAGCGAGAAAACCTGCTTTGCGCGCGGTGATGACGATACCCTCTGCCAGTTCGCGCGGGCGATCCTCCTGGCAGAAATGGCCGCACTGTTCGAGAATGGCGTGCGGCATCCCTTTCGCTCCCGCTATGCGTTCGGAAAGCGTTTTCCCCAGACCGCCGGTGACCGGGTCGTCCGCGCCGAACAGGGTCAGGAACGGCTCGTCATAGGCGGCCAGACCTTTCCACGCCGCCTTGTTCTGCGCGATCCCGTCCATGCCATCCTCAACCGGGACGAGCGCGGGGAAAGCACGAGCTCCGGCCTTGCTCGGTTCGTCGGGGAAGGGCGCATCGTAGGCGGCGATCTCGGCTTCGCTGCGGTCGGTCGCAGTGGCGCGTTGCAGCAGCTCGCCAATGCGGAATTCGGGCGAGGAGCGAGCGAACTCGCGCCAGGCGAGAAACGCGTCGGAAGGTTTGCCGCCGGTGGGCAGGAAGGTGTTGCTGGCGACGACGCAGGCGAAGCGATCCGGCGCCTCTCCGACCATGCGCAAGCCGAGCAGACCGCCCCAGTCCTGGCAGAAAAGCGCTGCTTCGCCCGGGACCACGGCATCGCGCCATTGGCGCAGCCATTCCATGTGACGGTCGTAGGTGTAGAAGTCGATCGCGTCCGGCTTGTCGCTCTTGCCGAAACCAATGAGGTCGGGCGCTAGGCAGCGAAAGCCCGCATCGACCAGCACCGGAATCATCTTGCGGTAAAGGAAGCTCCAGCTCGGCTCGCCGTGAAGCAGCAGGACCGGCGGCGCGTCGCGCTGTCCCTCGTCGAGATAGTGCATCCGGCCACGATTGCCTTCGCCGAGGTCGATCTCCTGCCAGTTCTCGGCGAACGGGTAGTCGGGGAGGTTTTCGAAGCGCGCTAGGTCGGCTTGCAAGACCTGCATGGCTTATACCTCCTCGCCCGGTTCCCGGCCCATCGGGACGCGTTCCTTGAACGTGTGCGTGACGTAGGGAAACGGGATCTCGATCCCGGCATCGTCCAGCCCACGCTTGATCGCACGCACCACCTTGTCCTTGCTTTCCCAGCCACCGCGCGGGGTCGATCCGGCCCACCAGCGCACCAGGAAATCGACCGATGAGGAGTTGAACTCCTGCGCGAAGATATCGAGCCCCTTTTCGACCTCGATTTCTTCCACAGCGGAGACCGCCTTCCGGATCACCTCAGCCGCTTCGTCGAGGTCGGTGTCGTAGGATACGCCGATGACCACCTCGTGCCGGCGTTTCTCCTCGTCGGTCAGGATCTTGACCGGGTTCTTGAAAAGCAGCGAATTGGGCACGACGGTCAGCTCGCCCGAAAGCGAGCGCACATGGGTTTCGCGAAGGGTAATGTGTTCGACCTTGCCGACGATCCCCTCGCATTCGATCACGTCTCCAATCCGCATCTTCTCGCGGATCATGATGAGCACGCCGGCGAGGAAATTCTCGAAAATGTCCTGGAACGCGAACCCGATCGCGACCGCGCCGATGCCGAGGCCGGCGACGAGACTGCCGACGGTGAGTCCGGGGAACACGATGATCATCGCAATCAGCAGGCCAAGCAGCCAGACGCCAAGCTTCACCAGCGTTTCCAGCAGGTTGCGCAGGGAAGGGCGCAGGCTGCTCTTGCCGATCAGGCCATCGGCGATCCTCGCCGCGAAGTTGGCGACGATGGCAGTGACGATGATCACGACCAGCGCGATGGCGATCTGCGGCAGCGAGCGTACGAGCTCGGTCCCCATTTCGTTCAGCTGGTTGAGCAAGGTGTCGAGCATTAGGTCGTGGCCCCCTGGATAGCTTGGTTCCGCGTGGCACCGGGCACGCGATTCATGTCACAGATGTGCAATCGCCCGCCGATTTCCCGGCGCAGCATCTACGTAAGATCACCCCATAGCGACGCATTTCGCTTGAAAGCTATCCCCAACTGTGATTCTGTCGTTTGCGCAAGGAAACTAACGAAAATGCATTCGACTACCCGCGATCACATGAGACAGGCGCTCGCGCTTGCAGTGCTGCTGGCTTTGACCGGTTTCGCGCTTGCGGGGCCGACCGGGCTCCTGTCGTGGCGCGAAAATGCCGAAACGCTGGAACAGAGGCGCGCGCAAATCGCCGCGCTGACGGAGCGGCGCGATGCCCTCAGAAACCGCGTCGAACTGCTCGATCCCGACGGTGCCGATCCGGACCTCGTCAGCGAACTGGCGCGGCAGGACCTTGGCGTGCTGCACCCCGATGACGTGATCATCACGCTCGAGGACTAGGCGACGGAGCGGGTGGTTCCTGCGTTTGCGCGAACCCGTCCCCGGATCTCGATCCGGCAATCCGCGGCGTTGCGCTCGCCATCGTGCGACTATAGGACGCGCGAAAGCCGTCGCCCGCAAGGTGCGCGCCTACCGACAGGAGTTCCCCCGTGGCAAAACAGCCGAAAACGAAGTCGCCCGAAACCGGCGCCGACGCGCGAGCGCCTTCGGACGATCCCGACTTCATTCTCCATTCGCTGCAGGAGCAGTTCGAGGCGAACAAGAGCTTCGATGCGAGCGATGATCAGATGCTCGAATTCTATCGGCAGATGCTGCTGATCCGCCGGTTCGAGGAGCGCGCGGGCCAACTTTACGGCCTCGGCCTGATCGGCGGGTTCTGTCATCTCTATATCGGGCAGGAGGCGGTCGCCATCGGGCTGCAATCGGCGCTCGACAACGATCGCGACAGCGTCATCACCGGCTATCGCGACCACGGCCACATGCTCGCCTACGGGCTCGATCCCAAGGTCATCATGGCTGAGCTGACCGGCCGCGAAGCCGGCATTTCGAAGGGGAAGGGCGGCTCGATGCACATGTTCAGCACCGAGCACAAATTCTACGGGGGGCACGGCATCGTCGGCGCGCAGGTCCCGCTCGGCGGAGGGCTCGCGCTGGCGCATCAATACCGCGACGATGGCGGCATCTGCCTTGCCTATTTTGGTGATGGCGCTGCGAACCAGGGGCAGGTCTACGAGACCTTCAACATGGCCGCGCTGTGGAACCTGCCGATCGTCTTCGTGGTCGAGGACAACCAGTACGCCATGGGCACCGCGACAAAGCGTTCGTCGGCCGAGACCCGTTTCTACCGCCGCGGCACGGCCTTCCGGATCCCGGGCATGGAAGTGAACGGGATGGACGTACTCGAAGTGCGCGCAGCCGCCGAAATCGCGTTCAAACATGTGCGCGAGGGCAAGGGCCCGGTCCTGATGGAGTTGAACACCTATCGCTATCGCGGGCACTCGATGTCCGACCCCGCGAAATATCGTACGCGCGAGGAAGTGCAGGACCAGCGCGACCATCACGACCCGATCGAGCGACTGAAGGCGACATTGGTCGAAGCCGGACATACCGAGGACGACCTGAAAACGATCGACAAGGACATTCGCAAGCAGGTTTCCGAAGCTGCCGATTTCGCCGAAAACTCGCCTGAGCCAGAGCCGTCCGAACTCTACACCGACGTACTGGTGGAGAAGTACTGATGGCCATCGAACTCAAGATGCCCGCGCTTTCCCCCACGATGGAAGAAGGCACGCTCGCCCGCTGGCTCAAGAAAGAAGGCGACACGATCGAACCGGGCGACGTCATTGCCGAGATCGAGACCGACAAGGCCACGATGGAATTCGAGGCGATCGACGAGGGAACGCTCGCGAAGATCGTGGTCGAGGAAGGCACGGAGAACGTGGCGGTCGGCACGGTTATCGCGATGCTTGCAGGCGAGGGCGAAGACGCAAGCGACGTCGCCGACGCCGAACCGCATGAGACGCCTGTCAAGCAGGACGACAAGGGCCGCGTCGAAGACGTTCCGGGTGAGGGCAAGGACGAGGGTCGCGAAGAGCCCGGCGGCGTTTCTGCCCCGACCCATGCCGCCCGCGCCGACGATCCCGAGATCCCCGAAGGCACGAGCTTCACCAGCACCTCCGTCCGCGAAGCCCTGCGCGATGCGATGGCCGAGGAAATGCGCGCCAACGACCGCGTCTTCGTGATGGGTGAAGAAGTAGCGGAATATCAGGGGGCCTACAAGGTCACGCAGGGCCTGCTCGATGAATTCGGGCCGCGACGCGTGATCGACACGCCGATCACCGAATACGGCTTTGCCGGGATCGGAACCGGCGCGGCGATGGGGGGACTGCGCCCCGTGGTCGAGTTCATGACCTTCAATTTCGCGATGCAGGCGATCGACCACATCGTGAACTCGGCGGCCAAGACCAACTACATGAGCGGTGGCCAGATGCGTTGCCCGGTCGTCTTTCGCGGCCCCAACGGCGCCGCCAGTCGCGTCGGTGCCCAGCATAGCCAGAATTACGGCCCGTGGTATGCGAGCGTACCCGGCCTCATCGTCATCGCGCCGTACGACAGCGCCGATGCGAAGGGCTTGCTCAAAGCCGCGATCCGAACCGAGGATCCGGTCGTCTTCCTCGAAAACGAGCTGGTTTACGGGCGCAGCTTCGACGTGCCCGACCTCGACGATTACGTCCTGCCCATCGGCAAGGCGCGGATCGTGCGGGAGGGCAAGGACGCGACCATCGTCAGTTACTCGATCGGTGTCGGCCTCGCCTTGGAAGCGGCGGAGGCGCTGGCGGAAGAGGGTATCGATGCCGAAGTGATCGACCTTCGCACCCTGCGCCCGCTCGACAAGGAAACGGTGCTAAAAAGCCTCTCCAAGACCAACCGGCTTGTGATCGCCGAAGAGGGCTGGCCGACCTGCTCGATCGCGAGCGAGATCATCGCGATCTGCATGGAGGAAGGCTTCGACGACCTCGACGCGCCGGTTCTGCGCGTGTGCAACGAGGACGTCCCGCTCCCCTATGCGGCGAACCTCGAGAAGCTGTCGATCGTCGACGCGCCCCGGATCGTCGAGGCGGTCAAGCGGGTCTCTTACAAATAGCGCATAGCTCCAGTCCGGCGAACGCCGCCGGACCGGACGGTCAGGTTGGGCGAGCGCTCGAGAAAACGTCGCAATCGGCGACCGGCGAGACCGGGTTCGTCTGGTACAGCTGCGTCAGGTCCCGAGAATCGCGGATGTTGAACGCTGCGGTGTAGTGCAGCTCATCCCCTTCGAGGAACTCGAACGGCGTCACAGATTCGTAAGTGTACGAGATTTCGACGAACATCACGGCGGTCCCCGTCGCCGCCTCGATTTCCTCGCCCGTCGGGCCCATGCCCGGGAAACCGGTGCCGCTCGAACCGTCCCCTTCGACGCCGTAGCTCGACACGTGGTTCTTCGCGCCGCGACAGCGTTGCCAGGCGAGCCATTGGCCACCATCGGCATTCTGCTGAAGGCTCGAGATGATGATTCGGCCCTGTTCATAGATGCCGTAGCGGCCACCCAGCTTCTCGCCGCCGACGAAGGCTTCGTTCACGTCGTCCTCGAACACCCGGCGCGCGACCAGAACGTCCTGTTCACCGACCCGCGACACGTTGTCGGCGACCTGCATCGCGATCTGGCTGATCTGCATGTGCGTGATCGCGTAGTTCGCGGTTTCCGTACCCATAAGCCCTGCGGACAGGAGCAGAGGCGCGGTGAAGGCGAACTCGATCATGGCCACACCCGAGGTGCACCGCTTGAGTTCGTCCAGCTTGCGAGCCCACTTGGGCTTGGAGGCGTGATTGGTGGTCATGGGCAATTGCCTGTGCTTGTCGAACGATCCTGTTCGTCGAAGGGCTGGTTGCGAAGAACGGTGGAGGCGCGCACTTCGACGTCCTCCGGCAAGCCTGCGAGGCCGTGCATCGGGAAGAGGCGCGGATAGGTCACCACGGCGGTGTAGAGCACCGCGTCGCGCGCGCCGCCGATACCGGACTGGCCGCGATCCGCATCCCACAGACCGTTCTCGTTGGCATCGACGAAAACCTCGTTGTTGTTGCAGATGCCGTCGGTGTTATCGTCGCTGAATTCCTCGGCTTCTCCGATGTCGCTGAAGTCGAAGTGCGAAAGCTTTTCAAGTTCGACATTCGCGCTTTCGGGAATGACGAGGGAGACCCTGTCGATCACGGCCTGGTCGATATCGCCGACCCGGCTACCCGCGCTTTCGAGCGTGAGGTCGCGCCCAGCGTCCTGCATGGCTCCGTTGACGAGCGCCGAGGTGTACTGGGTATGGGCGATATCGAACACGCCCATAACCAGCAGGATCAGCACGGGACCGACGAAAGCGAACTCGGTCAGCGTTGCGCCGCTTTCGTCCGTCTTGATGCGGTTCAGGATACGCCGCCCGATCATTGCGTCAGCCTTAGAGCTGCGATGCGCTGTGCGATCTCTTCGAAGCGGTCGGCCAAGTCGTCGGAGTCGTCGGCAACGAAGGCACGGCCCGGCGTGGCGCAGTCGATCAGGTTTTGCGTCAGTGCGGTACCGAAGGCGACCACCCAGACCGAAACGTTCTCCTGCTTCGCCAGTCGGCAGGCGGCCTGGAAGCGTTCCGCATGGCGGGGTGAGGCCTGGCCGTTGGAGCCGTTGTTCGTCACGCGGCGATCCCACCATTCGACACCGTACGTACCGTAAACCTCGACATTGGTGGCGAGCAGGCCGTCGGTCATGAAGACGATGTGGCGGGCGATTGCGTCACCGTTGGGCGCCGTCGCGTTTTCCGACGCGAAGATTCCGTTCGGCGAAATGAAGCGCGCGCCCCAGATCATTCCGATATCGTGGTACGTGTTGCTGCGCGCATTGAGCGAATTGACGTAGCTCTGCATGTCGGCGCGGCTGATGTTCGTCAGGCGGAACGCAGCTTCGGGACAGGAATAGCTCGCCCGGTTCTCGTTCCAGGTCTGCGTCAACGGGCCATAGTGATTGCCGCCATCCTCACGCTTCCAAACCGCGTCGTTCAGCACCGGTTTCCACCGCTCGCTATCGTTGGACGGCACGAGATTGATGTTGAGGTCCAGCGCTCCGGCCGGTCGCGGATTGAAGTTCGTCTGGCTAACGGTGTCCGCTTCCTCGATGCAGCCATCCCAGCGCACGTTCGTGTTGGTCCCGTTATTGCCTATCGGCAGGGAGACCACGTTGTCGTCGTAAAGACCGGTGATGTCCCATTCGTGCTGTTTGTAGGTCCAGTCCTGGAACTCCCAGCGCAGGTCTTCTTCCTCGATAACCTCGAAGGTGATGTCGGCGGTATCTTCGTAGATGAACCAGCCCGTTATGCAGCGGCCCTCGTTGTAGTAATCGAAGCCGGTACCGGTCCAGATCGTTTCGTTGTCATCATCGTATCGCGTGTAGCGGAAGCCGTTTTCGATGTACTGGCTCGACGCGCCCTGGTGGGTGCCGAGGTCGGTACGGATTTCGTACTCGAAATCATCGGGCCTGGCCGCCTGGCATTGGCCCCGGCTAAGGCTGGTCGTATCCCGATCAGTGCGGTAGCCGAGATATTCGGGGTCGCCATCCGGATCGACGTCGATGACCCGCGTGCCGGTCTCGTTCCAGTAGCTTTCCCAATCGAAATTCGCCACGCGCGTCTGGTATTCGTGCGCAGTGGCCATCCATGTCGGGTTCTTCGCCATGATTGCCCCGCCGACATTCACGTTCGACGCATAGGGCACCATGCCGTAACGCACCTGCGCGCTGGGCGACGTCGAATCCTCGACCGTGTCGTAGAAGGTCATCACCGCATCGCGCAGGCCCCCGATCTTCGATCCCGGATCGGGCGAGTTGCCGCAGCTACCGCCGCCCGGATTATCCGGTGCGCAGTTCATCGAACCGGTGACGTCGACGACGAACATGATGTCCGTGTTGGAGATGTTGATATCCGCGGTGCAGTTCACCGCGAGATTGAATTCCTCGTACCCGAACATGCTCATAATCGACATCGGCATGTCGCCGGTCGCGGTTCCGACGACTTCCCCGTCGTCGGTGCCGGAAAAGGAGCGGGAAAGGTCTTCCATCCCGAACTGGCCGTCTTCGTAATTGAGATCGAAAAAGCTTTCGCCGATCGCCTGGTGCGCGGAGGTAAAACTGTCGTCCTGCATCGCGCGGCGGGCGGCCAGCGCGCCGGCATCGCATGCCGCCTGCAGGCGCGATTGCGCCATGTAGAAGCGGCTTGCGTCCACACCGCCGCCGACCATCGCCAGCAAGGGAACCATGGCCGCTGCGGCAATGGCGATCGTGTTCGCACTCGCATCGGTTGCGAGACTGCGCAAAAATGAACGGCGTTCGACAGTTTCCCGTGCCATATGACTGACGTCCTCGAATGTTCAATTCCGCGAAGGAACAGGCGAAATTTCAGGTCCAACTCCGAGCGATAGCGGGAACGGGGTAAGCAATTTGCCAAGCAAACCGGTTAACGAGGGGTAAACGGGCGATCCGCCGTTTCAAATCCCTAGGGAAAGCGGCGGAACCGCGCTTGACATCGCGGTAAAGCAACCGCTTACGCCCCCCTATGGACGATGACGGTTTCGAACCTCTTGCGCCTGAATCCGAGCTTGCGCTCGCTCATACGACCGCCGCTCTTCGCGCACCGATGCGGACATTCTTTGCGCTCGACCGGCGGCTCGGTCGCATCGTTGCCGGAACGAGCGAGCCGATGCTGGGCCAGATGCGGTTGGCCTGGTGGCGCGACAGCTTGAGACAGGACCCCGACGCGCGGCCGCGCGGTGACGCGGTGCTCGATGCGATCGGCACGCACTGGCGGGGGCACGAGGCTGCGCTCGTCGGTCTGGTGGATGGCTGGGAGTACATGCTCGCCGAAACGCTGGACCGCTCCGCGGCTCAGGCCTTCGCGCAGGGAAGGGCGGAGCCGTTTGCGGCCCTGGTCCGGATGGCGTCCGGGGAGAAATACGAGGACGAGGCGCTTAAGGCTGGCCGATGCTGGGCGCTCGCAGATGCCGCGGCGCATCTGGGCGAGGGTGAAGAGCGCACCATGCTGCTTGATCTCGCACGCGAGAATGCGGGAGCGACCCTTGCGCCGGGCGGGCTTAGGGGGCTGGCAGTTCTCGAGGCGTTGGCCCGACGATCGGTCAGGCGGGGAGGGCGTCCGCTGATGGAAGGACGGGGCGCGTCGCTCGTCGCGGCAAGAGCGGCTATCATCGGGCGGTGATTGTGTGTATCCCGCCGCCGTTTGCTCGCGCGGGGGGAGGGAAAATGCGCCAAACCATACTCGGAGTGTTCGTGGGACTGATCCTTGCGGGGGTCGGCGTGTTCTGGTGGCAGGCCCGCGCCCAGATCGAAAATTATGCGCCGCCTCCTCCCGAACCGCTGCAGACAATCGCCGCGCCCGACGAACTGCCGCAAATCGACCCCGGCGACGTCGTCGGACCGGCCCCGCCCGAGGCAAGCGAACTGACCCGCGAAGAGCGTCGGTTCTTCCGCTACGACCGGGATCGCGACCGCATCATCACTCGCAACGAAATGCTCTCGAGCCGCTCTGACGGATTTCGGCGGCTCGATGTCGACGGAAACAATCTCCTCACGTTCGAGGAGTGGGCGATCACCACGTCCGAGCGCTTCGCCGAGATGGACGAGGATGCGAACGACCGGCTGACCCCGGCAGAATTCGCGACCTCCGCGCCCAAGCCGCGCAAGAAGAAACCGGCCTGCCGCTGCTGAGCTTCGGTCAGGCCGGTACCGCCTCGCGCGTTTCGTCCAGCCACGTCTCCAGGTCGGCCTTTGCGCGCGAGGTGTAGGCTTCCTTGCGTTGCTTCTTCTTCACCTCGTGAAGCGGCGGGAACAGGCCGAAATTGACGTTCATGGGCTGGAACGTATCGGCCTCTGCATCGCCGGTGATGTGGCTGAGCAGCGCGCCAAGCGCGGTCGAGCGGGGGAGGGGGCGCCAATCGCGATCCGCCAGCTCTGCTGCCGCCATCATTCCCGCGACAAGGCCGATGGCCGCGCTTTCCACATAGCCCTCGCAACCTGTGACCTGCCCGGCGAAGCGAACATGCGGTGCGGCCTTCAGTCGCAACTGCCGGTCGAGCACCTGCGGCGAATTCAGGAACGTGTTGCGGTGCAGACCCCCCAGCCGCGCGAATTCCGCGTTCTCGAGCCCGGGTATGGTGCGGAACAGCTCGACCTGCGCGCCGTATTTCAGCTTCGTCTGGAAGCCGACCATGTTCCACAGCGTGCCAAGCTTGTTGTCCTGGCGCAGCTGCACGACCGCATAGGGCCAGCGGTCTTGCGGAAATTCCTCGTTGGTGTCGTAGGGGTTATCAAGGCCGACGCCCTTCATCGGGCCATAGCGCAGGGTTTCGACACCGCGCGCCGCCATCACCTCGATTGGCATGCAGCCATCGAAATAGGGCGTGTCCTTTTCCCATTCCTTGAACTCGGTCTTTTCACCCTCGATAAGTCCGGCGTGAAAGGCGAGATACTGCTCCTTCGTCATCGGGCAGTTGATGTAGTCGCCGTCCTCGTTCGAGGCTTCGGTCCGCTTGTTCCAGCGCGACTGGATCCAGCACTTCGACATGTCGATGCTGTCGCGGTGGACGATCGGGGCGATCGCGTCGAAGAATGCCAGCCGCTCCTCCCCGGTTGCGCCGACGATGCTTTGCGCCAGCGATTGCGCGGTCAGCGGGCCGGTGGCGACGATAGTGAGCCCGGCTTCGGGGAGGCTGTCCACCCGTTCGCGCACGATGGTGACGTTCGGATGCTCCTCCAGCGCGCGGGTGACCTCGGCGGAGAAGACATCGCGGTCCACCGCCATCGCGCTGCCGGCCGGGACCAGTGCGACTTCGCCCGCCCGCATGACGAGGCTGTCGAGCGCACGCATCTCGTAATGTAGCAGGCCGACAGCGTTCTTCGTATCGTCGTCGGAGCGAAAGCTGTTGGAGCACACCAGTTCGGCCAGCCCGTCAGTCTGGTGAGCGGGGGTCATGTCCCCGCCGCCGCGCATTTCGGAAAGGCGCACGCGCACGCCGCGCTGGGCGAGCTGCCAGGCAGCCTCGCTGCCAGCGAGACCGCCGCCGATGATGTGGACGTCGTGAGGTGGTTGGACGTTCTTCATGGCAGCTCACCTAATTGCGTGCTAGCCGCCCCGCAAGGTTTGCCGATGGGGAGGGGCGTCGAGTGCCCAAGCGCGCATTGATAGAGCACCGCCCGTGGCTCCTCGCGGGGCTGGTCTGCGCGCTCGCCTATTATTTCCTGTGGAACAACCCGATCGGGGAGCTGTGGCTGATCGCGCTAAAGGGTGCGAGCATCGGGGCGCTGGCGGTCTACGCTTGGCAACGCGGGAGCGGCGCGGACGCGGTGCTGTTAACCCTTTCCCTCGTGGTTACGGCGCTCGCGGCGATGACGGTGGACCTGTATTTCCAGATAGGTTGGTTGCTCTTCGCGCTGGCCTGGCTGATCGCGTCGGGCCTGTTCCTGCGCAACCTCATGCCCCGATCCTCGATCAATCGCCGGGTGGTGGCACTGGTCCTGCTGGTCGGAACCCCGCTTGCGGCGTGGTTCCTTACAGGCGCGGCGAGCGCCACGATCTACGCCTGTGCGCCTGCTCTCATGGCGGCAACCGGATGGAGCAGCCGCTTCGCCCGCCGCCATGTCGGCGCGGGCGTGGTGGCGCTGGTGCTGAGCGACCTGCTGACATTCAGCGAGGGCAGCGCGTTCGATACCGGCGACCTACCCGATTTCCTCGCCTGGCCGCTTTTCTATGCGGGTCTGCTGATGGTGGCGACCGGCGTGGTCCAGTCGCTGAGGGCCGAGGACGACTGACGCCCCCGGAGCCCCTGCCGTAGCGCCGTCACTCGGGCGGATTGTCGCCGATATTGTCGTCCCGGTCGAGCGTCGTATCGGGCGTCGTTTCGTCATCGCCGCCGCGCCGTTCGACCATTTCCTCGACCACCGCTTCCTCGGCTTCGCTCTCCGGCTCGGCCTGTTCGTCGATCCGCACCGCGCCGACAATGTGCTCGCCCTTTGAGACATCGAAGATACGAATGCCGGAGGACGTGCGACCGTAGATCGAAAAGCCCTTATGCGTCTCGAACCCGTCTTCGACCTCATGGCGGAAATCTATGGGCATCCGGATCAGCTTGGCCTGATCGGTCACGAGCATCAGCTGGGACCCGTGCTTCACCGGGAAGCTGGCGACGACCGGGCCATTGCGCGTCGGGTTGCTGTCGGGCGCGCCGATATTGGCCAGCCCCTGTCCGCCGCGACCGATCGTGCGGTATTCGTAGGCCGAGGAAATCTTCCCGTAACCGTTGCTGGTCAGCGTCAGGATGAACTCCTCGTTCTCTTCCATTTCGGAGAGGGTTTCGGCATCGAGCGTCGGTTCGACCTCGTTGTTCTTCCATACCGCGCCGCGAAGATAGGCTTCGCGTGTGTCGATATCGGCGTCGAGACGGTCCAGAACCGCCATCGAGACGACTTTCGCCCCGTCCTTCAGCGCCATGCCGCGCACCCCTATGCCGGTGCGGCTCTTGGTCTCGCGGGCGTCGGTGGCGGCAAAGCGGATCGCCTTGCCTGCATCGGAGGCGAGGAAAATCTCCTGTTCCTCACTCAACAGCTTGACGCCGATCAGCCGATCGCCGCTGCCCTCGACGAAGCCCATTGCATATTTGCCGTTCGAAGGGATGTTGGTGAACGCATCCATCGAATTGCGCCTTACCATTCCCTGTTCGGTCGCAAACACGATGTTGAGCGCGTCCCAGCTATCCTCGTTCTCCGGCAGCGGGAGCACGTTTGTGACCCGCTCGTCGTCGCCAAGCGGCAGCAGGTTGACCATCGGGCGCCCCTTGGTCTGCGGCCCGCCCTCGGGAAGTTTCCACACCTTGAGGCGATAGACCCGGCCAAGATTCGTGAAGAAAAGCACGGGGTTGTGCGTGCTTGTTACGAAAAGTTCGACGACGGCGTCCTCGTCCTTCGTCGCCATGCCGCTGCGCCCCTTGCCGCCGCGGGCTTGCGCGCGGAACGTCGCGAGCGGGGTGCGCTTGATGTAGCCGTCATGGGTGACCGTCACGACCATGTCGTCGCGCTCGATCAGGTCCTCGTCCTCGAGGCCGTCCCATGCGGGCGCTATCTCGGAGAGGCGCGGGGTGGCGTAGGTCGCGCGAATTTCGTCCAGTTCCTCGCGCATGACCGCGTAAAGCTTCACCCGGTCGGCGAGGATCGCGAGATATTCCTCGATCCGCTCCGCCAGTTCGGCAAGTTCATCGCCGATCTCGTCCCGGCCCAGGGCGGTCAGGCGATGCAGGCGCAGGTCGAGGATCGCCTTCACCTGTCGTTGCGAAAGGCGATAGGTGCCGCCTTCCTGGTCCGCGCTCGGCTCGATCGCTTCGACCAGGCGGATGTATTGCGCGATGTCGCCGATCGGCCATTCCTTGGCCAGCAGGCGTTCGCGTGCGCCGGCGGGGTTGGGTGCGCCGCGAATGATCGCCACGACCTCGTCGAGGTTCGACACCGCGACCACGAGACCGAGCAAGGTGTGCGCCCGGTCGCGCGCCTTGGCGAGTTCGTACTTCGTGCGCCGGGTGATGACCTCTTCGCGAAACGCGACGAACGCCTGGATGAAGTCGCGCAGCGTGCAGACCTCGGGCCGTCCCCCGCGGATCGCGAGCATGTTCGCGGGGAAGCTCGCTTGTGCGGGCGTGTGCCGCCAGACCTGGTTCAGCACGACCTCTGCGGTCGCGTCACGCTTCAGATCGATGACGACGCGCACCCCTTCGCGAGAGGATTCGTCGCGGATGTCGGAAATCCCCTCGATGCGCCGTTCCTTGGCGGCATCGGCGATCTTCTCGACCAGGCCGGACTTCCCGACCTGGAAGGGAATCGAGGTGAAGACGATCGATTCGCGGTCGTTCGCGCGCTTCTCGATCTCGTGCCGGCAGCGCATCAGGATCGATCCGCGACCGTTGGTATAGGCGGCCTTCGCCCCGCTGGTGCCCAGGATCAGGGGCGCGGTGGGGAAATCCGGGCCGGGAATGTACTCGATGAGTTCTTCCGAGGTGATTGCCGGATTGTCGAGGAAGGCAAGGCAGCCGTCGATGACCTCGCCCAGATTGTGTGGCGGCACGTTGGTCGCCATACCGACCGCGATCCCGCCCGCGCCGTTGACCAGCAAGTTGGGGAACCGCGCGGGAAGGACCGAGGGTTCCTGTTTGCGGCCATCGTAATTGTCGACGAAATCGACCGTGTCCTTGTCGAGATCGTCGAGCAGGGTGTCGGCGACGCGGGCAAGCTTCGCCTCGGTATAACGCATTGAGGCGGGCGGATCGGGGTCCATCGACCCGAAATTGCCTTGGCCATCGATCAGCGGCACGCGCATCGACCAGTCCTGCGTCATGCGCGCGAGCGCATCGTAGATCGCGCTGTCGCCGTGCGGGTGGAAGTCGCCCATCACGTCGCCGACGATCTTTGCACTTTTCACGTAAGGCCGCCCGGCGACGAAATTGCCGAGCTTGCTGGCATAGAGAATGCGGCGATGGACCGGCTTCAAACCGTCGCGCACATCGGGCAGCGCGCGGCTGACGATCACGCTCATCGCGTAATCGAGATAGCTGGTCTTCATCTCGTCGACGATGTCGATCCGCTCGTAATCGCCCGAGGGGGCGGGGGCGGTCGGGTCGAGAATATCGGTGTCGTCGCTCAAGGTGCTGGCCGTTTCTGTTTATCGCTGGCTTGGATCGGTTCTGTACGTCGCCGTCGCGACCAATCATATGTAGGGACGGGCGGGGCGTTTAGCCACCGAGATGGCGGAACGCACAAGGAACATCGCGGCTTTTTCCACACCTGCCCCGGTTGGACCTTTCCAGACCCCCTTTCAGTCGCCCTCAGCCACCATTCAAACCCCGTTCAGCCCGTTTCGCCTAGGACCGTTTGCAATTGTCGCGCGTTGTAGGCAGCGCATATCGGCACCATTTGAATGCCTTCGCGGGCGATGAACCGTGACGGCGACGACACCTCAGGAGGTACATCGATGAAAACCGTTCTTTCGCGCAAGCGTAGCTCTTCGCTCGCCCTCGCCATCGCGCTGGCGACCGGCACTGCTACCGTGACCACCGCCGTATTCCCGGCCGAAGCCAGCGCCCAGCGCAACCGCGACCGCGATCGCGACGCCGAAGAAGTCGATGGTGGTGGCTATGGCGACGCATTCCGGGAAGTCTACGTGCCTCTCGACGAAGCGATGAAGGCGGAAGGCGCCGATGTCGCCGCGCTTCGCCCGCAGATCGATGCCCTGATCCCGCTGCTCAACACCGGCGACGAGAAGCTTGCCGGCGGGAACCTCGTGTACAATGCCGGCGTGCGTCTCCAAGACAACGCGCTGCGCCTTCGCGGCATGGAACTGATGCTCGAAAGTGGCATTGTCCCGGCCGCGAACCTAGGCCAGTACAACTTCGTCGCATACCAGCTTTCGGCGGCGCAGGACGATTATGCCCGGGCCCGTCCGTATCTGCAGGCAGCCATCGACAACAACTTTACGACCGAAGGTGTTTCTGCCGCGGACCTGCAGATCAGCATGGCGGAAAGTTATTTCGGCGAGGAGCGCTATCAGGAAGGTTTCAACTACCTTCGCGAAGCGATCGAGGCGCGCAAGGCCGCCGGGCAGCCGGTCGACGAGGTGTGGTACCGCCGTGGCTTCGTTACCGCCTACAACAATGAAGTCACTCCGGACGTCTACGATTTCGCCGCGATGTGGGTCGAGGACTATCCGACGCAAACCAACTGGTCGGATGCGATCAACGCGACGCGCAACATCAACCAGTTCCAGAACGCCGAAATGCTCGATCTCTTCCGGCTTAGCCGCCGGGTCGACGCGCTGCAGAATGCCAGTGAATACGACTATTACGTCGAAGCCGCCGACGCGCGTCGCCTTCCGGGCGAAGTGAAGGCCGTGATCGAGGAAGGCATCGAAGCCGGGGTGGTCCAGGAAACCAACTCGTTCATCGCGGAATCGCTTGAGACCGCGAACAGCCGTGTCGGTGACGACCGGGCCGACCTACCCTCGCTCGAACAGGAAGCAATGTCCGCAGGCGCCGATCTCCGCACGGTGACGGCCGCAGCCAGCGCCTTCCTCAGCTACGACCGCTACGACACCGCGGCGACGCTGTACGAGAAGGCGCTCGACATGCCCGGTGCGGACCGCAACGAAGTGCTCACCCGTCTGGGCATTTCGCAGGCTGGTGCCGGCAATTACGACGCCGCGCTTTCGACGTTCGACCAGGTGACTGGCACGCGCATGCCGATCGCCCGGCTCTGGAGCGCCTATGCGCGCCAGATGCTGGGTGGGGGCGTCATGGGTGCGGCAGCCGGCGTCGAGGCGGCATCCGCTGCGCCCGAGATGGCCGGCAGTTGATCGCCACGCCGAATGACACGAAAAGGGCGCCGGGAGACGATCCCGGCGCCCTTTTTCTTTGGCTGTCGTCTTGCTTCGCGATGTGGCGGGTTCAGCGCAGCCGCTTGACGTAAACC
>JBARZK010000030.1:0-17742 GCA_049649965.1 Erythrobacter sp.
CGCTCGGCAGCTGCACGATGAAGCACAATCCGCGCCTCAACGAGAAGGTCGCGCGGATGCCCGGCTTTGCCGACATCCACCCGCTCGCGCCGCAGCAGACGGTGCAGGGCGCGCTGGAGGTCATCCACCAGCTTGGCCACTGGCTGTGCACGCTGACGGGCATGCCCGCGGTCGCGATGAGTCCGAAAGCCGGGGCGCATGGCGAACTGTGCGGCATCCTCGCCATTCGCGCCGCGCATATCGCGCGCGGCGATGCCCGCAGCGTGGTGTTGGTCCCCGAAAGCGCGCACGGCACCAATCCCGCCACCGCAGCCTTTGCCGGTTACGAAGTCGAGGACATCCCCGCGACCGCCGAGGGCCGCGTCGACGTCGCGAAGCTGAAGGAGCGGATGGGTCCCGACGTGGCGGGAGTCATGATCACCAATCCGAACACGTGCGGCCTGTTCGAGAAGGATTTCCGCACAATCGCCGATGCCGTCCACGAAGCGGGCGGCTATGTCTATTGCGACGGCGCCAACTTCAACGCGATTGTTGGCCGCGTGCGTCCGGGCGACCTTGGCGTCGATGCCATGCACATCAACCTGCACAAGACGTTCTCCACACCGCATGGCGGCGGCGGACCGGGATCCGGGCCGGTGGTCCTTTCCGAAGCGCTCGCGCCGTTCGCCCCGCTGCCCTTCGTCCGTAAAACGCAAGCGGGCGCGTTCGAACTGGTCGAGGAAGAGCATCGCGAGGAAAGCCGCGATCGCACGTTCGGCCGCATGACGGCGTTCCACGGCCAGATGGGTATGTTCACCCGCGCGCTGACCTACATGCTTAGTCACGGTGCGGACGGCCTGAAGCAGGTGGCGGAGGATGCGGTGCTGAACGCCAATTACATCCTGCGCTCGATGGAGGACGTGCTCCACGCACCCTTCGCCGACAGCGGGCCGTGCATGCACGAGGCCCTGTTCGGCGATCGGGATTTTGGCGGCGAGTTGTCGACGCTCGACCTCGCAAAGGGCCTGATCGACGAGGGCTATCATCCCATGACGGTCTATTTCCCGCTGGTGGTGCACGGCGCCATGCTGGTCGAGCCCACGGAAACCGAGAGCAAGGCGTCGATCGACCAGTTCGTCACCGCCTTCCGCTCACTGGTAGAGCGGGCGAAGGCGGGCGATGAAAGCCTGAAACAGGCGCCCTATTACGCGCCGCGCAGACGGCTCGACGAGACGGCGGCGGCGCGCAAGCCGCGGCTGTCGTGGTTGCCCGAAGAAGACTGAACCGAAGGCGGCGGGGAATGGCTCACGGACGCGGCGGAAGCGGTCCGCCAGTGCTTTCGTCCATGGCTTCGATCCCGCCTTCGCTCCCGGTATCCAGTCCTTCGCCTTCGGGTTCGACGACGATCCTGATCTGCTGCATGTTGATGATCGCGACGTAGAAGCCGATCACCGCGAGCGAGCTCGATCCCAGCACGGCAAAGGCCGCCCCCTTCGCGCCGTTCCAGTCGATCGCGGTGTCGAGCAGCACCAGCGCGAGCAGCGTCGGGATCGCCCGCACGACGAAGGAGACATGCGCCCGCCCGGCGGAAACAAGCAGGGATTCGAGACTTGCGCCTACCAGCTCGACCGCGCCGGCAATCGCGAGGATCACCATCGCCCAGTAGAACCCGCGGAACTCGTCGCCTGCGATCGCTTCCAGCCCCCAGCGGCCGAAAAACAGCGCGACCAGCACCGCGATCACGCCGCCCACCAGCGCGATGTTCGCCATGCGGCGCGCGATCACCAGCGCGTTTTCGCGGGCGTGAACGAGTTCGGGAAGGATCGCCTTCGACACGGTCTGGGCCAATGCGACAAGCGCCTGGCCAAGCTGGCTCGCGACCCGAAAGCCGCCGAGCAGCGCCGCCCCGCCGAACGTGCCCACCAGCAGGATCAACACCTGCTTGCCCGCGATCGTCAGGCTGCCCGAAAGGTTGGTAGAGACCACGAACCGCCACGCATCGCGATGGCGCGCGGGGATCCGCCGCAGGCTTAGCGCGCCCAGATCGATGCGCTCCTTTCGCGCCGCCGCGATCCACAACGCCGCAGCGACCGCGATCTCCGCTGCGGCGTAAGCGAGGACGAAACCCGTGACCGTTGGCATGAACAGCCAGGCCAGCACCGCGCCGCTCGCCCGGACGATCGGCTGAACCGCTTCGGCGGCGGTGGCGGTCGCATAGGCGAAATTGACCCGTAGCAAGCCGATGGGCGTCGATCGGATCGCAAGCAGGGAGACGATGCAATAGGCAAAGGTAAGCGCGAGCAGGTCGTCCGGTAGCGGAAGCCATAGCGGCACGCTCCATACCAGCAGGGCCGACAGCGCGATGCCGACCGCGACGGAAACCATGTCGAGCGCGATGGCGAAGCCTGTCACCTCGCGAACGGCCTGCTCCGCCGCGCCGCTCGCATCGCCGTTCGCGCCCCAGCGCACGATGAACTGCCATGTCTGGAAATTCGCGATGCCGGTGACGACCTGTCCCAGCGCGACGATTGCGGCGAAATAGCCGAAGCTTTCGAGCCCGAGCGTGCGCGTCGCAAGCGCCAGGTAGACGAGGCTGAGCACCGCGTTAATCCCGCGACCGCCCAGCAGCCAGCCCATGTTGGTGAAGAGGCGCTTCATGCGCGTCGGACCGGTATCAGCCGGCCAGCGTGGCCGGTTCGCGCTCGCGCAGGATCCGTTCGGTCACGTCGAACGTGCGCTGGTTGTCCACGTCGATAGCGTAATGGCCGTCCGACAGTTCGATCGGGACCAGCCGGACCCTGAACCGCCGCGAAATCTGCTCGAACAGCTTCTCCTTCGAACCCCAGCCCATGCGGAAACGGACGAGGTTCATCAGCCCGAACGCCTTGATGATGCGCGAGGGGAACTTCACGAACTGCCCACCCTCGCGCATGATTTCCGCCGCACCCAGCGCCTTTTCGCTGCCGAGCCAGTACAGGTTGCAATTGCTGAATTCGCCGTCGCGGAAGGTGTAGAAGCGCTTTTGTCCGACGGGGTCGGCTTCCCGCACCCGCTCCTTGCGCGCCAAGCCGGCGGCACCGCCTGCCTCGGTCTCGAGGCACTTGGCGATGAATTCCGAATAGCCCTCCGGGGTGACGAGGCAATTGTCCGCCGTCGTGACGAGCAGCGGGAATTGTGCCCCGTCCGCGCCGGAAAACACGCTGTCGACGATGTTGAAGCGGCCCTCGGCGAAGGTGAGCCGGCCTTCTTCGGCAAGGCGCGCGATGGCGGGGAGGGCGGCGATCTCGTCGCGATCGTGGGCCACGATGCGGATTGCTCCGACCTGCGGGCAGGCGGCGACCTGGCGCACCACGCGCTCTATCATCGGCACCCCGTGCACGGGCACCACGGCCTTTTGCGAGACGCCGGCTTGCTCGGCCAGGGGATCGAGCGCGCCCGAGCGTTTGCCCGCCATGACGAGCGCGGTGACCTTGGTTGGCTGTGTCATGGCCGTGCCTCTAGCCGTATTCCCCGATGGGCGCAAAGCATGTGCATCATACGCAACTGCGCATTCCGCGACGCTGTCTTGCGCAAGCACGCAGGCCGCCTCACATCCGGCAGCGTATGCGTATCATCTTTTCCCGAAAGGGGTTCGATTCCGTCGCAGGGGGCGGGCCGTCCCCCATCGTCCCCTCAGACGAAGGACCGGGCCGCCCGGTCAGCCTGCCGATCCCCGCCTACGGCGAACTGTCGCGTACGACCTATGCCGATCTTGCGCTGGGCGACGAGGCGGAGCGCGCCAGTCGCGGCAAGGTCGCGCGCGGTGACTGGTGCCATCACGACCCCATGTTCCTCGACGATGGCACCGCGATCCTCGGCCAGTGCGGATCGGCACAGGGCCATCTGGCGAAACAGCGCGTGGGAGTTGGCGACGTATTCGTGTTCTTCGGCCTGTTCGAAGGGGCGGGCGAGGCGCGCCATCATCGCATCTTCGGCTATCTGGAGGTGGCCGAAGTCGTCCCTCTGAAAGGCGCATCCGATGCGATCGTCGAGCGGTTCGAGCGGCTCGGCCACCCGCACGCTTTCGGTTTTCACGGCACGAACGATACACTGTACACCGGGCCGGGCGAAGTGGCGCGGCGGGCGCAGCCGGGACTGCGGCTGACCGCCCCGGAAGGTCCGGTTTCCCTATGGACGCGGCCCGAATGGCTGCGGCGCGGCGAGATCACCTACTTCCCGGACAAGGACGCCAACTGGCCCGCGCCAGATCGCATGTACCGGGTCGGCAACGGCCAAGAATTCGTGACCGATATCGGCGAACGCGCCGAACCGCGCGAATGGCTTGCGCAGGTGATCGCGCAGATCAGAGCGTCTTGATGATGCCTGAGAAATCCAGCGCGCCGTTGTCGGCGGCGAACTTCTCGTAAAGCTCGCGGGCATGGCCGCCCAACGGGGCGCTTGCGCCCGAACGCTCGGCCGCTTCCATCGCCAGCTTGAGATCCTTCAGCATCAGCGCGGCGGCGAACCCGCCCTTGTACTCGTTGTCCGAAGGGCTTTGCGGGCCAACGCCGGGGACGGGACAATAGCTCGTCATCGACCAGCACTGGCCGGACGAGACGCTGGAAATGTCGTAGAACGTCTGCGGGTCCAGACCGAGCTTCTGCGCCATGGAGAACGCTTCGGCGGTGCCGATCATCTGAATGGCGAGCAGCATGTTGTTGCAGATCTTCGCCGCCTGCCCATTGCCCGCATCGCCTGCATGGATCACCGCCTTGCCCATGGCGGACAGGACCGGTTCCGCTGCGTCGAAAGCGTGTTTTTCGCCCCCGACCATGAAGGTGAGCGTCCCTCCGGCCGCCGCTGCGATTCCGCCGGACACGGGGGCGTCCACCATCTTGTAGCCCTCGGCATGGGCCGCATCGGCGACTTCGCGTGCGGTCGCGACGTCGATGGTCGAGCAGTCGATCAGCGTCGCTGCGTGCGGCGCGTGGCCGATCACATCGCCGGTATAGACCTTTTTGACGATCTCTCCGTTGGGTAGCATCGAGACCACTGCATCGACGCCCTCGACCGCTTCGCGCGCATTGGAGAATGTCTGGCATCCGGCGTCCTTCGCCGCGGAAAGCGCCTCTTCGCTGAGGTCGAAGGCACGGACCGAATGCCCCGCTTTCACGAGGTTCGCGGCCATCCCGCCGCCCATGTTGCCAAGGCCGATGAAGGCGATTCTCATGTTCGTATCCTCTCCATTCGTCGTCGCGAGCGGCGAAGCGGCGCGGCGATCCTGTATCGCTGCTATCGGCTTCGTCGAACGCTGGATTGCTTCGTCACCGCGTCCCTCGCAATGACGATCGGTCGATCACCGCCCCTTCCACTTTCCATCCCGCTTCTCGATGAAGGCGGCCATGCCCTCGGCCTTGTCTTCGCTGGCGGTGAGGATCTGGAAGATGCGGCGTTCCATGACGATGCCTTGGTCGAGCGTCGTTTCGAAGGCGGCGTTGACCATCTCCTTGTTCGCGATGGCAGCCATCGGCGGCATTCCGGCGATCGTCCTGGCGGTCTTGAGCGCCTCGCCGACCAGGTCGCCATGCGGCACGACGCGCACGACGAGGTTGGCGCGTTCGGCCTCTTCGGCGTCCATCATCCGGCCGGTCAGGCACATTTCCATCGATTTCGACTTCCCTATGGCGCGGGTGAGCCGCTGCGAACCGCCCATGCCGGGCGCGACGCCGAGCTTGATTTCCGGCTGGCCGAACTTCGCGTTCTCGGACGCTATGATGAAGTCCGCCATCATCGCCAGTTCGCACCCGCCGCCGAGCGCGAAGCCGTTGACCGCCGCGATCCACGGCTTGCGCGTCTTGGCGACGATTTCGCTGGTCCAGGGCGCGAAGAAATCCTTGAGGTAGAACTCGGCCGCCGATTGCTCGTGCATTTCCTTGATGTCGGCTCCGGCGGCGAACGCCTTGTCGCCCGAACCCGTCAGCACCGCGCACAGCTGGCTGTCGTCGTCCTGATAGGCGGCGAATGCCTCGATCAGTTCCGCCAGCACCGTGGTGTTGAGTGCGTTCAGCGCCTTGGGCCGATTGAGCGTGATCAGGGTGACGCCCTTCGAGTCGTGGGCGTCGGTTTCGACGGTGATGGTCTCGTAGCTCAAGATCTTCTCCTTTTCGTCGTCGCGCGGAGGCCGCGCGCGGCGCGGGCGTTTCGGGGCGCGACAGGACTGGATGGCTGCGCTTTCCCCTCGCCATGACGAACGAGGGCCGCGCAGTCGATCATCAATTAAGCGGGGTCCATTCCTCGCCATCGGGCAGCGGCGCGAAGATCGAATCGAGCAATTCCTCGCTCACGCCTTCGGGGGACGATGGGTTCCACTTGGGATCGCCCGACTTGTCGACGATGACGGCGCGCACCCCTTCGGCGAAATCGGGCCGCTCGATCACCCGGCTCGCGATGCGGTATTCCATCCGCATGTTGTCGGCGAAGTCGTCGAACTCCTTGCCCTTTTCCAGTTGGCGGAGCGCGACCTTGCAGGTCTGTGGGCTTTTGGTCCCGAGCGTGTCGCGTTCCTTCTGCGCCCAGTCGTCGCCGTCGTCCGCCGCCTTCTCGAGGCTGGCGAGTATCGTTTCGTAATCGTCGCTGGCGAAGTGCTTCGCGATTTTAAGCGCATTCTCCTCGATCCGCGCCCTGGGCGGGGTGCCGACCGGTTCGGACAGGATGCCCGAGATGCGCCCCGGACGCTCGACGATGCGGGCCTTGATATCCTCCAGCATGTCGCTCGGCACGTAATGGGTAGCAAGGCCCGCCCACACGGTTTCCGGCCCGTCGAGCCGCGCGCCGGTCAGCGCCAGGAACTGGCCCAGCCGCCCGCCGAGGCGCGAGAGGTGCCAGCCACCGCCGACATCGGGGAACAGGCCGATCCCGGTTTCGGGCATCGCGAAACGGGTGTTCTCGGTCGCGACGCGAAACTTCGCGGGCAGGGCGATGCCGACGCCGCCGCCCATCGTGATGCCGTCCATGAAGGCGACCACGGGCTTGGCATAGGTGAAAAGCTGGTGGTTGAGGCGGTATTCGTCGTGAAAGAACTCTCGCGCGCGCTTGCCGCCGTCGTTCAAGGCGGAATCGCGCAGCATGGCGATATCGCCACCCGCGCAAAAGCCGCGGCCCTGCGCATGGTCGAGCATCACAGCCTCGATCGCGTCGTCGTCGGCCCATTCGGTCAGGGCCGCGCTCATCTTGTGACACATGTCGAGTGTCAGCGCGTGCAGCGCCTTGGGCCGGTTCAACGAGATGTGCCCGATGGGGCCGTCGGTCCGTGTCAGGACGTCGTCAGTCATTGTTTTCAAGTTTCCCTATTGCCGCAGCAGGTCGCGCCCCACGACCATCCGCATGATCTGATTGGTGCCTTCTAGGATGGAATGAACGCGCAGGTCGCGCCAGAACCGTTCGATCGGGTAATCCTGCAAATAGCCGTATCCACCGTGCAATTGCAGTGCACGATCGACGATCGCCGAACCGTTGTCGGTAGCCAGCCGCTTCGCCATCGCCGAAAAGCGCGTCTTGTCCGGCGCGTTGTCGGTGACCTTGGCGGCGGCGAGATAGAGCAGGGCGCGCGCCGCTTCGAGATCGGTGGCCATGTCGGCGAGGGTGAACTGGGTGTTCTGGAACTCGGCGACCGGCTGGCCGAACTGGCTGCGCTCCTTGGTATAGCGGATCGCCTCGTCGAGGCAGCGCTGCGCCCCGCCGAGCGAACAGGCCCCGATATTGAGCCGCCCGCCATCGAGGCCCTGCATCGCGATGCGGAACCCTTCGCCTTCGCCCCCGACGAGGTTCTCGGCGGGCACGCGCACGTCCTCCATGATGAGCTGCGCGGTCGGCTGGGAATGCCAGCCGAGCTTCTTCTCGTTCGCGCCGAAGCTGATGCCGGGCATGTCCTTTTCGATCACGATCGCGCTGATCCCGCGCGGGCCGTCCTCGCCGGTGCGGACCATGGCGACATAGACCTCGTTCTCGCCCGCCCCGGAGATGAACTGCTTGGTCCCGTTGAGAACGTAGTCGTCGCCGTCCTTCTTCGCCGTGGTCTTGAGCGCGGCGGCGTCGGACCCGCTGGCAGGCTCGGTCAGGCAATAGCTGGCGATATGCTCCATGGTGATAAGCTGCGGCAGGTACTTGTCCTTGACCGTTTGCGAGCCGAAGCGGTCGATCATCCAGCTGGCCATGTTATGGATCGAGATGAAGGCGCTGGTCGACGGGCAGCCATAGGCCATCGCCTCCATGATCAGCGCTGCTTCCAGACGGCCAAGGCCGATGCCGCCCGATTCTTCGGAGACGTAGATCGAACCGAAACCCAGCTCCGCGCTTTGCTGGATGATGTCGCGCGGGAAAATGTACTTTTCGTCCCATTCCGCTGCGTTGGGCGTGATGTTGTCGGCGGTGAAGCGCTCTGCCAGTTCGCGGATCGCGACCTGGTCCTGCGTAAGCTGAAACTGTCCGGTCATGGCGAATGGCATTAGCTCCAAGGTGCAGGGGAGGGAAGGGCGCGGATGCTCTCAAATTTGCAAGCGAGGGCAGGCCCCGCGTAAGTGCGGCGCGACGCCCCCGCGCGAAGGACCGCCATGACGCAGACCCGCCCCGAACTGGTGATGATCTACAACGCCGATTCCGGGCTGCTGAACGCGGTGCGCGACAGTTTCTGGAAGACTTTCGCCCCGGCAAGCTATCCGTGCGCGCTGTGCGCTCTCGCTTTCGGCTTTTTCACGGCCCGGCGCGAATGGAAGGATTTCCTCGCGCGCGTCCCGCTGGAGAAGCGCGAACTGCACCGCGATGATTACCGGCAATGCCTGCCCGGCTGGGAAGGAAAGCTGCCTGTAATCCTGCTTCATGACGCGGACGGGGCGCTGCGGGTCATGGTTTCCGCGGACGAGATGAACACGATGGACGAGCTGGACCAGCTGATCGGGCTGGCGGAGCAGCGGCTGGGGGAGTTCGCCAAGGGCTGAGAGGCTTGGTCATGCGTGCGGGCCGCGACCCACGCGCAGCATCTCTAGTCGCAGCGGGTGCGCGGCATCGGGTTGTCGCTGCCGTCCGCGTTTCGCGGTGTCAGGGTCTCGCCGTCGTCCGAAAGCGTGAGAAGCAGCGTGTTCTCCCAGCTTTCGCCTTCGCCTTCCATGTCGAGTTCGACCGCGACCTCGCTGGCGGAGCGCACGGTGACTTCGTCCACCTCGCCCAGTGATTCGTAGAAGGTGATGCGATCGTCCTCGATCTCGACGCGCAGGTCCGAGGCGGGATCGCAGGTGCCCTGCGCGTAGTCCCACACGCCGTGGAAGCGCCGGGGAATACCCCCGGCGGCATCGGCGGCGCGAGTGGGGCCGGTCTGGGTCTCGTCGGCGAGGCTGCGTTCACCCGGCAGGGTCTGCTCGTCGTCCGAGCCGCTGGTGGGCGATACCTCGCTGTCGACCGGTCCGGCCTCCTGCTGGTCGCAGGCCGCAAGACCCAGGACGAGCGGGAGGAGGAAGACGGCGCGCATCGCGGCTACCCCATGGTCGGGATGATGAAGGCGTCCTTGTTGTCGGCATCGGCGGTGCCATCCGGCCAGCGCTGCGTCACCTTCTTCAGCTTGGTCCAGAACCGCAGCCCTTCGGTGCCGTACTGGTCGATATCGCCAAAGCCAGAGCGCTTCCACCCGCCGAAGGAGTGGTAGCTGACCGGGACCGGGATCGGCACGTTGATGCCGACCATGCCGACATTGACGCGGGCGGCGAATTCGCGCGCGGCGTGGCCGTTGCGGGTGAAGATCGCGACGCCGTTGCCGTACTGGTGCTCGCTCGGCAGGCGCACGGCGTGCTCGAAATCGTCGGCGCGCACGATCTGGAGGACGGGGCCGAAGATCTCTTCCTGGTAGGATTTCATCTGCGGCGTCACCCGGTCGATCAGGGTCGGGCCGACGAAGAAGCCGTCCTCGTGCCCCTGCAAGCTGAAGCCGCGCCCGTCGACCACAATCTCGGCGCCTTCCTGTTCGGCGGTGTCGATCCAGCCTTCGATCCGCGCCTTGTGCTCGGGGGTGACGACCGGGCCGTAATGCGCGTCGGGATCGCTTGAGACGCCGATGCGCAGCGCTTCGATCGCGGGGATGAGCTTGTCGCGCAGCCGCTTGGCCGTGTCCTCGCCCACCGGCACCACCACCGGCAGCGCCATGCAGCGCTCGCCCGCGGAGCCGAAGGCCGCGCCAGACAGGTCGTTCACCACCTGGTCGAGATCGGCGTCGGGCATGACGATGCCGTGGTTCTTCGCGCCGCCCATGGCCTGCACGCGCTTGCCCGCGGCGACGCCACGCTTATAGACGTAGTGCGCGATATCGGACGACCCGACGAAGCTGACCGCCGAGATGGCCGGATGGTCGAGGATCGCATCGACCATTTCCTTGTCGCCGTGGACGACCTGGAGCAGCCCCTCGGGCGCGCCAGCCTCGACGAACAGTTCGGCGAGCCGCACGGGCACGCTGGGATCGCGTTCGGAGGGCTTGAGGATAAAGGCGTTGCCCGCCGCGATCGCCATGCCGAACATCCACATCGGGATCATGGCGGGGAAGTTGAACGGCGTGATGCCGGCTCCGATGCCGAGCGGCTGGCGCATCGAATAGACATCGATGCCCGGACCTGCGCCCTGCGTGTATTCGCCTTTCAGAACCTGCGGGATGCCGCAGGCGTATTCGATGACCTCGAGCCCGCGCTGCACGTCGCCCTTGGCATCGTCGATTACCTTGCCGTGCTCGCTCGAAAGCAGCTCGGCGAGTTCCTGCATGTTCGCCTCGATCAGTTCCTTGAACTTGAACATGACCCGCGCGCGCTTCTGCGGATTGGTCGCGGCCCATTCCGGCTGGACGGATCGGGCCGTCTCGACCGCGCTTTCGAGCAGGTCCGCACCGCCCAAAGCGACCTCGGCCTGCACTTCGCCGGTCGAGGGGTTCCAGACCTTGTGCGTGCGGCCCGTGGCATCGCCGGCAGGGCGGTTGGGGAGGAAGTGGTCGATCTGGCGCATGGCGTGTCTCCTGTCTTTTGCGCCTTCAAATGACGGCGCCACGCCGTGCTGGCAAGGGATAGCCCGCCAGCCTGTCGAATAGGGTAGGGGCCGCGTTCCCGGTCCGAGTGCCTAGTCGGCCTTGGCCATCTTGCGATGCAGGCTGGCGACAGCTCCGTCAGGCAGGATTTCGGCCATGATCATCTGGAATTTCGCCGAAAGGCTGTCGGCGGTCTGCAATTCGCCGTCGAGTAGCGCCTCGTAACCGGTGCGCGCGACGTCGGCGGGATCGGCCTGCGGCCCCTCGGCTACGGGCGCGTCCTCCATGTTGGCCTTTTCGAAGAACGGCGTGTCGACCGCGCCCGGCGTCAGGCAGGTGATGACGACGCCGGTGTCCTTCAACTCGTTGGCAAGACCCACACAGAACATGTTGATGAAAGCCTTGGTCGAATTGTAGGTGAGGTTGAACGGCCCGGGCATCTCCCCGACGATCGACCCGGTGACCAGGATGCGCCCGGTTCCGCGCGCGACCATCCGGTTGGCGACCGTATGGATCAGCGAGATCGTGCCGGTGACATTTGTGTCGAGCGTCTGCTTGATCTGGTCCCAGTCGTGTTCAAGGAACTTGCCGCCCTTGCTGCGGCCTGCATTGGCGAACAGCGCATCGACGGGCCGGTTGCCGATCTTCGCGACCAGTTCGTCGATCCCGCTTTCGGTGGCGAGGTCGGCCACCAGTGTCTCGATCGCGCCTGCGCCCGCGTCGCGCGCGGCGGCTTCGCCCTTGGTCAGCGGTTCGTTAGCGACCAGCAGCAGGTCGCAGCCATCCTCTCCGGCGCGGCGCGCGAGTTCGAGTCCGATGCCCGAGGATGCACCGGTTATGACGACGAAGCCGGAGAGTTTGTCGATCGATTCCGCGCTCATTGGGTGGTCTCCATTCCGGGTTTGAGGACGACCTTGGTCCACTCGTCCTGTTTCTCCTTGAAATTCTTGTAGCCGCGCGCCGCGTCTTCGAGCGGGAGGCGATGGCTGATGAGGAAGGTCGTATCGAGCGTGCCGTCCTCGATCTTCTCCAGCAGGGGTTTGAGGTAACGCTGAACGTGAGTCTGGCCCGACTTGACCTGCAAGCCCTTCTCCATGAGCGCGCCGATCGGGAACTTGTCAGTCATCCCGCCATAGACGCCGGGGATCGAAACCCGCCCGCCCGGACGCACGGCGAGGATCGCCTGCTTCAGCGCGGCGGTGCGGTCGGCGCCGATGCCGATGGTCTGCTTCGCCCTGTCGATCAGATTGTCGACCGCGAAACCGTGCGCCTCCAGGCCGACGGCGTCGATCACCGCATCCGGCCCGATACCGCCCGACATTTCCATCAGCGCCTCACGCACGTCGGTCTTGCGAAAATCGATGGTTTCCGCGCCCATTTTCTCGGCAAGGGCGAGGCGGTTGGGATAGTGATCGATGGCGATAACCTTGCTCGCGCCCATCACGATTGCGGACTGGATCGCGAACAGGCCGACCGGGCCGCAACCCCAGACAGCCACGGTGTCGTCGGGCTGAATCTCGGCGTTCTCGGCGCCCATCCAGCCGGTTGGCAGGATGTCGGAAAGGAACAGGACCTTGTCGTCGTCGAGGTGGTCGGGAACGACGATCGGCCCGACATCGGAAAACGGCACGCGCACATATTCCGCCTGCCCGCCGGAATAGCCGCCGGTAAGGTGCGAATAGCCGAACAGCGCCGACATCGGATGCCCGTAGAGGGTCGCCGACATGTCCTGCTTTTCGGCCGGGTTGGAATTCTCGCACGCGCTGTATTGCTGGATCTGGCAATGGAAGCAGCCGCCGCAGCTGATGGTGAAAGGCACGACGACGCGCTGCCCTTTTTTCAGCGTGCTGTCCTTGCCCGTTTCGACCACCTCGCCCATGAATTCATGGCCGAGCACGTCCCCCGGGAGCGCGCCGGGGATTACCCCGTCATAAAGGTGAAGGTCGGAGCCGCAGATCGCGGTCGAAGTGATCTTGATGATCGCATCGCGCGGATTGATGATCTCGGGATCGCTGACCGTCTCGACGCGGACGTCTTCGGTTCCTTGCCAGGTAAGGGCTCGCATTATGCGTTCTCCTGCTGCGCTGCGCGGGTCTGGTCCTTGGTGCGCGCCGAGGTGGCGATTTCGCCGGTTTCCATCAGCATCTTGAACCGCTTGAGGTCGTGGCGGGCCTGTATCTGCGGCTCGCGCAGGAACATCGAGGCGATCCCCCTGCCGATGGCACCGCCAGGGGCGTCGTATTCTATCGTGAGCGTGACGCGGGTGCCGCGATCGCCCGGTGCATCCTCGAAGCGAACTTCGCCGCTGGTTTCGATGTCCGATCCCTCGACCGATTCCCAGGCGATGCATTCGCCCTTGCGATCGGTGGTGACGCGGGTTTCGACATCGACCGACTGGCCTGCCGGTGCGCGGATGACCCAGGTCGAACGATCGCCGGCGCCGGGCTCGCTTTCGACCCGTTCCAGGTTCTCCATGAACGCGGCGAGATTGTTGAAATCGCGCCAGTATTCGTAAAGCTCGTCGCGCGGCTTGCGAATGGTGACGGTGCGGCCGACCAGCGCGTGCGGGCCGGGGGTCTTGCGCCATGTTCGCCGGGGGGCATCGTCGCTCGATCCGTCGCGCTCGCGCCTCTTGTTGAGGGCTGCGCCCAGAACCGTCGCACCGACCAGAATACCGGCACCTGCCACGGTGCCGAACAGTTTTAGATCGCGGTCATCCGCCATAGCTGAAATCCTCGCTCTTGTCGTGGCTGCTACGGTCCTTGAGAAAGGCCGTTCCCCGAAATTGGCGAAGGATAACTATTGTTAGAAGGGGAGTTTTGCGCGGCATCGCGGGCATCGCGGGCATCTGGAGATCCCGGGGAGCGGCGTATCAGCGTCGTGGCAACGATCCCTTAGCGATTGGGCGTTACGCATCGTGGGCGAAAGACAGGAGCCCCCATGCCGTCAACACGCTCGATCACCTTCGCTGTCGCCACCTGCCTCGCCGCGATGGCGCAGCCGGCCCTTGCCTCGGACAATTCCGATAGCGGCATGCAGGTTTCCGCGCGCATGCCGGTGCTGTGTGCGATCAGTTCGGCAACCGCCATGGCGAGCGAGGACGATGCGATCGCCCGCTCGACCATCTTCGAAAGCTGCAACACCAATCGCGGCTTCCAGATCGTCGCCTTCCACCGCCCGCTTGCGGACGGCGAACAGGCGAACGTGACCTATGACGGACAGCGCACCAATCTGGAGCGCACCGGCTTTTCGATGGTGCAGTTCCGGCAGGGTGCCCGGCACGGTCCGGTCGATGTCGAGGTCGCGACGCAGCAATTGCGGGCCCCGCTCGCGATCAGCTTCGCCATGACCCCGGTGTGATCGGCGTCTGACCGCTTCGAGTCCGCGAAAGACCCTCTCAGGTCCTTTCAGACCCCATTCTGTACCCCTTCAAACGCAGGCGAAATTAGCCCGCCGAGACGGTTACCACCACCCTGTCGGCGTATTCTCCGGCCTGTGCGACGAAGGGCGGTACCGCGATTTCGAGCGCGTGAAAATCGCCCAACGCCCCGGTCCTGCGGCCCAGCGCGCCCGGACTTGCGCCGCTCAGATCGACTTCGCTTCCGGTCGCTCGAAGCTCGTATGCAATGCGGTCGCCGTTCAGGTCGTGCACCAGCGCGCCTGCATTGGAAGAGGCGAAAGTGACGGTATAGGGCGAGGTGCTCCAGACCCGCACACCGAACGGATCCGACCGGGTAATACCGCGCGGATTGAGCGCACCTAGGTCGATCCGCGCAATCCGGTCGTTACCGGTGGCGCCAACGATACGCATTTCGACCGAAGGCAGGACGGTGAGGTTCACCGTCAGGAACATGTCGTCGAAAACGTTGCCGCTTTCGTCGATCAGCTGCACCAGCAGCGTGTCCGTTGTCGTCCCGCTCGCGATGCCCCAGCCCACAGGAAAGCTGAAGCGAAGCGGCACCGAACGGCTGTCGACCCCGCCGCTGGGGATCGCCGGCACGAACAGGTCGCTGTTGGACGATGCCGCCGATACGTCGGAGGGAAGGACGTCTATCTCCTGTCCGCCGCTCGTCAGCGTGAAATTGCGCGCCGGATCGGAAGAGGAGGCGGAGAACCGCGAAACCCGCAGGAACGCGTTGCATTCGCCGCTGCCGGTATTGAGGATCCGGATCTGCTCGCTCGTCTCGACCCTGGCGCCGTCGCTCACTTCCGTTGCGGTCAACGTTACGGTCTGTGCGGCCTGCGTGAAGGTCGGCTCACAGGCGAGCGCCGGCGCAGCGAATGCGCAGAACGCCGCGCCGCCCAGCGCCAGACGCGCGCCTTGCCAAGCCATTATACGGGTCCTTGCCATTTGCGTTTACTCCGCTGCGGGTTGAAGCACGATATCACCCAGCCGGTAAAGGTTCTGCGTGTCGGCGGGGACGGTGAATTCGAAGCTTTCGCCCGAATTGAGTTCGACCTGGTAAGTTCCACCCGGGGCAAGTCCGATGATCGCGAAGCGACCGGCGGAATTGGTGAAGAAGGGCTGGGGGGCGAACTCATCGTCGGCGGAAGAGCGAACCAGTCCTCCGGCGAGTTCGAACGGCCCATCGCCGCGCAGCAGGAAGCCCGAAGCGCTGACGAAATAAGCCGAGCCGACCGTGATCTCGTAGCCCGAGCGATAGGGCGGATCGACCTGGAAGACGCCGTCACCGATGTCGATGCCGATTTCGGTGCCCGCGATGTCGTATTGCAGGCCCTGGGCGGCGTAGGAGATGATGTCGCCCTGCACGGCGGCGCCGAGCGGACCGCTGCGCGCGTCGTAGCGGTTGTCGGCAAGGCTCCGCCCGCTAATCACGTCAACCTCGCCGATCGCCGGATCGGGCTTGAGCAGAGCGAAACTGTCGTTGATCGGGCGACCGATTCCGAACGTATTGCCGGCATAGGCCAATGACGTTCCGAACTGGAAGCGCACCGCCTGCTGGTCGAAGACACCGTCGAAGCCTTCGCCGATCGTCTGAGCCAGCACGCGACCTTCGAACCGGTTGCCGAAATAGAGGAGATTGGCATCCGCGCCGGTCTGACCTCGTGCGCGGGTGAAGCCGACATCGTAGCCAAAGCCGCCGACCTCGTCATCGGCCCCGCGCGACAGGGTCGCCCGCAACAGGTCCGCGCGGCTGCGATAGTCGAGATTGGCGCGGGTCAGTCCGCCGAGCGCGTAGGCGACGCCGACGCGCACGCCGTAATCGTCGTCGAAGAACGGGCTGTTCCCGTATTCCACCCCGCCCGTGAGTCGAAGACGATCGTTGAGGCGATGGACGACATCGACGAAAACGGTCGAGGTGTCGCGCGATCGCCCGCTGATCGTGGTGTAGATCGCACCGGCGTTCAAAAAGGTGCTTTCGTTCAACCCTTGCGTATAGTTTGCACTGATCGAAAGGAGGTCGAAGGCCACCGGAACGATGTCGGACAGGGTCTGGTAGTTCTCGCTTTCGTAGTCGACATTGATCGAGAACTGGCGGCTGTTCGTGAAGGTGTTGCCTGCACGGTATCGATAATTGCCGCGAAAGGCGAAGCCAGTCCCGCCAGACCCTGTGCTTACCGCCCCCTCAAGATCGAACGCGCCGGGAATGACCTGCGGCACGATCGAGGCCGTCAGCGCGCCGAGTTGCAGGTCCTCGGAAAGCTGGGTGCCGCCGCCGAACACGAAATTGTCGCTGAACGCGCGGCGGTAATAGGCCGATAAGCCGATCTCGTCGGAATAGTCCGGTTCGAAGGTCAGGTTCTGCGCAATGGCACCGACAGCGAGCGAATATTCGTCCTCGCCAGCCTGAAGGTCGATCGGTTCGAAGAAGAAATTGAAATCGACGACCTGCCGGCGCCCGGCGGAATCGTTGATCAGCAGCTGTATATCGTTCGCGCCTACCTGCACCGGTAGATCGGCGAGGTTGTAACGGCCCGGTTCGAGCTGGAAGGTCTGGTAGATCTCGCCGTTCAGCAGGACCTCGACGCTCGACTGGTTGTCGATGAAGATTTCGCGCGCGCCGAGCCGGGCGACGGGGAGGAACGGGTCGAATATCCGCCGCCCCTTTTCCACCGAAACACCGCCGATGAAGGGCGTGCGAAGGATCGGCAGGGTGGTCGCGCGAAGATCGCCTGCGGAGAAGCGGCGCTGTTCCTCCGGCTGATCGTAGACCGCCCGCACACCTCTGCGAAAGAAGCGGTAATCCTCGGAAAACTGGCCGCTGAACGCCCCGTCATATTCGACCACCACGTCGCCGAACCGGGTCGCGCCGTTGAGGAAGAATTCCGGGTTTTCGAAATCCGTGTCGCTTTCGTAATCGAGATTGACGTTGACGTTCAGATACGAGCTGAAGGGCTCCGGATCGAGTACGGGCAGGTTGGGAATATCGCTTTCGCGCGCGGGGCGTCCCAGCGACTGGACCGGGCGGAATTCGCCCGGGATCGTCCCCACGACAAGCGCCAGGCGCCGCTGGTCGAAACGAATGTCGAGACCGATGCGCGCCAGCTCCGTCGGCGTGACGTAGGCCCTGCTGGCAACCACGTCGCGCAGGGCAGCGATCCCGGCATCGTTGAGAAGGACGGAAAGTTCGTTCGAAAGCGTGAGCGTTTCGATCTGAACGTCCTCGCCTCCGCGCGTTTCGATCAGGACATCGCCCAGCGCGCGTTGGCCGTAGACGATCGGCACCGTGAAGGAGACCGCGCGCGCCTGCGAAGAGCGGCCGGGCCGCGCC
>JBARZK010000031.1:0-14848 GCA_049649965.1 Erythrobacter sp.
TAGACCATCTTGTGCTGCTGCACCCGGCTCTTGCCTTCGAACTGGGGAGCGGTGACGGTGGCGGACCAGTGGTCTTCGTCGCCCGCGAGATCCTGAAGCTCGACCTTCGCGCCCGGCAGGGCGGAGAGAATGGCGGCTTCGATATCGGCAGCTTTCATCGGCATCGTTCGGTCGCCCGTCAGCTTTCGCTCATCAACTGGCGCTTCGCCTCGATGGTCTTTTCCTCGAGCTTCGCGCGGATGTCGGCCTCGCTTACATTGGCATCGGCGGCGGTCAGGTCGCCCAGCAGCTTGCGAATGACGTCCTCGTCGCCCGCTTCCTCGAAATCGGCCTGCACCACCGCCTTCTTGTAGGCGTCGGTTTCCTCGTCGGTTAGGTTCATGAGCCCCGCGGCCCATTCGCCCAGCAGCCGGTTGCGCCGGGCCGCGACCTTGAAGGCGGTTTCGCCGTCCATTGCGAACTTGGCTTCCTCGCCGCGCTGGCGATCGCTGAAATCGGTCATTGTTCGTGCCTTTCAAGGGACAGGTGCCACGCGCGCAGGGATAGGCCTTCGCGCGCAGGCGGGCAAGGAAACGTTCGCGGCCCGGGAAGGGCGTGGATCAGTCCATGGTGACGACGAGCTTGCCCACCGCCTTACGATCCTCGAGCTTGGCGATCGCATCGCCCGCGCGTTCGAGCGGGAAGGTTTCCGATACCATCGGATCGATCTTGCCCGCCTTCATCAGGTCGAACAGTTCGTTGACCTGGTCGTGAAACTTCTTTGGCTCGCGCGCGGTGAAGGCACCCCAGAACACGCCGCAGATGTCGCAGCTTTTCAGCAGGGTGAGGTTGAGCGGCATCTTCGCGATCCCCGCCGGGAAGCCGACGACGAGGAAGCGTCCTTCCCATGCGATCGCGCGCAGGGCCGGTTCGGAATATTGCCCGCCGACTATGTCGTAGACGATGTTCGCCCCGTCGGGACCGCAAGCATCCTTGAACTTCTGGGACAGGGCCTTGGAGGCATCCTTGTCCATCTCCTCGCGCGGGTAGATGACCACGTCGTCCGCGCCTGCCTTGCGCGCGACTTCGCCCTTTTCTTCGCTCGAGACGGCGGCGACGACGCGCGCGCCGAATGCCTTGGCCAGTTCGACCGCGGAAAGGCCCACGCCTCCCGCAGCGCCCAGGATCAGAACGGTGTCGCCTTCCTTGATGTGGCCGCGATCCTTCAGGCCATGGATCGTGGTGCCGTAGGTCATCAGCAGGCTCGCCGCCTTTTCGTACGGGATGCCTTCGGGAACCTTGAACATGCGGTTCGCCGGAACGATCGCCTTTTCGCGCAGGCCGCCGCTGCCGATGCCGGCCATCACGGTGTCGCCGACCTCGAAACCTTCGACCCCTTCGCCAACGGCCTCGATCCTTCCGGCGATCTCGCCGCCGGGGGAATAGGGCCGCTCCGGCTTGAACTGGTAGAGGTCGCGGATCATCAGGGTGTCGGGATAGTTGATCGCGCAGGCCCGCACGTCGACGAGCACCTCGTCTTTTCCGGGGGAGGGGACATCGATCTCGTCCAGCTTGAGCGTTTCCGGGCCGCCGGTTTGGTGCGTGCGAATGGCTTTCATGGTCGTCCTTCTTCCCTGATGGCGTTTGCGTTTGCGTTCGTGTCGGTGCCGGTCGCCAGCCATCCACGGGCGGTTTCGCGGCGGTGTTCGTAGGTCGAGATGGCGTCATCCCGCTCGAGCGTCAGGGCCACCTCGTCCAGCCCGTTCCGCAGGCAGTGGCGGCGAAACGGGTCGAGCTCGAAGGGGAAACGATCCTGGTAGTTGGTCGTGACGGTCGAGGTTTCGAGATCGACCGTCACCTCGCCGCCTTCGCGCGCAACGTCCAGCACGCGATCGACGGCTTCGGCAGGCAGCACCACCGGTACGATCCCGTTCTTGACCGCATTGCCGGAAAATATGTCGGAAAAGCTCGGCGCGATCACCGCGCGAACGCCCATGTCGAGAAGGGCCCAGGCGGCGTGTTCGCGGCTGGACCCGCAGCCGAAATTGTCGCCCGCGATGAGGATGGGCGCGCCCTCGTAGGCGGGATCGTCGAACACGTTGCCGCTCTGCTGGCGCACCGTTTCGAACGCCCCTTCGCCAAGGCCTTCGCGGGTGATGGTCTTGAGCCACTTTGCCGGGATGATGACGTCGGTATCGACGTTCTTTGCGCCATAGGGAATGGCGCGGCCCGAAACCCGTTCGACCGCCTTCATCGCGCGTTATCCCTTCTCAAGCCATCACGTGGCGGCATCAATCCGTCTCTGGCGGTTCGCCCGAGGGGACGGTGCCGGGAGACGTGCGCTCGTCGTCCTTGTTGCGAAAGCGGCGGCCGGCATAGAGCAGCCCTGCGGCGATGGCTGCCGATCCGATCGTGGCGGCCGCGCCGAGCGCAGCCTTCGAACTTTTGCGTCTGGTCATGTGTAGTCAATGCGCGTGCGTTGCATCCGTTTCAACACTCGCCTTCATATTTCGCGCACGTCGGCGAGCCGCCCAGCGATCGCCGCAGCCGCCGCCATCGCCGGAGACATCAGGTGCGTGCGCGCGCCCGGTCCCTGCCGGCCGACGAAGTTGCGATTGCTGGTCGAGGCGCATCGTTCGCCGGGCGGAACCTTGTCGGGGTTCATGCCGAGGCATGCCGAACATCCCGGCTCGCGCCATTCGAAACCCGCGTCGCGAAAGACGGTGTCGAGCCCTTCTTCCTCGGCCTGCCGCTTGACCAGCCCGGAGCCCGGTACAACGATCGCCCAGCGCACGTTCGGTGCCTTTGTGTGCCCCTTCAGTACCTTTGCTGCGGCGCGCAGATCCTCGATCCGGCTGTTGGTGCAGCTGCCGATGAAGACGTTCTCGATCGCGATGTCGGTCATCGGCGTGCCGGGAGCGAGGTCCATGTAATCGAGGCTTTTCTGCGCGGCGGCCTGCTTCGCCTCGGCGGGGAAGCTGACGGGGGACGGGACTTCGCCGGAAATCGCGACGACATCTTCGGGGCTGGTCCCCCACGTCACGGTCGGCGCGACGGCGGCTCCGTCGATCAGGATACGCGCGTCGAAATGCGCGCCGGGATCGCTGTGAAGCGTGCGCCAGTGGGCGACCGCCGCGTCCCAGTCCGCCCCGCGCGGCGCCATCGGGCGACCTTCGAGATAATCGAACACGGTCTGGTCGGGCGCGATCAAGCCGGCGCGCGCGCCCGCCTCGATGCTCATGTTGCACACGGTCAGCCGCTCCTCGACGCTCATCGCTTCGAACACCTGACCCCGATATTCGATCACGTAGCCGGTCCCGCCCGCCGCGCCGATCGTGCCGATGATATGGAGGATCAGGTCCTTGGCAGAGATGCCGGGACCGAGCGCGCCCTCAACCCGGACCTCCATGGTCTTCGATCGCTGGAGCAGCAGGGTCTGCGTCGCCAGCACGTGCTCGACTTCGCTCGTGCCAATGCCGAAGGCGAGCGCGCCCAGGCCGCCATGACAGGCCGTGTGCGAATCGCCGCAGACGATGGTGGTCCCGGGCAGCGAGAAGCCCTGCTCGGGCCCGACCACGTGGACGATCCCCTGCTCGGCCGCGACCGCATCGATGTAGTGGATACCGAAATCGCGCACGTTTTGCTCGAGCGCGTCGAGCTGCGCGGCGCTTTGCGGATCGGCGATGGCGAGGCGTTTGCCGTCGGGGCCGAGGCGTGGCGTCGTCGGCAGATTGTGATCGGGAACCGCGAGCGTGAGTTCGGGACGTCGCACAACGCGGCCCGAAAGCCGCAGCGCTTCGAAGGCCTGCGGGCTCGTCACCTCGTGGACGAGGTGCCGGTCGATATAGATGAGCGCGGTGCCATCGTCGCGGGTTTCGACGACGTGATCGTCCCAGATCTTCTCGTATAGCGTGCGGGGGCGGCTGGCCATGTGGGTCTATTTATCCGGAAGTTGCGGGGGTCCTCGATAGCTGCGCAGGGGCAACACTGGCAAGTTACCTGCACGAAGCACAAACTTTGTCATGGAATGGAAAGGATCATGCGCTTAACTGACATTCATGTCAGCAAGTGCGTTCACCCACCCGATCACCGTTGAACCGGACGATATCGACTTCATGGGGCACGTGAACAACGCCCGCTATCTCGGCTGGGTGCAGGATGCCGTGCTCGCACATTGGAACAAGATGGCACCGGCGGAAGACGTGGCGAGCAAGGCGTGGGTCGCGCTCAAGCACGAGATCACCTATCGAAAGCCGGCCTTCCTCGAAGACGATGTCATCGCGCAGACCGTGCTCGAACGCTTCAACGGAGCGCGCGCTTTCTACCACACGGTGATCCGCCGGGGCGAGGACGTGCTGGCCGAAGTCCAGTCCAGCTGGTGCTGCATCGATGCCGAGACCCTGCGGCCCGCGCGCATCGGCGAGCACCTGCGCGAGTTCTTCTTTCCCGAAAGCGGCTGATTGGCCGTTGATTGCGAAGCGCGGGGTTCTGCCCCTATACGCACCCGAATGCCGTTGCCGCGCGTATCTTCAAGCATGAGCACTGACGAATTCGCCCTTCCCGGACGCACGATGCGCGGCGTGATCGGTCTGGCGCTGGCGGCCATCATCGCGGGTGCGTGGCTCTCGCTCCATTTCTGGGGCCTGTTCGTGTTCGAGATGACGTGGACGAACCTGCCCTTCGCGCTGGGGCTGGCTCTGGTGCAGTGCTGGCTATCGGTGGGAGTGTTCATCGTCGCGCATGACGCGATGCACGGCAGCTTGCTGCCTGGGGCGAAGCGGATCAATGCCGTTATCGGGGCGGTGCTTCTCTTCCTGTATGCCGGGTTCGCCTGGCGCACCTTGCGCGACGCGCATTTCACGCACCATCGGCTCGCCGGGCATCAGGGCGATCCCGATTTCGACGAAAACAATCCCGCCAGCTTCGCGCGCTGGTATGCTACTTTCCTGAGAAGGTATTTCAGCTGGCGCTCGCTGGTTTTCCTGCATTGCGTTGTCGCGCTCTACTGGTTGGTGTTCGACGTGTGGTTCGTGCAGCTCTTCGTACTTTACGGGCTGCCGGCTTTGCTTTCCTCGCTGCAATTGTTCTATTTCGGCACCTTCCGTCCGCACAACCATAGCGATGCCGTGCCTTTCGCGGATCGGCACAATGCGCGCACGAACGATTTCGGCGCGCTGGCAAGTCTCGCCACGTGCTTCCATTTCGGCTATCATTTGGAACACCATCGCAGGCCCGACGTGCCGTGGTGGGCACTGCCCCGTGCGAAACGGGCCGGTATCGGCGGAGAAGCGCCGGAAACCGAGGACAGGCAAAGAGAGATCGCCGCATGACCTGGCTCGAATGCATCGCTGTCACCCTTGCCGCGCTGATTGGCATGGAGTTCTTCGCCTGGTACGCGCACAAATACATCATGCATGGCTGGGGCTGGGGCTGGCACCGCGACCATCACGAACCGCACGAAGGATATTTCGAGAAGAACGACCTGTTCGCCGTGGTCTTCGGCACGATCAACGCGACGATGTATGTTTTCGGCGCGCTCTTCTGGGAGGCTTTGTGGTGGGCCGCGCTGGGCGTGAACCTCTACGGCCTGGTCTACGCGATCATCCATGACGGTCTCGTCCACCAGCGCTTCTTCCGGTTCGTCCCCAAGAAGGGCTATGCCAAGCGTCTGGTGCAGGCGCACAAGCTGCACCATGCCACCATCGGCAAGGAAGGCGGGGTCAGCTTCGGCTTCGTCATCGCGCGCGATCCGGCGGCGCTGAAGCGCGAATTGCGGGAACAGAAGGCTGCCGGGACCGCCCGCGTGCGCGACAGCGTGGGCGCCTAGGCTAGAGCGCTTTCCGGTACGTGGTCAGCGTGCGGCCCGGGATCGAGCCCGATGGTGTGGTTCCGAACGCCGCGAACCCCGCCTGTTCGTAAAAGCCCGCAGCAAAAGGATCGGCAACGGCTTCCAGCGCGCGGAGATTTTTCGCTTTCGCGACGGCGGCAGCCTTGTCGAGCAGTGTCCGTCCGACTCCTTGCCCGATAAAGTCCGGTTCCACGAACAGCTTGTCGATAATTCCGACATCGTCCTCCGCGATGAAATGCAGGACACCCGCCATCCGCTCGCGAACGCAGGCAAGCCACACGGCATCCTCGCTTAAATCTTTTTCGCGCAGGGTCAGTTCGTCACGGCACGCGGCCATGAACGCCGCGTCGTAACCCCAATGTGCCTTGGATCGCAGGCAAAGCGCGCTTGCATCGTCGAGGTCGGCGGCCTGCGCCCGGCGCAGATCAGGCATCGGCAAGCCGCGCTGCGTGGTCCTTCACCAGCGCGATCATGTTCGGAACGCCCTGGGTGCGGTTGCTCGAAAGCTGGCTTTTCAGGTCGAAGGGTTCGAGCGCGCCGGTCACGTCCATCGCCGCGACTTCGTTCGCCGGCTTGTCCTGAACGGCGGCGATCACCAGCGCGACGATCCCCTTGGTGATCGCGGCGTTGCTGTCTGCGAGAAAATGCAGCTTGCCCGCATCGCCGCTTTCCGTCGGATAGACCCACACCGCAGCCGAACAGCCGCGCACCAGGGTCGCATCGGTCTTGAGCGCGGGCGGCATCTCGTCCAGCTCGCGCCCCAGTTCGATCAGCAGGCGGTAACGTTCGTCGCCTTCCAGGAATTCGTATTCTTCGCGGATGTCGTCGAGGGATCGCATGGCCGCCATTTAGGAGTGCGAGGCGGGAAGGGGAAGGGTGCCGATGCCGAAGGCGCGTACGCCCCTCAAAGTTCGACGCCGCTCGCGATAGCCTCCAGCTTGCGGATGCGTTCCTTGAGATCGGCGAGTTCGATGCGGGCCGAGCCCGGCGCGCCGCCCTCGATCTCCCGGTTGCGGTCGTGCCCAGGCGCCAGTTCCTCGAGCCGATCGAGCTCGGTGCGCTTGAGTTCCAGCCAGCCCTGCCATGCACGCAGCAGAGCGAAGGCGATCACGCACAAGCCGACGAGGCAGGTCGCGGCAATCATCATCGTGGGTTCGATCACTGGTTCGGCTCCTTGCGCGTATCATCGGCGAGCGAAGCTGGTTCCGCCTGCTTTGCCGGTGGATTGGTATCCCGCAGCGCCTCGATTTCCGCTGCGATCCGGGCGCGTTCGCGTGCGTCCTCGCTGTTGTTGTCGGTCGCGATGCGTTCGAGCACCTGAAGGCGTTCGCGCAGCTGCTCGATCTCGCGGCGGGTTTCCTCCGCTTCGGCCTGCGCGCGGGCGCGATCCTCGGCCGAGGCATCCTGCCCGGACTGCACGACCTTCCCCGACCTGTCGCTGGTGATCCCGCCGCGGGCACGGGAAAGCTGCACGATCCCCCACACCACGATGGCGACGACAGCGACGAAGGCCCATCCGCTCATCAGGCGTTCCCCTCGTCCTTGCGGTTTTCGAGCGAAGCGCCGCACAGTTTCTCGATCTCGTTGCCGAGGCCATATCCGCTATCGGTGACGATCCGTTCGACATTGGCGAGGCGGTCCTTCACCGATCCCAACTCGGCGCGAAGTTCGGCGTTTTCCTGGGTCAGCAGGGCGACGCGCTGCTTGGCTTCGTTGTCGGTCACGGGCCTGATGGTCTGGCCCCAGCTGCCTTCGAGCGGGTAGCCGTGCTTGACCCTGATCCAGGTGGTGAAGACCCAGCCGGCGGCGAGGGCCACACCGACCACGCTCAACAGTTCGGTGGTAATCAGTTCCTGCATTACGTCCGTTCCTTCTTTCCAAGGTCGAGCGGGACGCCGGCACCGGCGCGCTCGCCGGCCACGGGCGCGGGCTTGTCGCGCAGTGCCTCGATCTCCTCGGACAGCGTGTAGCCGCGATCGGTGACGATCTTTTCGAGCACGACCATCCGGTCCTGCATCGTGTCGAGGCTTTCGCGCAGTTCGCGGTTCTCTTCCTTCAGCCGCTTGGTTTCGGCACTGTCGGAGCGCTGGGTCTTGCCGCCCCATTCATCCTCCAGGTCGTATCCGTGTTTGGCGCGGATCCAGTTGTTGACCAGCCAGCCTACGGTGCTGACGAGGATGATGAGGATGACGAAAGAGGGTCCACCGAAATCCATTAGACGTTCTCCTTGCGGGAGTTGCCGGCGTGATTGGGTATGCTCAGCGGAACGCCGCTGCCGCTTCCCTCGACCTGACGGCTGTCGCGCAGCGCCTCGATCTGGGTCGCAACGTCATAGCCGCGATCGGTAACGATGCGTTCGAGCACCTGGACCCGATCTTCGAGCCGCTGAACCTGCGACGCATATTGCGCGGCCTTTTCGGCGGTCTGTTCGGCGGTCGATCCGATCTGCATCTCTGCCAGCTTCTGCTGGTGCTTGGTCCAGATCGCTACGATCGGGATCGACAGCGCGAAAATCGGGATCAAAACAGCGATAATACCTTCCATTGTAAATTCACCCCCTCCGGGTTGGTTCGAAGTTTCAGCGCAGCTGCTCGATCTCGGCGGTCAGCCGTTGGTTGCTGCTGACATAATAGGTTTCGACGTCGGCCAGGCGGCGATCGATATCGCGGAACCGGGCACGGATTTCACGGGCGGTGCGCTTCGGGCTCTGGCGAACGCCCTGCCAGTACTTCTGCTCGGTCTTGTCGCGATACAGATGCGGCGGCTTCTTGTTGAGCAGGAAGCCGGCGATGAAATAAGCCGCGATCGAAACCGGGCCGAGCGCGGCGATCGTCAGCACGACAAGGCCGAGCCGGATCCAGAACGCATCGACACCGGTGTAATCGGCGATGCCGGAACACACGCCCATCAGCTTTGCGTTGTGCTTGTCGCGATAAAGGGTGGTGCGGGGGCTGTTCATGCGGCGGTTCCTTTCTTGTCGGCCATCAGCTTTTCGAGTTCGCGCAGCTGCTGGTTGTCCTGTTCCTGATCGGCCTGGATGCGCTTGACCGGAGAGTAGGAGGGATCGTCGGAGGCGACGAGCCGCTCGACCGTGTCCATGCGTTCATCCAGCCGCTTGGCGAGGTTGTAGAGCTCTTCGAGCAGGACCTCGTCGTCGGTGGTGATCGTCGCGGCGGTCTTCCACTTGGTCACATAGTGCAGGATGAGCCAGGGCACGCCGATGAAAAGGAGTGCGACGATCGTGAATGCGAACAATTCGTCCATGGCTTACTCTTCCTTTCCGCCGGCGTCGTCGGCCGGTTTGCCGAGCGCCTTCTTCATCTGTTCCAGTTCATCGTCGATCGCGTCCGACCCCGCCAGCGCGGCAATTTCGTCGGACAGTGACGGCTGCTTGTTCTCGGCGATGTTCATCGCATCGGCGCGGCCTTCGGCGTAGTCGACCCGGCGTTCGAGCTGGTCGAAGCGGGCGAGCGCCTCGTCGGTGCGCTCGGTGCTCATCAGCGTGCGCAGCTTGACGCGGTTCTCCGCGCTTTCGAGCCGCGCGGCAATCGCGCTCTGGCGGCTGCGGGCTTCGCGGAGGCGATGCTGCAGCTTCTGGATGTCGTCCTCGTATGCGCGCAGCGCGTCGTCGAGAACGGCGATTTCCTGCTTGAGCTGGTCGGCCATCTCGACCGCCTTCTTCTTCTCGACGAGCGCGGCGCGGGCAAGGTCCTCGCGATCCTTCGACAGCGCCAGCTGCGCCTTTTCGCCCCAGTCGGCCTGGAGCTTGTCGAGCTTGACGACGTGGCGGTGCATCTCCTTCTGGTCGGCGATCGTGCGCGCGGCGCTGGCTCGGACCTCGACAAGCGTTTCCTCCATTTCGAGGATGATCATGCGGATCATCTTCGTGGGGTCGTCGGCCTTGTCGAGCATGTCGTTGAAATTCGCCGCGATGATGTCGCGGGTGCGGCTGAATATGCCCATGAAGGCTACTCCGTCGAGAAAAGGGTTGGTGGCGGTCTTGCGGGAATTGTCGCTGTGGTCGTTGCGCTCGCGCGATGTGGCGGGGCGCTGTGTGGGGGTGGGGCTGCGGCGCAGCGCCTCGATTTCCTCGTCGAGGCGCGAAAGCTCCTTCTTGGGAGAGCTCTTGCGCTCGGGGCCGAGCGGATCGTTTTCGGGCTTGGTCACGGGGCCGCTCAAGCCAGCTCGACGATCATCGCGGGGCGGTCCATCGTCTCGGCAAGACCGGCATCGCCGGCACCGAGCGTGACCTGCGTCGAAAGCGCGACTAGCGCCGTCATCGCCGCAATGCTGGCGAGCGATGCGAAGCCGAGGCGGGTGGAGAAGAAAGCGCGGTCGTACATAGGGGCCTCCCGTAAGGATTTGGCGGTGATTGCGGTTGTTGCTCTCAACTTTGCAACGGGCGTGCCAAACCCAGAAGGCATTGGAATTCCGCGCTATTTTCGCTCGCTGCGGGGTTGGTGAATGGGGCCAGTTGCCAAACATTGGGATTTTTCACTATAAGGTGGTCATGGAACGCGAGAACCAGTTCATCGGACAATCGGGGGCCTTCCTCGATGCTGTCGAACGGACCTCGCGCGCCGCGCCCATGAGCCGCCCGGTGCTCGTCATCGGCGAGCGCGGCACCGGCAAGGAGCTGATCGCCGAGCGCCTCCACCGCCTCTCGACCCGCTGGGACGAGCCGCTGGTCACGATGAACTGCGCGGCCCTGCCGGAAACCCTCATCGAAGCCGAACTGTTCGGCCATGAAGCGGGCGCCTTCACCGGTGCTACCAGATCGCGCGCTGGTCGGTTCGAGGAAGCCGACAAGGGGACGCTATTTCTCGACGAACTGGGCACTTTGTCCATGGGCGCGCAGGAACGGCTGCTTCGCGCGGTCGAATATGGCGAGGTCACTCCCATTGGCGCCTCGCGTCCGATTCGCGTGGACGTGCGGATCGTCGCCGCCACCAATGACGACCTGCCCGCGCTCGCGAAGAGTGGTGAGTTTCGCGCCGACCTGCTCGACCGCCTGAGCTTCGAGGTCATCACCTTGCCACCCTTGCGCGTGCGCGAAGGCGATATCGGCGTGCTAGCAGAGCATTTCGCCCGCAGGATGGCGGCGGAGCTGGACTGGCACGCCTGGCCCGGCTTCGCCTCCCACGTGATGGACCAGCTCGAAAGCCATGAATGGCCGGGCAATGTGCGCGAGCTGCGCAATGTCGTGGAACGCGCGGTCTATCGCTGGGACGATCCCGAAACGCCGATCGCGCATGTCCAGTTCGACCCGTTCGACAGCCCGTGGAAGCCCCGCGCTCCCTCCCACCGCCGCTCCGATGCGCCTGCCACCGCCGCGAACGCGCCACAGGCGGAAGATTTCAGTTCGAGCGCTCCGTGTTTCGACGAGGTCGAGGATCTGCGCGCCGCCGTCGATGCGCATGAACGCGCGATCGTCGAACATGCTCTTGGCAAGCATCGCTGGAACCAGCGCCAGACCGCCAAGGCGCTGGGCCTCAGCTACGACCAGCTGCGCCATTGCATCAAGAAGCACGCGTTGATGGAGGATGAAGCGGAGTAGGCTCTTGCGCTTCATCGCGCGCTGGCCTATCTCGCATTTCATCCCGACATCGTCGACACTTTGAAGGGGCTGGCGCCGCGAGGGGCCGGCGCAACGCCGCTTTGTCACAAACGTGCTTCAACAGGACCGCATGACCGATATCGCCCGCATCACCGAAGTGATCGAACCCGAGGCGCGCGCGCTGGGCTTCGAACTGGTGCGCGTGAAGATGATGCCGTCCGAAGCGGGCGATGGCGGGCAGGCGCTGCAGATCATGGCGGAGGACCCGGCGACCGGGCAGCTCGTCATCGAACAATGCGCCCAGCTGTCGCGCCGCGTTTCCGAAGCGATCGATGCGCGCGAGGAGGCCGGCGACACTCTGGTCGAGGGCGCCTACCACCTCGAGGTATCGTCCCCCGGCATCGATCGCCCGCTGACCCGCGAAAAGGACTTCGCCGAATGGAAAGGGCACGATGCGCGGATCGTCATGGCCAAGGGGTCCGTCAAGCACTCTGGGAGCCAGCGCACCTACAAGGGCGAACTGCGCGGGATCGAGGACGGCATGGTCGTCATCGAGGACGCGAAGACGGGTGAAGCCAGGCTTCCCCGCGACGAAATTCACAGCGCCAAGCTCGTCCTCACCGACGCGCTGGTCGCTGCGACCCGACCTATCGACACCGCCGGTGCCGACGAACTCATCGAAGACAAAGAAGAGGCAGACGACTGATGGCCAGTGCCATTTCCGCCAACAAGGCTGAACTCCTCGCAATCGCGAATTCCGTCGCGTCCGAGAAGATGATCGACAAGGGCATCGTCATCGAGGCGATGGAAGAGGCGATCCAGAAATCGGCGCGCAACCGCTATGGCGCGGAGAACGACATCCGTGCCAAGCTCGATCCCAACACCGGCGACCTGACGCTCTGGCGCGTCGTCGAGGTGGTCGAAGAGGTCGAGGACTACTTCAAGCAGGTGGATCTCAAGCAGGCGCAGAAGCTTAAGGAAGACGCATCGGTCGGCGACTTCATCGTGGATCCGCTGCCCCCGGTCGATCTCGGCCGCATCGACGCGCAGAGCGCCAAGCAGGTGATCTTCCAGAAGGTCCGCGATGCCGAGCGCGAGCGTCAGTTCGAGGAATTCAAGGACCGCGCGGGGGAGATCATCACCGGCGTCATCAAGTCGGTCGAATTCGGTCACGTGATCGTCAATCTCGGCCGCGCCGAGGGCGTCATCCGCCGCGACCAGCAGATCCCGCGCGAGGCCGCCCGCGTCGGCGAGCGCGTGCGCGCGCTTATCACCAAGGTCGAGCGCAACAATCGCGGGCCGCAGATCTTCCTGTCGCGCGCCGCGCCCGATTTCATGCGCAAGCTGTTCGCGCAGGAAGTGCCCGAAATCTACGACGGCATCATCGAGATCAAGGCCGCCGCCCGCGATCCCGGCAGCCGCCCCAAGATCGGCGTCATCAGCCAGGACAGCTCGATCGACCCGGTCGGCGCCTGCGTCGGCATGAAGGGTAGCCGCGTGCAGGCCGTCGTGCAGGAATTGCAGGGCGAGAAGATCGACATCATTCCGTGGTCGGAAGACACCGCGACCTTCGTCGTCAACGCGCTCCAGCCCGCCACCGTCGCGCGCGTCGTGCTGGACGAGGACGAGGCGCGGATCGAGGTGGTGGTGCCGGACGACCAGCTGTCGCTCGCCATCGGTCGCCGCGGCCAGAACGTGCGTCTCGCCAGCCAGCTGACCGGCCACCAGATCGACATCATGACCGAGGAAGAAGCGAGCGAGAAGCGCAGCAAGGAATTCGCCGAACGCTCCAAGATGTTCGAGGAAGAGCTCGACGTCGACGAGACGCTCTCGCAGCTGCTCGTGGCCGAAGGGTTCGCCGAACTCGAAGAGGTCGCCTATGTCGAACAGGCCGAACTCGCCAGCATCGAAGGCTTCGACGAGGACCTCGCCGAGGAACTCCAGAGTCGCGCGATCGAGGCGCTGGAACGCCAGGAAGAGGCGCACCGCGCCGCCCGCCGCGAGCTGGGCGTCGAGGACGACCTCTCCGAATTGCCGCACCTGACCGAAGCGATGCTGGTCACCCTGGGCAAGGGCGGGATCAAGACGCTCGACGACCTTGCCGATCTTGCGACCGACGAACTGATCGCCAAGAAGCGCGAGGCCCCGCGCCGCCGCAACAACTCGCCCGACGGGCCGCCGATGCGGCGCCCGCAGCGCGAGCAGGACAAGGGCGGCGTGCTGGGCGAATACGGCCTTTCCGAAGAGCAGGGCAACGAAATCATCATGGCTGCCCGCGCGCACTGGTTCGAGGATGAGGACGACACGCCCGCATCCACACCCGCACCCGCACCCGCACCCGCACCCGCACCGGCACCAGCATCTTCCGGCGAGCCGGATACCGCTTCGGCGGAGACCCAGGAGGCCGCCGATGCGGACTCCACCCAATGAGCGCCTGACGTCCGACATCGCTGAACGCCCCACTCGCGGGAAGCCCGACAACGCTTCCCGGAGCGAGCGGCGCTGCCTGCTGAGCGGCGAAAGCCGCCCGCGCGAGGAACTGGTGCGTCTGGCGCTTTCGCCGACTGGCGAGGTGCTTCCCGATCCGGGGGCGAAGGCGCCCGGTCGCGGCGCATGGATCGCACCCGACCGCTCCGCCCTTGAAGCGGCGGTCGCCGATGGCCACTTGAAGCGGGCGCTGATGCGCGCATTCAAGGGCGGACCGGAAGGCGTCACGCTTTCATGGCCCGACGATCTGCCGCAAAGGATCGAGGACGCGCTGGCGCGGAACCTTTGCGACCGGCTGGGGCTGGAACTGCGCGGCGGCAACGTCGTGCTGGGATCGGCTCGCATCGAGGAGCAGGCCCGCACCGGCCGCATCGCCCTGCTGCTCCACGCGAGCGACAGCAGCGAGGATGGGCGCAAACGGCTCGACCAGGCGTGGCGCGTGGGGATGGAGCGCGAAGGCTCCGGAGCCCGCGGCACTGTCTTGCCACTGGACCGCGCCGCTCTGTCTGTGGCAGTGGGCCGCGACAACGTCGTCCATCTGGGCGTTTCCGACGCGAAGGGTTCGCAGGCCAGCACCGCGAATGCGAGCGAGCGGATCGGGCGGGCGGTTTCACGCCTCTCCCGCTTTACGGGGAGCGATCCCTGAACGAGTGACGGCCCCGCCCACCATATTCCGGGCCAGGACGAAGACGAAGCGCGCCACGGGATCGGCCCTGGCGCGACATGATACGATTTGAAGGACTGACGAGCCAGAATGAGCGACGACAACAACAAACGCACCCGTAAACCGCTTGGCCTGAAGAAGGCGGTCGATGCAGGAGAGGTCAAGCAGACCTTCAGCCATGGCCGCACCAACAAGGTGGCGGTTGAGGTGAAGCGGCGCCGCAAGCTGGTGAAACCGGGCGAAGCTCCTCCGCCCGAAGCCGCGCCCGCTTCTGTGCCTGAAGTCGCACCTGCACCAGCGCCGACCGCAAAAC
>JBARZK010000032.1:0-2181 GCA_049649965.1 Erythrobacter sp.
GCACTATGCTCGTCGACGACGAGAAGCTCGCGATCCAGGGCCTCCAGCTCCGGCTCGAACCGTACGACGACGTCGAGGTCATCGAAACCTGCTCGAACGGGCGCGAGGCCATTCGCAAGATCAAGACCGAGAAACCCGATCTCGTCTTCCTTGATATCCAGATGCCCGGTTTCGACGGGTTCAGCGTGGTCAAGGGCGTGATGGAGATCGAACCGCCCCTGTTCGTCTTCGTCACCGCTTTCGAGGAACACGCGATTCGCGCGTTCGAGGCCAATGCGGTCAATTACCTGATGAAGCCGGTGGACGAGGACAAGCTCGCCGATACGATCGAGCGCGTCCGCCTCAGGCTCGCGGAGAAGAAGAGCGCCGAGGATGCCGAACAGCTGCTCGACGTGCTGGCCGAAGTCGCGCCCGAAAGAGTGGCGCAGTTCGAGGGCGAGGACGACGGCAGCTCCGACCGCTTCGAAAAGCTCATCAACGTCAAGGATCGCGGCCAGATATTCCGCGTCGAGGTCGAATCGATCGAACATATCGAGGCGGCGGGCGATTACATGTGCATCTATACCGGCGACAATTCGCTGATCCTGCGCGAAACGATGAAGGATCTCGAACGCCGGCTCGACCCGCGCAAGTTCCAGCGCGTCCACCGCTCGACCATCGTCAATCTCGACCAGGTCCGGCAGGTGAAGCCGCATACAAACGGCGAATGCTTCCTGGTGCTGGATTCGGGCGCCGAAGTGAAGGTATCGCGCAGCTATCGCGACGTGGTCGCACGGTTCGTGCACTGACGTGCCCGCATCCCGTCCGGGGTGCGTTTTTCTCGCTCAGGCGACATTGAGCATCGCGTCGCCGCGGGCAGCCGGTTGGCTCTGAAACCCTAGACGAATTGGGCATTCACCCATACCGCCTGGCCCGAACCTTTCGGAATTTTTGATGGCTTTTACTCTACCGAACTTCGACCTCGGCCGCTTCGTGCGCGAGACGCTGGCCGAAGACCTGGGCGAAGGGATCGCGGGCGGCGGGCGCGATGTCACGTCTGAAAGCGTCATCCCCGCAGACGCACGCTTTGCCAGCGTCATGGATGCGCGCGACCCGATCATCGTCGCCGGATTGCCGGTGGCGGCGGCGTTCTTCCGCCACCTCGATGCCGATTGCAGCCTCGAATGCCTGGTCGAGGACGGGCAGCGAGTTACCGCCGGCAGCGATCTGATGCGACTCGAAGGGAGAGCTCGCGCGCTCCTCACCGCCGAACGCAGCGCGCTCAATATCGTGCAGCATCTTTCCGGCATCGCCACCATGACGCGTATTTACGTGGAGGCGATGCGATCGGGCAGCGAGACATGCACCCTGCTCGATACGCGCAAGACCCATTCCGGCCTGCGTTTACTCGAGAAATACGCCGTGCGCATGGGTGGCGGCGAAAACCACCGGATGGGGCTGTGGGACGCCGCAATGATAAAGGACAATCACGTCGCCGTAGCCGGGTCCGTGGGCGAGGCCGTTCGGCGCGCACACGAAGCCGGCGTTGCGCCGATCATTTGCGAAGTCGACCGGCTCGACCAGATCGAACCGGCGATCGAGGCGGGAGCGCACCACCTGCTGCTCGACAACATGGATGCGGACACCCTGAGGCGAGCCGTCGAAATTGTCGCGGGTCGTTGCCGTACCGAGGCGAGCGGAGGCATAAATCTCGACACCATCGCGGCGAAGGCGGCGAGCGGCGTGGATTACGTGTCGGTAGGGCGCCTGACCCAGAGCGCGCCCGCCGCCGACATCGGGCTGGACTTCTCGCTTCGGTGACCACGTATCGGCTCGGTGCCGGGGCAGCTTGGACATGAAACGCATCACGGGTCCGCGCCCTCTTTCGATCACATTGTTCGCGATTGCCCTCCTCCTGGTGGCGCTCGCCAGCCTTGCCGAGGGATTGAGCGATATCGAGGGCGCTGCATTGCGGCTCTCGCTGACCCTGCCGTGGATCGGTTGGGATCGCGGCGCGACCGTCTTCGCGATCTTCGCCGAATTTTTCATCGCGCTGATCCCGCTGCTATGGATCTACTTCTTTGCAGTGCGCGGAGCGCGTTGGGTGGTGCTCGGCTTCGGGCTTATTAAACTGCTCTTCGCGATTCGGCCGCTGCTCGCGACGCTGCAATTCGGCGCGTTCGAGCCGCTTTTGCTGATCGA
>JBARZK010000033.1:0-13462 GCA_049649965.1 Erythrobacter sp.
GGACTCGGCTCGGCCGGCATGTCGGGCACGATCCCGGCATCGGCCAGCGGATCGCGTTGCGGCGCCACCTGGCTGGGTTCCGTCGTTGGCGCGGCTTCCGGCACCGCTGCCTCTTCGGCAAGATCCGCCTGGCTGCCGATCACGCTGGCAAGGCCGACCAGCAGCACCATTGCGCCAATGCCGAACAGGCCGACCTGCAACCGCTGCATCGCCTGCGGACGCGTTCCGCCGAGCGGTGCGCCTTCGGGCGGTTCGTTCGAGGTCTCGCGTCCGATGCGTCCCAGGGTTCGATTGCCGGTCATGCCCGCATTCCTAACCGGGCGAGGCTGGCCTGTCGATGAACTGCCCTTCGGGTCAAGCCGAGGCGGGCTCCCCGCGCGTTAACCAGTCGAATACGGGCAGCCCCTTCTCATCCAGCCATTCCGCGTTGTAAAGCGTCGACAGATAACGAAAGCCGGTGTCGCACAGGATCGTGGCCACCTGCGGGGTCTCGCGCCCTTCCGCTACCAGTTGGCGTCCTAGCTCGATCGCCCCTGCCACATTGATCCCGGAAGACAGGCCGAGGCACAGCCCCTCTTCGCGCAGCAGCCGTTCGACCCACACGAGCCCGTCCTCGTCCGAGATGCGGAACTGGGTGTCGATCGGCGCGCCTTCGAGGTTGGCGGTGATCCGCCCCTGCCCGATCCCTTCGGCGACCGAGGAACCCTCGCCCTTGAGTTCGCCATGGGCGTAGTAATTGTAGAGCGCAGCGCCGTGCGGATCGGTCAGCGCGATGCGAACATCGGCGTTCTTTTCCTTCAGCCCCATGCCCACGCCCGCAATGGTCCCGCCGGTGCCTGCCGCGCAGGTGAAGCCGTCGATGCGGCCCCCGGTCTGCTCCCACAATTCGTTCGCGGTGCCTTCGATATGCGCGCGGCGATTGGCGGTGTTGTCGAACTGCCCTGCCCAGATCGCGCCGTCCGTCTCCTCCGCCATGCGGCGCGAGACATGCTGGAAATGGCACGGATCGGCGTATTTGGTCGGCGGAACGGTTTCCAGCTGCGCGCCAAGAGCCCGCAGCGTGTCCATCTTTTCGCGACTCTGGTTGTCGGGCATGACGATCACGGTCTTGTAGCCCAGTGCGTTGGCGACCAGCGCGATGCCGATCCCGGTATTGCCTGCCGTCCCCTCGATCACCGTCCCGCCGGGCTTCAGATCACCCCGCTCTTCGGCATCGCGGATCATGTAGAGGGCGGCGCGATCCTTCACGCTGCCGCCGGGATTGGCGAATTCGCATTTCCCCCAGATGTCGCAGCCTGCCGCCGCGCTGGGACCGGCCAGGCGCACCAGCGGCGTGTTGCCGATGAGCGCGAGGGTATCGCCGAAAGGCTTGGTGATGTTCATGGCGACCAAGCTAGGCGCTGGCCCGCGCGCCCGCAACGCTATCGGCCCGGCGCAATCAGTCTTCGGGTGCGATCGTGACCTTCAACCCGTCGAGTTCCGCGTTGAACGCGATCTGGCACGACAGGCGCGAATTGTCCTTTCGATGGTCGGAGGATTCCAGCAGGTCGTCCTCGTCCTCGCTCATTTCGGGCAGCTTGTCGCTTGCGCTTTCGTCGACGAAGACGTGGCAGGTGGCGCACGAACAGCAGCCGCCGCACAGGGCCAGCAATTCGTCGAAACCGTTGTCGCGAATTGCTTCCATCACCGTCAGGCCGTCTTCGACTTCGATCTCGCTCGTTTCGCCTTCACGATTGGTGACGACCAGCTTTGGCATTGATTTCCCTTCCTTCCCGAGGTTCGCAGCGTGGCTGCGCGCTTTTCTAAAATCGCCGGTTCGCTAGGACGTTGTGATTATCATGGCAAGGCAGGGGATTTGATAGTGGGCTTGAGCGAAGGGACGATCCGCAAAGGTCTCGATGCACTGGCAACGCGCGATTCCCGGGTGGCCAAGGCATTGGAAACAGTGGGCTATCCCGCGCCGCGCATCCGCCCGAGCGGCTATCGCACGCTGCTGCGGACCATCGTTGGGCAGCAGGTTTCCGTCGCGGCGGCAAGTTCGATGTGGGCGAAGCTGGAGGCCGAACTGGGCGAGGATTTCACGCCCGCGGATCTTCTTTTGCGTGATTTCGACACGTTGCGGGCCTGCGGGCTTTCGCGGCAAAAGCAAGGCTACGCCCGGTCGCTGTGCGAGCTTGTTGCAGACGGGGAACTCGACCTGCATGCGCTGCCAGAGGACGACGAAGCCGCGATTGCCAGGCTGACGCAGGTCAAGGGAATCGGCCGCTGGTCGGCGGAGATCTACCTGCTTTTCGCGGAGGGTCGCGCGGACATCTGGCCGGCCGGCGACCTCGCCGTGCAAGAAGGTGTCCGGCGTCTGGCCGGGATGGAAATGCGTCCGAAGGAACCCGAAACGCGGACGATCGGAGAGCAATGGACGCCCCATCGCGGGGCGATGGCGATCTTCACCTGGCACTATTATGACAATCCGGCGCTTTAGACTGCGGCGCCATGAACACTTGCGAACGGCGCGCGCGTGTCTTACCCCAACAACACAGTGGTCGCACTGGCTTGATTTGGAGAGGATAACCGCCAATGTCCCGTATCACCAAGACGTCCCGCGACACCGAAATGTCGCCAATTGCAAAAACCGTCCGCCGCCTTGCCACCGGCATCGCCGCCAGCGCGCTGATGCTTCCCGGCCTTGCAAGCGCGGACAACCACGCCAATTCCGGAGCCTCGATGACAAAGACCGCCGAAACAGCCCCCCTGATCCCTCGTGAAGCGCTGTTCGGCAATCCCAGCCGCGCGCAGGGACGCATCAGCCCCGACGGCAAGTGGCTGAGCTGGCTCGCGCCCGAAAACGGCGTGCTCAACATATGGCTCGCACCGCGCGACGATCCCGACAACGCCCGGGTCATCACCAGCGCCGACGATCGCCCGATCCGGCAGCATTTCTGGGCGCCCGATTCCCGCTCCATCGGCTATATCCAGGACAAGGGCGGCGACGAGAACTTCCTGCTCTACCGCATCGACGTGGAGACCCTGGAAGAGACCACCCTCACCCCGTTCGAGAACACGCGGGTCCAGATCGTCGGTTCGTCCGAGACCATCAAGGACAAGATCCTGATCGGCGTGAACAACCGCGATCCGCAATATCACGACGTCCACCTGCTCGACGTGAACACCGGCGAGATGGAACTGGTTTACGAGAACAACACCTATGCCGGGTTCATGGCGGACGACACGCTGACCTTGCGCATGGCGATGGCCCAGAACGAGGAAGGCGGAACCGACTATTTCCGCGTGAACGACAATGTCGTGGAGGAAGAGCCGTTCGAAACCACGGCGATGGAGGATTCCCTCACGACGTCCCCTGCCGGATACACGACCGACGCATCGGTGCTCTACTGGCTCGACAGCCGCGGGCGCGACACCGCCGCGCTCTATGCGCAGGACACCGCGACAGGCGAGCGCCGGTTGATCGCGGAGGACGACAAGGCCGATCTGGGCGGCACGATGCGCGATCCGCAGACCAGGGAGGTCGAGGCCTACTCGGTCAATTACCTCAAGAACGAATGGACCGCGATCGAACCCGAAACGCTCGAGGCGCTGGAGTTTCTCGACGCCCGGCTCGACGGGGAGTTCGGCATTTCCAGCCGCACGGACGACGATCGCACGTGGATCGTGTGGAACGATACCGTGTCCGCCCCCAGCACGACCTACATCTACGATCGCGACGCGGGCGAGCTGACGGAATTCTACGTCTCGCGTCCCGAGCTGGTCGGCGCGCCGCTGGTGCCGATGCATCCGGTCGAGATCACCAGCCGCGACGGGCTGACCCTGGTTTCCTACCTCACCCTGCCGGTTGGTAGCGACAGCGACAATGACGGACGTCCCGACGAGGCGGTGCCGATGATCCTGTTCGTCCATGGCGGTCCGTGGGCGCGCGACGATTACGGCGCGAACCCGGTCCACCAGATGTTCGCCAATCGCGGCTATGCCGTGCTGTCGGTGAACTTCCGCGGCTCCACCGGCTTCGGCAAGGACTTCCTCAATGCCGGAAACAAGCAATGGGGCCTCAAGATGCACGACGACCTGATCGACGCGGTCGACTGGGCTGTGGACGAGGGCATCGCGCGTCCGGACGAGGTCGCGATCATGGGCGGCTCCTATGGCGGTTACGCGACGCTGGCCGGACTGACCTTCACGCCGGAGAAGTTCGCGTGCGGAGTCGATATCGTCGGCCCGTCCAACCTCGAAACGCTGCTCTCCACCATCCCGCCCTACTGGGCGCCGCTGGTGAAGATCTTCCACGAGCGCATGGGCGATCCTGACACGGAGGAAGGCAAGGCGCTGCTGCGCGCCGCCAGCCCGCTCTACAAGGCCGACCAGATCACCAAGCCGTTGCTGATCGGCCAGGGCGCGAACGATCCGCGCGTGAAGCAGGCCGAAAGCGACCAGATCGTCGGAGCGATGCAGAAAGCGGGCATCCCCGTCACCTACGTCCTCTACCCGGATGAGGGTCACGGGTTTGCAAAGCCTGCCAACAACATCGCCTTCATGGCGATCGCCGAGAACTTCCTCGCCGAATGTCTTGGCGGTCAGGCGGAACCGCTTGGCGACGTGCTCGATCCTTCGAGCGCGGAAATCGTCGAGGGCGAGGAATACGTCAAAGGCTTGGAAGACGCGCTCGGCGGCTGAGCCTGACCCCCTCCGAACCGGCATTCCTCCACGGGCCATCGCGCCCGTGCGAGGGACTGCTGACAACCTGTGCCGCGCCCGCTAGAGCGGCTCGGATCAAAGAGTTCGGGAGGGATCGCAAATGTCGCAAGGCGCAAATCAGCAACGCCGCAATATCGTCATCACCGGAGGTGCCTCGGGCATCGGCCGCGCCATCGCGATGCATTTCGGCGCGCGCGGCTGGTTCGTTTCGATCGCCGATATCGACGTCGACGGGATGCAGGACACGCTCGGCCTGATCGACGGCGGCTTCACCTATTCGCACCGGCTCGACGTGCGCGACCGGGCGGCATGGGACAATGCGCTCGATGCTGCGGCGACGGCGGCGGGCGGTCGCATCGACGTGCTGGTCAACAATGCCGGGATCGGAACCGGCGGATCGCTTCACGAACTCGATGCCGAGGAGATCGACCGCTGCCTCGACATCAATCTCAAGGGTGTGCTCTACGGCGCGCAGGCGGCCTATCCGCATTTGCAGAAGACCGCGCCCGGCTCGGCCCTGATCAACATTTCCAGCGCCGCCGGGATTGCGGGCTCAGCCGGCATGAGCGTCTATTGCGCGACCAAGTTCGGCGTGCGCGCGGTGAGCGAAAGCCTCGATGCCGAATGGGCCGAGGACCGCATCACGGTCGCATCGATCTGCCCCAGCTTCATAGAAACCCCGCTGCTCGACGGGACCGGCAACCGCAAGTCGAACGAGCAGATCCGCGACCGGGTGAAGGCCGCCGGACTGGAAATCACGCCGGTCGAGGAAGTCGCGGAAGCGGCCTGGGACGCCGTCCATGGCGACAAGCTCGATTACTATGTCGGCAAGACGTCGAAGCGCATGGCGTTCGGCAAGCGCTGGATGCCCGGCCGCGTGCGCAAGCAATTGCGCACCAGCGAGGGGCCGCTGGGCAGGTAAGAGGGGATACTGCTGGCGGGGCACTCTTGCGCTGCCCCCTGTGCCCGCTCCAGCTACAGGGTCGCGCTAGCGGTCGTTCTAATCGTTTTCAGAAAAGTGGGAGGGGCGGGACGTGATCGACGCCGCAGGCGTCGCAAGGCCTACCGCCCGCCCGCAGCGCTGTAGGCGCGAGGACATCGCACGCCGGATGGCGTGCGCTTCTATAACAACGCGTCGATCGCGCGCGCCATCTTACTGTCGCGGGTGGACAGGCCGCCGCTCGACCCGGCATCGTGCGTGGTCAGCGTGATCTCGACCTTGGCGTAAACGTTGGACCATTCCGGGTGGTGGTCGTGCCGGTCCGCGATCAGAGCGACACGGCTCATGAACCCCCACGCCTCGGAGAAATTGTCGAATTGAAACGTGCGCTTGATCGCCTTGCCTTCGCGTGCCAGTTCCCAGTCCGGGCGGTCGGACAGCAATTGCTCGCGCTCGGAATCTTCGAGTTCGGGGACGCTGGGCATCGTGCGGGCTCCATTGATTGGCGGTGGTTGTGGGGATGATCGCTTTTGCCTAACGCTCGGGGCGATGCAAGGTTCTCGCCTGTCCACTCTCGCCGACCCGGGAATCCGAGCCGAAAGCCTTGCGTGCCGCCGCGGCGACCGGCTGCTGTTTCGCGGCCTGTCTTTCACGCTTGGCGCGGGCGAGGCGTTGCACGTGACGGGTGCCAATGGCAGCGGCAAGACGACATTGATGCGCGCGCTGGCGGGGCTGACACGACCGTATGCAGGCTTTGTCCATTATGCCGGGCCGGTGGGCCTGCTCGATGAGCGCACCGCGCTTGATCCAGACCTGCCCCTGGCCCGCGCATTGGCCTTCTGGACGCGGATCGACGGTGGCGCGGCGGAGGATGCACGGGAAGCCCTCGGACTTGAGCGGCTGCTGGACGTGCCGGTGCGCTATCTTTCCACCGGACAGAGGAAGCGCGCCGGACTGGCCGTGCTCCTGGCGCGCAACGTGCCGATCTGGCTTCTGGACGAGCCACTTTCCGGTCTCGATACGAGCGCTATCGCACAGGTCACAGACCTTATCGCGGAGCATGTGCGCGGCGGCGGCATCGCGCTCGTCGCCTCGCACCAGCGGCTGGAGATAGCGGGCCTGCAAACGCTCGCGATCGAGGAATACGCACCCGAACCGGAGCGCGCCGCGTGATCCTCGCGCTGCTGCGGCGGGACCTTGCGCGGTTCTTTCCTTTCGCGGGGAGCGGCGCGGCTTTGCCGGTGGCGTTCTTCGTCGCGGTGGCGATGCTCTATCCGTTCGCCGTGGGACCGGACGCCGCTTTGCTGGCGCGCACGGGAGGCGGCGTGGTGTGGATCGCGGCGCTGTTGGCGGCGATCCTGCCGCTGGAGAAGCTGGTCGCGCGTGATATCGAGCTAGGCGTGTTCGACCAGCTGCGCCTGCGCGGCGTGACGGAGGAGGCAATGATGGCGGTGCGGCTGCTGGCGCACTGGCTCAGCTTCGGCCCGCCCCTGCTCATCGCGGCATTTCCCGCAGCCGCACTGCTGAACCTGTCTGGCGAAAGCTTCGAACTGCTGCTGCTCGGCCTGCTCGCTGGGACGCCGGGGCTTGCGGCGATAGGCCTGATGATCGCGGCGCTCACAGCAAGCCTTCGCGCCGGAGCGGCGCTGTCGGGCCTGCTGCTGATCCCGCTCGCATTACCGATCCTGATTTTCGGAGCAGGGGCGCTTGCAAGAAGCGATGCGGCAAGCCTGGGCTTCGTCGCGGCGATCAGCCTGTTGCTGGTAGCGGTCACGCCGTTCGCTGCGGGCGCCGCGATAAGGGCGACGCGGGAGGTTTAGAGGAATGTCTGCTTACGACCCCAAATCAGACATCGAGCGGACTCGCCCAGCATCGCGCAAGCGGTAATATAGCACGACAATAGTTTAGGTTCGTTCAGATGTTCAACGTTCGAAGAGATGATCTGTCCTCAGCTCAAACGCGCGAACTACTCATTTTGCATCTAGCTGGGATGCAGTCCATTTCTCCGGCTGGCAGCGTTTTCGCACTCGGTCTTTCCGGGCTACAAATACCCGAAGTGACTGTGTGGACCGCTTGGGCTGATGAAAAGATTGCTGCGGTCGGTGCATTAAAAATGCTCGACGACGGCTCGGCTGAGATCAAATCGATGCGAACCCATCCAGATTTTTTGAGACGTGGTGCTGCTTCAGCAATATTAGAAGCCCTCATCGCAAACGCTAAGGACCGAGGAAGCAAACGGCTGAGCCTCGAGACAGGAAGCGGCTCCGCTTTCGAGCCAGCCGTGATGCTTTACCGACGACGCGGATTCGAGAACGGTGCCGCATTCGGTGACTATGCGAAAAGCGATTTCAACCAATTTCTGCATCTAGAACTCTAGAGGGCTCTTTAGCTCGTCTGACGGCAAGAAGCGGACAGGCGCAAAGCCACCCCACCAGCGGACATTTCCTACTTCAGCGCGACGCGCTAGGGGCAGCGTCGCTCTTTCCAATCGTCGTCGCCTCTGGCCAAGGCGCTCGTGGCGCAAATCTGCTCGAATTCCGGTAGGAAAAGTGTCAGGCTGACTATTCGCGCTATAAACCGTTCTGAAACAGAATGTTACGCCCTGAAAACGAGCCTTACACCCCTGTCAGGTGTGTCAGGCTGCCGGCGCTCAAATGTAAGGCGGCTTGTCCCGACCCGTCGGGCTCTTCGTGAAGATCTCGTTCCCGTCCTCGGTAATCGCGAGGCTGTGCTCGAACTGCGCCGACAGCGACTTGTCGCGGGTCACGGCGGTCCAGCCATCACCCAGGACCTTGGCCCAGGGCTTGCCGAGGTTGATCATCGGTTCGATGGTGAAGAACATCCCGGGTTTCAGTTCGGGGCCGGTTCCAGCTTTGCTCGCGTGAACCACTTCGGGTGCGTCGTGGAACAGGCGGCCAAGGCCGTGGCCGCAGAACTCGCGCACCACGCCGTAGCGGAACTGTTTCGCATGCGCCTCGATCGCGGCGCCGACATCACCCAGCCGCGCGCCGGGCTGCGCCGCCTCGATCCCCAGCATCAGACATTCATAGGTCACGTCCACCAGCCGCTTCGCCTTGAGCGGTGGCTCTCCGGCAAAGAACATGCGCGACGTATCGCCATGCCAGCCATCTAGCAGCGGGGTCACGTCGACATTCAGGATGTCGCCGTCCTTCAGCGCCTTGTCGCCCGGAATGCCGTGGCAGATCACGTGATTGATCGAGATGCAGGACGAATGGGCATACCCGCGATAGCCGAGCGTCGCGGGAACCGCGCCCGCATCGAGCATCATCTCGCGAATGCGGTCGTCGATCTCGCCGGTGGTGACGCCGGGCTGCACCCAGTCGGCCACGTTGTCGAGAATCTCGGCGGCCAGCCTGCCGGCCTTGCGCATCCCTTCGAACCCTTCGGGTCCGTGCAGCTTGATCGTGCCGTCGCGGTAGTGCGTCTCGTCGGCGTCGATGGTCTGGTATTCGGTCATGCGCCCGATATAGCGGTGCGCCTGCGCGATTGCTACTCTCGCGCCGAGAAGCTCTCGCGGTATTCGGGCGACACCGCCCCCAGAACTGCCGCATCGACCGGCAGCGTCACTTCGTAGGTTCCCTCGGCGTACGCCCCCGCGACATAGGGCGCCGCGATCAGGCCGATCCGATCGAACGTCTCGCCGTTCGAAGAGCCGACCAGCACGGTCAGCTCGTCCAGCGCCGGACACTCGCTGAAGATGCCGGCGTCACCGGAGAAATCGCCACGCTTTTCTGCCCGCTGTCGATCGAGCGCTTGGCAATAACGATCGCGCACGGCGGCGGAGAGCGCGCCGGACGATTTGAACAGGTCGACCGGCTCGATCGCGGCATCCGCCTGTCTGTCCCACACCAGAGTGCTGTAATAGATATTGCCGTGCGCTCCGCCGGAATAGACCCAACGCGTCGCCGACAGCGACAGGAAGCGGGGCAGGTCGGCGACCACCTCCCATGCGGTTTCGTAGCCGCGATTGACGCACGACACGCAATCGCTGCTGCCGAATTCGGCCAGTGCCTCGCGCCATTCGGTCTTTTGCTGCGCGAGCGCCTCGTCCCGGTCGCGGGATAGTTGTGTGACAAGCGGCGGGATAGCGCTGACTGCGGCGGGCCATGAATAATCGAATTCGCGCGCCGCCTCGCCATCCTTGGCATCGTCGGAGAAGTTCGAAGGTTTCGCCCCGCGGGCGGTCCGGCGCTCCAGTCGGTCGAGCGCGCTTTCATCGGCCGGGGTCGCACTCGCAGGCCGCTCGACCCCGACATCGCGGCCCATCTCCTCCGGCGAAGAGCAGGCTGCGAGCAGGCAGGCGAAGGAAAGCGAGAGCGGCTTTGCGACAGAACCCATGGGGGCTTACTCCAATTCGACGGGTGACAATGCACCCTGCGCAGGTATGGACCCTCGCATGAATGATATCCAGGACCTGATACAGCCCGATCGCGGGCAGGACGCAATCCCCATCCACCTCGTCAACGCCGATGGGTTCGACGATTTCGCGAAAAACCTGTCGGCCGGACAGCGCGCCAGCCTCAAGGGGCAGAAGTTCGAGGGCAAGGGTTACCAGGTCGGCATCGTTCCCGACGGCGACGGTTTCTATGCGGTCGGCGGGGTGGCCGACCCTGCGGACCTTTCCAGCTGGTGCCTCGCCAAGCTGGCCGAGGAACTGCCCGAAGGCACCTACCGGCTGGCGGGCAGCGCAGCGGACACCGGGCCGGGACCGGCCATGTTCGGCTGGCTTACTGCGCAATACCGCTTCACCCGCTACCAGGAGGACGAGAACGCCACCGGCCCGCGCATCCTGCTGACCGGGCAGGCGGGACGCCTCGATGCGATGATCGCCGAAGCTAAGGCGGAGATGCTGGTGCGCGACCTCGTCAACACGCCGGCCGAGGACATGGGCCCCGCCGCGCTCGAAGCGGAGTGCGAGAAGCTCGTCAAAGCGCATGGCGGCGAACTGACTGTAGCCCGCGGCGACGCGCTCGCGACCGGATATCCGATGGTCCACGCGGTCGGGCGGGCTGCGGTGCGGCGCCACGCACCCCGCATCATGCATCTCGAATGGGGCGAGGCCGATGCCCCGGTCCTCGCCATCGTCGGCAAGGGCGTTTGCTTCGATTCCGGCGGGCTCGACGTGAAGTCCGCGACCGGCATGCGCCTGATGAAGAAGGATATGGGCGGTGCGGCCCATGCGATCGCACTCGCCGGGCTGATCATGGGCGCAGGGCTCAAGGTGCGGCTGCATCTGTTCGTCCCCGCGGTCGAGAACGCGGTGGCCGCCGATTCCTTCCGCCCCGGCGACGTGCTCGCCAGCCGGAAAGGCCTGTCGGTCGAGATCCACAACACCGATGCCGAAGGACGCCTCATCCTCGGCGATGCGCTGACCCGGGCGAGTGAGGAAAAGCCCGATCTCGTCATCGACTTCGCCACGTTGACCGGCGCGGCGCGGGTCGCGCTCGGACCTGACTATCCTGCGTTGATGACCCGCCGGGACGAAACAGCGCAGGCACTGATCGAGGCCGGGCGCGCGCATGACGACGAGCCTTGGCGGCTGCCCCTGCCCGATGTTTATCGCGAATGGCTCAATTCCGACATCGCCGATCTTGCCAACGCGCATCAGAACTCGTTCGCCGGGGCGAGCATTGCCGGTCTGTTTCTCGATCGGTTCGTCGGCGAAGATATCGAATGGGCGCATTTCGACACCTTCGCGTGGCGTCCGACAGCGAAGCCCGGTCGGTCGAAGGGTGGCGCGGCCTACGGCCTGCGGGCGGCGTGGCACATGCTGAAGGCGCGCTACGCCGGCTAGCTTGCCCGATCGCGGCCGGGGCGCTACGTGCCCCGCCACCTGCGGGCGAAGGATCGAATGCAATGAAGGGTAAGGAGGAGGCGAGGCGCTACGACGTACCAGGCGGACCGCTGGGTCTGTCCGGCCCGATCGAGAGGCCTGCGCCCGGCACCCTCCCCCTTCGCGGGGACCTTGCGCATATTGCTCTCGCCGGAACGCATCTTGCCGCACATTACGTCATACCGGGCAGAGCAACGGTTCGCGCCGCGCGGACCAATCTGCGCTGCCAGGCGCGCGACGATGCGGAAGTGAACTGCGTGCTGGAGAACGGGCGCGCGCTCGAAGTGCTCGATATCGGGCAGGACTGGGTGTGGTGCTGCATCGGACCCGAAGGCCCCTCGGGCTATGTCCACACCGATTGCCTCGACATCGAAAGCGTCGGAGGCGCGATATGACGGTCCGCGTATTCATCGACGGGGCAGCCGGCACCACCGGTCTCGAGATTCGCGACCGGCTTGCGGGACGCGAAGAGTTCGACCTGCTCGTGCTGGACGGGGCGCAGCGAAAGGACGAAGCGGCGCGGCGCGAAGCCCTGCACGAGGCCGACATCGCCATCCTGTGCCTCCCCGACGATGCCGCGCGCGAGGCGGTGAAGCTGGCGGACGGGGCGGATACGCGGATCATCGATGCGTCGAGCGCACACCGGGTGGCAGAGGGCTGGACCTACGGCTTTCCGGAGATCATCGGGCACGACGAAATTGCAGGCGCGCGGCTGGTCAGCAATCCCGGTTGCTACCCTACAGGCTTCCTCGCACTGGTCGCGCCGCTCGTGCGCGCAGGACTGCTCGCGCCGGACTGGCCGTTCACCGTAAATGCCGTCAGCGGATATTCGGGTGGGGGGAAGGCACTGGTCGAACGGTTCGAGGCAAACCCGGACATCGCCTTTCGCACGTATGGGCTCGACCTTGCGCACAAGCACCTGCCCGAGATGCAGCGCCATGCCGGGCTTTCACACTGCGTGCTGTTTTCGCCTTCGGTCGTTCCTGCCTATCGCGGCATGCTGGCGGAGGTTCCGCTCCACCTGGGTACCATGCCGGGAAATTCGCATGCCGATAGCCTGCGCAGCGCGCTCGGCGAATTCTACGCCGGGTCGAAGATCGTCACGGTGGCCGATAGCGAGCCGGTTTCCGAACTGCTGATCGAAAAGGACGCCCAGCCGTTCGACGGGATTGAGTTGTTCGTTTTCGGCAACGAAGGCGGCTGGAACGCCCGCCTCGTCGCCCGGCTCGACAATCTGGGAAAAGGGGCGTCGGGTGCGGCGATCCAGAACCTCAACATCATGTGCGGCCTTCCCGAAACCACCGGTTTGCGTCTCTGAGATCCCGATTTCGAGTGGTCATCTGCCTAATTATTGCGCAAATTGGGGCGATTTTGCGAAGACTGTTGCGCCGAGTGCCGCGATGCTGCACTTTCAGCGGGCAGTGAACGATTCTTGCGAGCGTTGTCCCATGGGGGGAAACACTTGGGAAGCCGGGGCACAAAACCGGTCTGAAGCGTTCACTATCAAAGCGGGAATCGGAAACGGCGGGACGTGAAAAAGATCGAAGCGATCATAAAGCCCTTCAAACTCGACGAGGTGAAGGAGGCGCTACACGAGATTGGCGTCTCGGGCATTACCGTGTTCGAGGCGCGCGGCTTCGGCCGGCAGAAGGGCCATACCGAGCTTTATCGCGGGGCCGAATACGTCGTCGATTTCCTGCCCAAGGTCAGGCTGGAAAAGGTCGTCCCCGACGACCAGGCCGACCGCGTGGTCGAAGCGATCAGCGCCGCCGCCCAGACGGGCCGGATCGGCGATGGCAAGATCTTCGTCACGACGGTCGAACGCGCGCTTCGCATCCGCACCGGCGAAACCGACGATGACGCGATCTAGGTCGGGCGTAGTGCCGCCTCGCCGCACCTGAAATCCACAAATTACCAAGACCACCGCAACCGCAATTGGAGAAACGATCATGGCTGACGTGAAC
>JBARZK010000034.1:0-7937 GCA_049649965.1 Erythrobacter sp.
GCGCAGGGCGATGCGGCGAGTATCGCCGTCGTCGACCGGGTCGGCAACGTGCTGGCGGTGTTCCGCATGCCGGGCGCGCCCGCTACCGCCGCCATCCCCGATGCGCCCAATGGCGACAATATCGACATCCAGGGGCTCGAAGTTCCCGCCGAAGCCGCCGCCATCGCGAAGGCGATCACCGGCGCCTATTTGTCGAGCGGGGGCAACGCCTTTTCCACCCGCACTGCGTCGCAGATCGTGCAGGAGCATTTCCCGCCCGCTCCGACGACTGTCGGCCTTGAAAGCGGGCCGCTGTTCGGGGTGCAGTTCAGCCAGCTTCCCTGCTCCGATCTCTCCACCCGCAACCAAGATGGGCTGATCGGCCCGCAACGCTCGCCGCTCGGCCTCGCTGCCGATGCGGGCGGTTTCCCGCTTTACAAGAACGGCGTCGTGGTCGGCGGCATCGGCGTGCTGGCGGACGGGGTCTACGGCTTCGATCCCAACGTCCTCGACGTCGATATCGATGCCGATGAGAGCATTGCACTCGCCGGCACGATCGGGTTCGAGGCACCGGTCGCGATCCGCGCCAATCGCATCGCCGCCGACGGCACTTCGCTGCGATACACCGATGCGACCTACAACTCGCTGGCCGATATAGCAGGGGCGAGTTTCACCGGCACGGCGGGTACGCTGGTCGACGTGCGCGGCTATGTCGATGCAAGCATTCGCGCAGGCGCCGCCTACGGCACCGAAAGCTCGGGCATTCGCCCTTCGCGCAGCGGCGAATTCGCCAACCGCGACGCCTTCGTGCTGACGAACGGGGCAGGCTCCAACCGCTTCCCGGTGCGCGCTGGAACCGATGGGGCGGACGTCTCCGCGCCGATCACGCAGGGCGAGGCCGCCGCGATCCTGGAGGAAGCGTTCACGGTGATGAGCCGGGCGCGCGCCCAGATCCGCCGCCCGCTCGACAGCCGCGCGCAGGTCACCATCAGCCTCGTCGATACGCGCGGACGCATTCTCGGCATCGTGCGGTCGCCCGATGCGCCTATTTTCGGCACCGACGTAAGCCTGCAAAAGGCACGCACGGCGAGCTTCTTCTCCGGCCCCTTCGCCGCGAACAACCTGCTCGCGGCCGGCGGAGAGGTTCCGCAATACGTCCAGCGCGTGCGCAGCTTCCTCAACGATCCGAATGCGTTGACGGGGCAGTTCGCCTTTGCCGATCGCTCCGGCGGCAACCTGTCGCGGCCCTATTTCCCCGACGGCGAAGTCGGTACGCCGAACGGTCCGCTCTCACGCCCGATCGAGCAGTTCAATCCGTTCTCCACCGGGCTGCAATCGGCGCTGGTGCTGGGTAATCTCGCGCAGCATCTCGCCTTCGTCACCGGCGCGGCGAGCATGGATACGCCGCGTGGCTGTTCGACGCTGCCCGATGTCGGCGGCGGCAGTCGGCTGGACAACGGTATCCAGATATTCCCCGGCTCGGTCCCGGTCTATCGCGATGGGGAGTTGATCGGCGGGATCGGAGTATCCGGCGACGGGATCGACCAGGACGACATGATCAGCTTCCTCGGTCTCAACAATGCTGGCGTGCGCACCGGCTCCGTGAACAATGCACCGCAAAGCATTCGCGCGGATCGGATCGTCGTGCAGGTCGGTGGCCGGCAGGTCCGGCTGCGCTATATCAACTGCCCCTTCGCGCCGTTCCTAGACACGTCGGCGCAGAACGTGTGCGAGGGGCTTTGAGCGTGGCCCTGTCGTTCCTCCCGCTCGTCGTCCTGGCGCAACCGGTCGAACCGCCGCCGCCTCCGCCCCCACCACCGGACGGGGAAGCGCCCGAGGGGTTGAACCAGACGCAGCGCACCGATCCCGAGCCGGTCGATCCCGCCATCATCGAGGGGCGCGAGCGGCCCGGCTATACCGATCCGTTGCCCGACCCGATCGAGCAGGAGAACGAGGGTGCGATCCGCGCGCCGCCTCCGCAGGCCTTTCCCACCGACCAGGTGCCGATCCCCGATCGCTGGCGCCTGATCGAGGGGCTGGGGCTGGTCGAGGAGGACATTCTCGATCCCTACAACCAGAACACCTACAAGGGCGATCGGCCGATCAACCCGGACAAGGTGCCGTGGCTGCCGATCACCGGCGACGACTGGTTCTTTATCGCCAACCTGATCTCCGACACCGTGTACGAACCGCGCACCTTTCCCATTCCGGTCGGCATCCAGACGACCGAGGACCCGGACCGGCTCGACGTGTTCGGCGACGATTTCTCGACCGTGCTGTCGCAGACCTTCATCTTCGGCGCGGCGCTGCTGAAGGGGAGCACCGCCTACAAGCCGCCGAGCATCGAATACCGGCTGACCTTCGCCTACAACGTCAATTACGTCGATGTGCCCGAACGCCGCGTGCTGTTCGTCGAACCGTCGCGCGACAGCGAAAGGCTGGACCATTTTCTCGGTGTGCAGGAAGCGTTCGTCGATTACCACTTCACCCAGTTCGACAACGACCGGTTCGACTTCATCTCGATCCGCGCGGGCATCCAGCCGTTCCAGGCCGATTTTCGCGGGTTTCTCTTCAACGACCAGCAGCTTGGCGTGCGGCTGTTCGGCAATCGCGACAACAACCGCGTGCAGTTCAACCTCGCCGCGTTCTGGCGGCTGGAGAAGGACACGAACAGCGGTCTCAATTCCGTGGTGCAGAGTCCGCGCGACGATTTCGTATTCCTCGCCAATCTCTATCGGCAGGATTTTTTGATCCCCGCGCTCACCAGCCAGGTCACCTTCGCCTGGAACCGCAATCGCGAAGCCGACGATATCGAGATCGACGACAATGGCTTCCCCGTGCGGCCCGCGCTGCTGGGCGATCTGCGGGGGCGCGATTACGACGTGTTCTACATCGGCTACAACGCCGATGGCCGGGTCGGGCGCATCAACGTGACCGCGAGCGCCTATTGGGCGCTGGGCGAGGATCGCAACAGCTTCTTCACCAGCCAGCCCGCCGACATCAACGCGCAATTCGCGGCGGCGGAGCTGAGCTACGACCGCGACTGGATCCGCTTCCGCCTTTCGGGCCTGTACCAGAGCGGCGACAGCGACCCGTATGACGACGAGGAAAATGGGTACGACGCGATCTTCGAGAACCCGATTTTCGCGGGCGCCGATACGTCGTACTGGATCCGCCAGACCATCCCCTTCGCCGGCGGAGGCCGCGCGGTTTCGGTGAACGGGCGCAACGGGATCCTCAACAATCTGCGCTCCTCGAAAGAGCAGGGGCAGTCGAACTTCAACAATCCGGGGCTGTGGCTGGTCGGCGCGGGCGCGGATTTCGACCTGACGCCCGAAGTGCGCGTGTCGGCCAACGCCAACCACCTGTGGTTCGAGGACACGTCGAGCCTTGAGGCGCTGAGGATCGAGGGTTCGATCCCCGAAGACATCGGTTACGACTTGTCGGCGAGCGCGATCTGGCGGCCCAAGGCGAACCAGAACCTCGTCTTTCGCCTGTCTGCCGCCGCTCTGGTCGCCGGAGACGGCTTTCGGGACCTGTTCGATGCCCGAAACGGCGGCAACGAGTTCTATTCTGTCCTCGCCAACGTGACCCTGACCTACTGATGCCAGCGACCCGCCGCCTTTCCCCGCGCCACGCGATCCTGGCTCTCGCAGCATTGCTGCTGGGTGTGTCGGTGTTCCATTCCGCCCCGCGCGCGGCGGACAAGGAAAAGCCGGTCTATCGCGATTACAGTGCCGTCATCGCGCCGCCCGCCCCCGCGCGCCAGTCGGTCGCGGACATGCAGGCGAAGTCGGAAGGGTGCTACACCTGCCACGTCGAGACCGACGCGCCGACCATGCACGACAGCAACGCGGTGCGCCTCGGCTGCACCGACTGCCATGGCGGCAATGCGAGCGTTCGCGGCAATTCGGAGCTGCCGCAGGACCACCCGGACTACGTCGCAGCGCGCAATGCCGCGCACGTCCTGCCGAAATATCCCGACAGCTGGCATTTCCCGTCCTCGGCCAATCCCAAGCGGTCCTATGCGCTGCTGAACAAGGAAGCGCCCGAATTCGTGAAATTCGTCAATCCCTCCGACTACCGCGTTGCGCGCGAGGCATGCGGGTCGTGTCATATCCAGGCGATCGAGGCGGCGGAACGCTCGATCATGGCGACGGGCGCGATGCTGTGGGGCGGGGCGACCTACAACAACGGAATCCTGCCGTTCAAGAACTACATGCTGGGCGAAGCCTACACCCGTACCGGCGAACCCGCGACGCTGGTGGGCCAGGCGGCGGTTGTCTCCTCGCCGGGCGCGGGCGAGGACGGTAAGCTGACCGAGGCACAGAAGGCGCGCGGGGTGCTCGAACAGCTGTACCCGCTGCCGACCTGGCACGTCATTCCCCCGGGCGACGTGTTCCGCGTGTTCGAGCGCGGCGGGCGCACGATCAACTCGCAATTCCCAGAGATCGGACTGCCCAACCCGACCGGCCAGATCCAGCGGCTGGAAGAGCCGGGCCGCCCCGATCTCAAGCAATCCAATCGCGGCCCCGGCACCGGTCTTCGCGTGGCGATCCCGGCGCTCAACATCCACAAGACGCGGCTCAACGATCCGTTCACGTGGTTCATGGGGACGAACGACCAGCCCGGCGACTATCGCCATTCGGGCTGCGCCAGCTGCCACGTGGTCTATGCCAACGATCGCGAGCCGCGCCACAGTCTCGTCTATGCGCAATACGGGCGCGACGGGCAGACCATCACCGTCGATCCGACGATTAACAGCCAGATCGAGGAAGAGCACGGATACGGCGATCGGGCATACGAGCAGGAGGGCGTGTCCGCTTCCGGCCACGGCGCGCTGAAACAGCCGGGCGAGGGGCCGCGCCGCGAGGTCGGCCACCCGCTGCGCCACGTCTTCACCCGCGCGATCCCCACCGCGCAGTGCATGAGCTGTCACATGCACCAGCCCAACATCTTCCTGAACTCGTATCTCGGCAACACCATGTGGGATTACGAGAGCGACGCTCCCGCCATGTGGCCCAAGGACCAGGTCTACCCCACCGCCGAGGAAGTGCGCGCAGTGCTCGACCGCAATCCCGAGGGCGCCGCGCCGCGCGGAAAGTGGGCCGACCTCGATTTCCTGCGCAACGTCTACGACCTCAACCCCGATCTCGAGCATACGCAGTTCGCCGACTACCACGGCCACGGCTGGAACTTCCGCGCGATCTTCAAGCGCGACCGCGAAGGCAACATGCTGGATGCCGAGGGCAACGTCCTGCGCTCCTCGCGCGACACCGACACGCCGGAGGAAGCCGCCTATCACGACGAACGCTGGCGCCACCGCTGGCGCCGCGACGGAGAGGACAAGTTCGTCGAACCCGGCACGAACCCCGGCGAAGCGGTCCACATGATGAGCATTCATGCCGAAGTCGGCATGCAGTGCGTCGATTGCCATTTCGAGCAGGACACCCACGGCAACGGCCTCATCTACGGCGAGGTCGCCAATGCGATCGAGATCGGGTGCAAGGATTGCCACGGCACAGCCGATTCCTATCCCACCTTGCGCACCAGCGGCCCCGCCGCTCCGCCCGAAGGGCACGATCTGTCGTTGCTGCGCAATCCGGACGGCCAGCGCCGTTTCGAATGGATGGAGAACGAGGAGGGGCGCCGCGTCCTGATCCAGCGCAGCCTCGTCGATCCAGACCTCCAGTGGGAGATGAGCCTTGTGAAGGACTCTGTCGATCCCGCCACCCCGGTGTTCAACGCCAAGGCCGCACGCTCCAAGCTGATGAGCCGTTATGGCGCGGAAACCGGGCGGTTCGAATTCGGCACCGGCGTCGACGTGCCGGACCGCGCGCACCGCGAAGAAGAAATGGCCTGCTTCACCTGCCACCTGTCGTGGACGACCAGTTGCGGCGGCTGCCACTTGCCGATCGAGGCAAACTGGAAGACCAAGTCGCACCGCTACGAAGGGGGCGAGACGCGCAATTTCGCGACCTACAATCCGCAGGTCGCGCGCGAGGCGATGTTCCAGCTGGGCAAGCACCAGACGACCAAGGGCAACCAGGTCGCGCCGATCCGCTCGTCATCGGCGTTGGTCCTGTCCTCGACCAACATCAACCGCGAACGCATTTACGTGCAGCAGCCGCCGATCAGCGCGATCGGCTTTTCCAGCCAGGCCTTCGCCCCGCATTTCCCGCACACCGTGCGCCGGACGGAAACCAAGACCTGCTCCGATTGCCACTTGTCCGAAAACGAGGACAACAACGCGATCATGGCGCAATTGCTGCTGCTCGGCACGAATTACGTCAACTTCGTCGGGATGCACGCCTGGACCGGGCTTGAGGGCGGGCTTTCCGCGATCCGGGTGACTGAATATGACGAGCCGCAAGCGGTGCTGGGCTCCTATCTGCACCGCTATGCCTACCCCGATTACTGGCGCATGCATGTCGAGGACAACGGCCGCGAGCTGAAGGACTGGGTGCGCGGGCAGGCCTTCGACGAAGGGTTCTCGGGCGAGACCAAGCCGTTCGAGGAATTTGTCAACGTGCACGAGGGGACGAAGGACCGCGTGGGCTGCCTGCAATTGCGCGGCGAATACCTGTTCGTCGCCGAAGGCAGCGGCGGTTTTCGCGCCTACGACGTCGCCTCGATCGCGAATAAGGGCATATCGGAGCGGATCGTCACCGCGCCGTTCTCCCCGCTGGGCCACGATACCCATGTCGGTACGAAGAACGCGACCTGCATGGCGCTCGCCACCAACCAGCCGATCGCGCCCGAGCGCAACACGGCCCAGATGCGCGAGGTCAACCAGGAGCAGGCGTTCCTGCCGATCTACGATTTTGCGGTCGTCACCGATGCCGAGGAAGGGCTGGTACTGGTCGACGTTAACACGCTGGCGGACGGGGAATTCCGGGACAATTTCTTCGAGCGTGCCCGGTTCGCCGACGGATCGGATGCGTGGAACCCGGACGGCGTGCTGGACGGAGCGCGGCATATCCACCTCGCGGGCGAGGTCGCCTATATCACTGCGGATCGCGGGCTGGTCGTCGTCGATCTTGCCGATCCGCTCTCGCCGCAGATCGCCGCGCTACGCGAATTGCCGGATGCGCGGGCGAGCACGATCCAGTTCCGCTATCTGTGGGTGTCCGATGCCGAGGGCGTGAAGCTGTTCGACGTTACCGATTTGCGCAATCCGCTCGCCGTGCCCGACGCGACTTATGCGCTGGCCGACGCGCGACGCATCTATGTCGCGCGAACTTACGCCTATGTCGCGGCAAAGGGCGATGGTCTGGTGATCCTCGACGTGACAAATCCGCGTGCACCCCGCTTGCACGAGACGGTGACGCTAGGGGGCACGCTGAACGATGCCGAGGACGTGATCGTCGCCTCCACCAATGCCTCGCTGTTCGCCTATGTCGCGGACGGGGTGAACGGGATGAAGGTGCTGCAACTCACCAGCCCCGACAGCCAGCCCAATTTCTATGGCTTCAGCCCGGCGCCCGTGGCCGAGATGATTGCGTGGGCCAAAACGCCGTCGCCTGCGATCGCATTGTCCAAGGGTCTGGACCGCGACCGCGCGGTGGACGAGACCGGTGGTCAGATGGCGGTGTTCGGTCGGCTCGGCTCACGACCCTTCACCCGCAGCGAGATGGAGCGGCTGTTCATGACCCGGTCGGGCGTGCCGTGGAAGGTAACCGACGATGTCGACATGAACCGGTGGGTGGGGCGTGATACCGCTCCCGCCTCGGCTCCGGGACCGGTACGGCGGCGCGCGGGGACCGGCGCGCGCTAGCGGCGTTTTCCTACTGGCGGGTTGGGCGCTAGGAAAGCAATCCGCTCCTTCCCATCGTCGGCCCGATCACGCGCGCGAGTATACCAGCGGCCTGCCCCGTTTGGTGTTGGACAAGTGTCAGGCTGCGCTTTTCACCCTAAAACGCAATAATAACAGATTATTGCGCCTCGAAGAGCAGCCT
>JBARZK010000035.1:0-33372 GCA_049649965.1 Erythrobacter sp.
CTCCTGCGTCATGCCCATCGCGTAATAGTACGAACGGTGCGGAGCGCGCTCAGGCCCGACCGAAACGTGGCGGCTGGGCAGCTTGGACTTGTCGAAGGACATGGCGGTTCCCGTCGCTTTGCGTAACGGGGTGAAGCCCTGCCGCTAACTCAGGGCAAGTGCAACCCTGCCCGCAACATCCGCGATCATCGCCGCCCAGCGCGATTGCTCGGCCCGCGTCGCGACCAGATCCTGGCGGATCTCGATCGCGCAATACGGTCGTCCGTTCGCTTCGGCATGGTGGTTCATGGTCGCGTTCAGTTCCGTACCGGAATACGGCTCGTTGTCTCCGACGCTCAGTCCCAGTTCGCCGAAAAGCCGGATCGCATGGCGCGCGGCACGATCGTCCTCGTTATACAGCAGCCCGATCTCCCAAGGCCGATCCTCGTTTTCGGTCTCCAGTCTCGGTGTGAAGCTGTGGATCGAGAGGATCAATTCGGGGTTCGCGGCGTCCAGCCAGTCCGCGAGCGCGGCGTGGTATGGCCGGTGAAAGCGGTCGAGCCGCGTCTCGACGTTCGCGCCGATATTGCCGGGGATGAGATGACCGTCGCTTTCGGTAGGCACGACTTTCGGGTGGTCTTCCTCGCGATGCAGGTCGACGACCAGCCGGCTTACTCGCGCCACATGGGCCGGAATGTCGTGACGCCGGGCAAGGCGCGAAGCAACCCCGTCGACCCCGATGTCGAGCGCGATATGCGTGTCCAGCAGTTCGGGCGCGATACCCAGCGAAACATCGTCAGGCACGAAGTTTGACGCATGGTCAGCGACGCACACGATGCCCTTCGGTCCGCGCTCCGATGCCGCAATGCTGCCGATCTGGGCGAAAGGTTGTCCGTCGATCATCGCAAGGTTCCTGGAAAAAGCCACCAATCGGGGCGTTCATCGGTAATGCGCCGCAAGGCTTCGTCGCGCGCTTCTGGTGTTTCGTAAAGGGCGAAAGAGGTGGCTCCGGAGCCGGACATGCGAACGAGCCAGGCATCGCTCGCATCGAGCGCGGAAAGTACCCGCCCGATGGCAGGACACAGCTCGAGAGCGGGATCGGTAAGGTCGTTGCGCCCTGCCATAGCGATCTCTCGCGCGGAACCGCCGGGCAATGCACCGCGATCGATGCCGTCCCAAGCCTTGAAGACCGGACCCGTGGGCAAGGCCTCGCGCGGGTTGACGAGCAGCACAGACGTGCCGGCCAGATTGTTCTCGACCTGCTTAAGATCGGTGCCGGTCCCGCGCCCGACGGCCATTTCGCTGCGCACGCAGGAGGGAACGTCGGCACCGAGTTTTGCTGCGCGTTGCGGCCAGTCGTCGGGGAGGCCATGCAGTTCTTCAACGATGCGAAAAACCGCACCTGCATCCGCTGAGCCGCCCCCCAGACCCGCCGCAACCGGGAGGTTTTTCTCCAATGTGACCTTAAGACCTTGCGAGCGCGGAAGTGCGGCCAGCGCCCTGGCTACGAGATTGTCGAAAGGGTCGTCTATCCCGCCGGCGAAGGGGCCGCGCGTCGTGACCCTGTCCTCTGCTGCCGGACGCGCGACCAGTTCGTCCCCTCCATCGACGAAGGCGAAGAGCGTCTCCAAGTCGTGATACCCATCCTCGCGACGCGCACGCACGTGCAGCGCGAGGTTGATCTTGGCATAGGCTGTTTCGCGCATGGGCCCCTCCCGCCGAGAAGGGTCACATGTTCGGATAATTCGGACCGCCGCCGCCTTCGGGCGTGGTCCATTCGATGTTCTGGTTCGGATCCTTGATGTCGCAGGTCTTGCAATGGATGCAGTTCTGCGCGTTGATCACGAATTGCGGATCCTCTTCCTCGATCCCTACCCATTCATAGACACCCACCGGGCAATAGCGGGTCGAAGGCCCGTCGAAGACTGCGAACTCGCTCTTCAATTGCAGTTCCTCGTCCTGCAATTTCAGGTGCTTGGGCTGGTCTTCTTCATGATTGGTATAACTGTAGGCGGTCGACGTCAGGCGGTCGAAGCTGATCACGCCATCGGGCTTCGGGTAGTCGATCCGCTTGTGCAGGTCGGCGCGCTGCAATTGCTCGTGATCGCGGTGGTGCTTCATCGCGATCGGCAGGCCGATCTTGAGCGTCCGCATCCACATGTCGACACCAGCGACAAGCGTCCCGATATCCTCGCCGAACTTCGCGACGGCAGGTTCGGCATTCTGGACCAGCTTCAGTTCCTTGGCGATCCAGCTGTTGCGCAGATTGCTGTCATAGTCGGCCAGGTCGTCATGCGCGCGCTCGGCCTTGATCGCCTCCGCCGCGGCTTCGGCGGCGAGCATCCCGCTTTTCATCGCGGTATGGCTGCCCTTGATACGAGGCACGTTGACGAAGCCCGCGGCACAACCGACCAGCGCGCCGCCCGGGAAGGCGAGTTTCGGCACGCTCTGCCAGCCGCCCTCGTTGATGACGCGCCCGCCATAGGCAACCCGCGTCCCGCCCTCGAGCATTTCGCGGATGCGCGGATGCTGCTTCCAGCGCTGGAATTCCTGGAACGGGCTGACATAGGGGTTTTTGTAATCGAGCGCGGTCACGAAGCCGAGCGCGACCTGATTGTTCGACTGGTGATAGATGAACCCGCCGCCCCAGCTATCGCTTTCCGATAGCGGCCAGCCTTGCGTGTGGATCACGCGGCCCGGAACGTGCTTGTCGGGCTCGATATCCCACAATTCCTTGATGCCAAGGCCATAGACCTGCGGCTGGCAGTTCGCTTCGAGATCGAAGCGCGCCTTCATTTTCTTGGTGAGATTGCCGCGCGCCCCTTCGGCGAAGAAGGTGTATTTCGCCTCGATCTCCATGCCGGGCTGGTGGTCGCCCTTCTTCGACCCGTCGGCGGCGATGCCCATGTCCTGCGTCGCAACGCCGCGCACCGCGCCGCTATCGTCGAACAGCACCTCGGAGGCGGGGAAGCCGGGGAACACCATCACGCCCAGCCCTTCGGCCTGCTCGCCCAGCCAGCGCGACAGGTTCGCAAGGCTGCCGGTGTAACACCCGTCGTTCGACATGAAGGGCGGCATGGCGATGTGCGGAATGCTGCTCGCCTTCTTCGCGTTCAGGCGCCAGTGCCAGTTGTCGGTCACCGGGGTTTCCGCCATCGGGCAATCCATTTCGCGCCAGTCGGGAAACAGCTCGTTCAGGGCGATTGGATCGACGACCGCGCCCGACAGGATGTGAGCGCCGATCTCCGACCCTTTTTCCAGGACGACGACTTCGAGTTCCTCGTCGATCTGCTTCAGCCGTATCGCGGCGGAGAGGCCTGCGACCCCACCACCCACGATGACGACGTCGCAGGGCATTGATTCACGTTCGCTCATCCGCTGTGTCTCACTCTTGTTTCCGAGGCGCGACGAAATTGCGCGCGTTTTCATCGTTCCACTTGCTAACTGGGCTGGCCCCCGTCAAGGTCGCATGATCCAGCATGACAGCCCCGACATCACCTCCCCCGCATGATATTGCCGGAGAACTCGGCGCTGCCATGGAATGGTGGCGAATGTCCGGGGTCGATTGCGACTTTCACGATGACGCTACGGATTGGCTGGAAGAAGAGCGCGTTGCCGACCCGGTTCGCGAAGCGGCAGAACTGCCTTCGGCGCCTGCTCGCAACCCTGCGGCTTTGCACGAGGCGCGCCGCAATTTGCGCACAAGCGAACAACCGCGGATCGACCTTTTTGGCGATGCGGTGCCCCAGTCGCTCGAGGAGTTTTCACGCTGGTGGCTGGAGGCGCCCGGGCTCGACACGATCGGCCCTCGCGGACGAGTGGCTCCACGCGGCGCTGCCAAAGCGGAATTGATGGTGCTGGTGGTCGATCCGGAAGACAGCGATCGCGAGCGACTGCTGGACGGAGCGAGAGGCCGCCTTCTGAAAAACATGCTGTCGGCGATAGGCCTTACCGAAGATCGCATCTATCTCGCATCCGCGTTGACGCGCCATACGCCGATGGCCGATACGCGTGCGATCGCCGCCGGTGGGATGGACCGCGTCGTTGCGCGGCATATCGAACTCGCTTCGCCGCACAGATTGCTCGCCTTCGGCACAGACATCTTGCCGCTTCTGGGTCTCGATGCGACAGAAGCGGACGGGAGCATGCGCAGCACGACGCTGGAATGGCACTCGATACCGCTGCTGCTGAGCGAGGGGCTGGAACCGATGATGGCGATGCCGAAACTCAAGGCGCGGTTCTGGCGGCGATACATGGAATGGACGCAAGCAGAATGACGACGATCCTTTCGAGGACCGGGATGGGCTTCGGCACCATCGCGGTTGCCATTGCGGCGCACTTCATCGCTGCACCTGCGGCGGCGCAGTCCGGGACGGATGGAATTTCCGGCAGCATGGCGGCGCACTATGCCCGCGACGAACGAAGGCAGACAGCCGTTCCGCCGATCCTCGAAGCGGAGCAGCGCGAGCGATATCGCGACGTGTTCCGCGCCATAGAGGAAGAGCGCTGGGACCGGGTGAACCTGCTTCTCGCCATGCGCGAAGGGGAGGTTCTTCACCAGATCGCCCTTGCGGAATACTACACGCACGAAAACAGCCCGCGCGTCGAGGCCTACGAACTGGAGCGATGGTTCCAGGCCGGCGTCCACTTGCCGCAAACCGCGCAACTTTCACGGCTGGGGCTGACACGCGGGCTCGAGCGCACCCCATCGCTTCCGGAAACGCAGCCACTGCGACGTCAGCCCGCCGCGTCGAAGCGGATCAGGCCGGCGACCGTCGCGGATGGCTCCGTTCCCGAAACCGAACGCGCGCAAATTCTCGAAGCGATCCGCAACGACGATCCCTATTCGGCCCTCGCCACGCTTCGCCAGATCGACGGACAGCTCAGCCCGCAGGCCCGTGCCGAATGGCGACAGCGCGTCGCATGGAGCTTCTATATCGAGAACGACGACCGCAACGCGCTCGCACTGGCGCAAACGGTCGGCGAAGGATCGGGCGCATGGGTCGCGGAGGGCGACTGGGTTGCCGGTCTTGCTGCCTGGCGGCTGGGCGATTGCGCTCTTGCCGGCGAAGCATTCACCCGCGCGGCCGCGGCATCGACGAACGTCGAACTGACGACGGCGGCACATTACTGGGCGCACCGTTCCGCGATCCGCTGCCGTGACCCCGGCCTTTCGCAGGGTCATTTGCGCAACGCCGCGCGTTTCGATGAAACGCTTTACGGCATGCTGGCGAGCGACCAGCTTGCCGCGCGACTGCCGGAAACCGATGCCGTTCAGCGTTTCTCGCGCGAGGACTGGAGCACGTTGCGCGGTCGGCCGAACGTGACAATCGCCGCAGCCCTGACCGAGATCGGCCAGTTGTCGCTCGCCGACGAGGTGCTGCGTCACGAAGCGCGTATCGGGCGGGCGAGTGACTACCCGGCCCTGGCTCGCTTCGCCCGCGAGCTTGGCTTGCCCGCTACGCAGCTGTTCATGGCGCACTTTACGCCGCACGGCGTTTCGGGCGATGCATCGCTGCGCTATCCCACGGCCCGCTGGCAGCCGAGCACCGGGTGGCGCGTCGATCCCGCGCTCGCTTTTGCCCACGCCTTGCAGGAATCGAACTTTCGCACCGAAGCGGTCAGCCCCGCTAATGCGCGCGGGCTGATGCAGATCACGCCGATCACCGTCCGCCAGCACGCGCCCCGGCTGGATATGAACGCGTCCTATGTCGATCTAGACGACCCGGAGGTGAACCTCGCCTTCGGTCAGCGCAATCTCGAAATGCTGCGCGACCATGGCGCCACGCGCGGCCAGCTGCCCAAGATCATGGCTGCCTACAATGCCGGTCTGACGCCCGTCATCCGGTGGAACGACGAGATACGCGATCTCGACGACCCGCTGCTGTGGATGGAGTCCATCCCCTATTGGGAAACGCGGGGCTACGTCGCGATCGTGATGCGCAATTACTGGATGTACGAGCGGGCGGCGGGCATACCCTCCCCCAGCCGCCGGGCGCTGGCGGAAGGACGCTGGCCGGACTTCCCCGAAGCGCGCCGTATCGACTGAAGCGGGAAAAGGCGCACATGGCAATCGACGAGACCAAACGTTTCACGCCGATCAACATCGCCGTGCTGACCGTGTCGGACACCCGCACCCCCGAGACGGACAGTTCGGGCGATATCCTTGCGAGCCGCATCGAAAGCGCCGGTCACGAACTCGCCGCGCGTGCCATTGTAGAGGACGATGCGGACGCGCTCCGTTCCCAGTTCGAAGGCTGGATCGACGACCCAACGATCGACGCCATTGTCAGCACGGGCGGCACCGGCCTGACCGGCCGCGACGTAACGCCCGAAGCGCTGTCCAAGGTCGAAGACGCTCGCGATATTACCGGCTTTGGCGAGTTATTCCGCTGGCTGAGCTACAAGACCATCGGAACCAGCACGGTCCAGTCGCGCGCCTGCGCGATAGTCGCGCGCGGAACCTACATCTTCGCGCTGCCGGGATCGAACGGCGCGGTGAAGGACGGATGGGACGGTATCCTTGCCGAGCAACTCGACAGTCGCAATCGGCCGTGCAACTTCGTCGAACTTATGCCGCGCCTGCGCGAAAGCTGAGGTCGATCACCGCGCCGTTGCGCGGAACGAAACACCCCGTCCCACCGTCTTGAACAGGAGGGAGTGGGGTTCGTGCTAGATCTGCAGCAATTCACGACCGTTACCATCGCCCTGATCTTCGCGGGCAGTGCGATTGCCATCGCCGTGTTCGGCACGAAAATGGCCGGTTATGCGGAGATCATTGCGGACCGCACCCGCTTTGGCGAAGCGTTGATCGGTTCCGTCCTGCTCGGCGCGGGCACGAGTATTGCCGGGATCGTCACATCGAGCACGACAGCGGCAAGCGGCGCGGCCGATCTCAGCGTATCGAACGCGATGGGCGGGATTGCGGCGCAGACGATGTTCCTCGCCCTCGCCGACATCGCCTATCGCAAGGTCAATCTCGAACACGCCGGGGCTAGCCTCGTCAATATCGGCCAGGCGACCGTCCTGATTCTGCTGATCACCCTGCCCATTCTCGCCTATGCCGCGCCGCCGTTCGCCATATGGGGCGTGAACCCGCTGACGCCGATCCTTGTCGGGGTCTATATTGTCGGCCTTCACAACGCGCACCGCATTCACGAGAAGCCTATGTGGCTCGTGCGTCAGACCGATGCGACGCGCGACGAGGAGGACGACGCGACCGACGATGGCCGCACCCTGTGGCTGATCGGAAGCCTGTTCGCCGTGCTGGTGGCCGTCGTGGGGTTCGCTGGCTGGATCGTCGGTGAAGCCGGCATCCTGTTGTCGGAGAGGCTCGGCATCAGCCAGGGCGTGGTCGGCGCGCTCGGTACCGCGATCGTCACTTCGCTGCCCGAACTCGTAACAACCATCGCCGCGGTGCGCAGGGGTGCGTTGCAACTGGCGATCGGCGGGATCATCGGCGGAAACATGTTCGATGCGCTCTTCATCGCCTCCTCCGACGTTTTCTACCGCGAAGGCAGCATCTACAACGCAATTTCCGAGCGCACGTTGTTCTGGATGGCGTTGGTCATTGCGATGACGGCGATCCTGCTGATCGGCCTCCTTCGCCGCGAGCGCCAGGGACCTGCGGGGATTGGGTGGGAATCGCTGCTACTCATCGTGCTGTGGGTCGGCGGCGCGGGATTACAGATCGCTTTGGGATAGACCCGCTTATTTGTTCCGTGTATGTTCTCACGCATGGGCATATCCACGAACACGAAGGCACGCGGCCGGGGCGCCGTGTCGGGGGCCGCTTCCACCCGGTTCGGTCTGGCATCGAGGGAGGCCGATGGCGACTGGCGCGATCACGTGGAGGCGCTGGACGGACCGCCGATAGCGCTTCGCACCACGGTGACGGAGGAACGCCCCCGAACGATCCTGTCTTTCAACCAGTCGCCCGACATTGCTTTCGACCGATCGGTGAACGCCTATCGCGGGTGCGAACATGGCTGTGTGTACTGCTTCGCCCGGCCCACCCATGCCTATCACGACCTGTCTCCGGGCCTGGATTTCGAAACGCAGTTGTTCGCCAAGCCCAACGCCGCGCAATTGCTGCGCGAGACCTTGTCCAAGCCGAAATACGTTCCACGCCCGATCGCAATGGGGACGAACACCGATCCCTATCAGCCGATCGAACGCGATTACAGGATCACGCGCGAATTGCTGGAGGTGTGTCTGGAGGCGCGCCATCCGGTAACGATCACGACCAAGTCCGACCGTGTGCTGCGCGATCTCGACCTGATCACCGAAATGGCGCGCGAGCGGCTCGTGGCGGTGGCGATCTCGGTCACCACGCTCGATGCGCGCCTGTCGCAAAAGCTGGAACCCCGCTGCCCCGCCCCGGCCAAACGGCTGGCCGCGCTGGGCAAGCTGGCCGAGGCGGGCGTACCGACCCACTGCTCGATCGCGCCAATCATTCCCGCGATCACAGATGAATACTTCGAAGCGATCGTCGCGCGCGCAGCCGCGCTGGGTGTCGCAAGCGTTGGCTGGATCCCGCTACGCCTGCCTCACGAAGTCGCGCCGCTGTTCCGTGAGTGGCTGGATGTCCACTTTCCCGAACGGGCAGGCAAGGTGATGAGCATCGTGCGCTCTATCCGCGACGGGAAGGACAACGATCCGGAGTTTTTCTCGCGCCTTAGCCCGCAGGGCGTATGGGCCGACCTGCTGCGTGCACGGTTCCGGGTGGCAAGCCGGAAGGCAGGCCTGCGACGCCACCGCTTCGAACTGGACTCCACGCGGTTCAGACCGCCGGAAGTGGGCGGACAGATGCGTTTGTTTTGAATGTCTGCCTTGGGTGGAGAACGGACTTGAAGCCACGCGCTTTGACCGACTTCACAAGCAGTCGTCGTCCGACCAGCTAATAGTCGTATCGTAGACGACTTTGCCGTGCTCGAGATCGACCACGAGTACCCCATTCTGAACCTCGGAGCAAATCACATAACCCTCCGAACCTTGCCCTAGACCATACTCGTCAATTAGCTTCGTCAGAGTTTCTCGGTCGTCACCCGAGACCCTGCGAAGGCCCGTCACCATTTCGCTCATCGCCGACGATGGCAGCTTAAACAGAAGCGTTTGCCGATTTGTGTCGAGGTCGTGCGAGTCCACGATGTCGCTCGCGCTCATTGGCACGAAAGCTGGAACCCACCCCCTCTCCACCGCACCCGCACTTCGCGCGTCAGCGTAGGTGAGATAGGTCTCGTCAATCTGCTCGCCACATCCAGTAAAGAGAAGCAGCAGGACGCTAGTTGCGATGTTCTTCATAGGAGCAGCTTGGGCAAACGCCCCAATTTCCGAAGCGGATTCGCAAACAGACCTACCCAAACCCCTCGCCCGCATTGCCCGGCGCGAACCGCACCAAGCGGCTGTCCTCCAGCGCCGCCGTCCGGTTCACCACTGCCTTCTGGTAATCCTCGTCCTTGATCATCTCGAAGAACGCGCCAGCGTTGGGATATTGCGCGACGAAGCCGTCGTGCCACACGCGGTCCTCGGGCCCCGTCACCATGGTCTGGAACGCGCCGCGCCACACGATTCTGCCACCGACGCGGCGAAATATCGGGCCGCTGGTGCGCCCGTATTCCTCGTAGGCGCGCCGCCCGCTCCAGTCCTTGCCTGCGTGCTCGTGACCATCGGGGTATTCCGCCTCGTCTCGGTAGAGCACCAGGTTGAGCATGTGGATCGGCTCGTCGCGCGGCAGGTCCTTGAACGCCTGAAAGTTCACCGGCGAAGGGTCGATATAGGTCTCGATCATTCTGCTGCCTCAAGCTTGTAGTCGCTGAACCTGTCGCGCAGGTCCTTCTTGGAAATCTTGCCGGTCGCGGTGTGCGGGATGTCGTCGACGAATTCGACCGCATCGGGCAGCCACCACTTCGCGACCTTGCTCGACAGGAACTCGATTACGCTTTCCGGAGTGCAGTCGGTGCCTTCTTTCTTCACGACGAAAAGGACAGGACGCTCGTCCCATTTGGGGTGGAACATGCCGACGCAGGCGGCTTCGGCGACGGCGGGATGGCCGACGGCGGCGTTTTCCAGTTCGACCGAGCTGATCCACTCCCCGCCCGACTTGATCACGTCCTTGGTCCGGTCGGTCAGTTGCAGCGTGCCGTCGGGGTGCAGGATGCCGACGTCGCCGGTGTCGAACCAGCCATGCTCGTCGACCGCGTCCTCCTGTGCCTTGTAGTAGCGCTTTAGCACCCAGGGCCCGCGGATCTGCAACGCGCCCGCGGTCTTGCCGTCGCGCGGCAACGGGGTCGCCATGTCGTCGAGATCGACGGTGCGCAGCTCGACGCCGAAGATCGGGCGTCCCTGCATGGCGCACTTGTCGACCTTCTGTTCAAGTGTGAGGTCGTCCCAATCGACCGTCGGCCCGCCGACCGTGCCGATCGGAGAAGTCTCGGTCATGCCCCAGGCGTGCTGGACGCGCGTTCCGTTCTTCAGAAGCCGTTCGATCATGAATTTCGGCGCGGCAGATCCACCGATTGTCGCGGCTTTCAGCGGGGGAAGATCGATGCCTTCCTTGTCACAATGCTGGAAGTGGGCGAGCCACACGGTCGGCACGCCCGCGCTGTCGGTGACGCCTTCCTTCAGCATCATCTCGTGCAGGACGGCGGGATCGTTGACCGCCGAGAACACGAACTTGATCCCCGCCATCGCACCGGCATAGGGCAGGCCCCAAGCCGCCGCGTGAAACATCGGCACGACGGGGAGCATGACGGACGAGCCGGAGAAATTGAACGAAGCCGGCTGAAGCCCCGCCATCGCGTGCAGCACGGTAGAGCGATGTTCGTATTGCACGCCCTTGGGATTGCCGGTCGTCCCGCTCGTGTAACAGATCATGCACGGATCGCGCTCGCTGCCGGCGACCCATTCGAAATCGCCGTCCTGCTCTGCGATCCAGTCTTCGAACGCGGGGCTGTTTTCGCCAGAATCGTAGCAGATGTAGTGCTCGACCGTTTTCCAGCGAGCGCGCATCTTGTCGACGATCGGCTGGAACGCCGCATCGTATAGCAGCACGCGGTCCTCTGCGTGATTGACGATGTATTCAAGCTGATCCTCGAACAGGCGCGGGTTCACGGTGTGGAGCACCCCGCCCATCCCGGCGACCCCGTACCAGCTGACGAGATGGCGCTCGTGGTTCATCGCGAGGCTGGCGACCCGTTCGCCGGGCTTGATGCCGAGCGCCTGCAGCGCTTGCCCCATCTTCAACGCATCCTCGCGAATGCCCGCCCATGTGGTGCGCGTTTCGCTGCCGTCGGCCCAGCGCGACGCGATCTCGCGCGTGCCCGCTTCACGGGCGGCGTGATCGATCACGTGGGTCACCCGCATGGTCCAGTCCTGCATGGCGCCAAGCTGCTGCGTCGTCATCGTGCGTCTCTCTCCCGGTTCGTGCCCGCTTCGGGGCGAATTGCGCGCGATCATGGCGGTCTGCGGGCAACTTGGCAATCGTCGCGAACGACGGCGTTCCGGCTTGGAATGCGCCTGCCGGACCATAGCGGTACGGCCCGAGAATACCTCACGAGCCGCCCGTCCGCAGCCACGAACCTTCTTCAGGCGATAAAATAGCCCGTCACCTGCCAGCCTTCCGGCCCGCGCAGCATCACGACGGTCTCGATCGAGTGCCCGTCCTTCTCGGCAAACTGCGTTCTGAACTACAGGAATTCGTATTCGCCATCGTGCGCGCCCGGAAGCGAGTTGGCGCGGGTGACGTTGGCAAGATCGCGCTCCTCCACCATGCCCAGGGGCGCGCGAACGGGTTCGACCCGCTCCGCCCAATCAGGCGACCAGTTTGAGCTTCGCCCGCCCGCGTACCGGTTCGAGTGCGACGTTCGCGATCCCATCGATAGCGGTGAGCCTTTCGGCAAGGTCACCGTCCAGCACGAAGTTCTCGCCCAGGCGAAGGTGCGCCTCCTCCCCTTCGCCAAGGACGAGGCGCAGCAGGACCTCACCTGCGGCTTCTTCCGATGTCTGCAATTCAACCTGAAGGGCCGCGAACGCCTCGGGCGAGTGCACGTCCGCCTTCAGGATCATCGGAACGCGCCCGCTGACGGCCGAAAGCGGGCGCGCGCCGCGTACCGTCAAGCGCGGCGGTTCGCCGGGATTGGGGCTGTCGAGTTCGACGGTCAGCAGCACGCATTCGCTGTTTTCGGCCCAGGCCTGGAACTGCGAGACGAGCGACTCCTCGAAACACGCCGCGGAAAACTGGCCGGAAGGATCGGAGAAGTCGCCGCGAACGAATTCCGCCCCGCGCTTGGTCCGGCCCTTTTTCGTGCCTTCGACCATGGCGGCGATGACCGCGTGACCGCGACCGCCCGGTGGCGCGCCAGCCTGCATCAGGCTCTGATAGGTGCGCGCGCCTTGTGCCGAGGCAATGTCGCGGAAGTGCTGTACCGGGTGGGCCGAGAAGTAGAAACCGAAATTCTCGCGCTCCTTCGCCATGCGTTCCGGCCGCGTCCAAGCCTCCACCGGTTTCAGCCGCAGGTCGCCGCTCGCCGCATTCTCGCCCCCGAACAGCGCCGCCTGGCCGCTGGTCCGCTCGCGCATGGCGGCTTCGGCCACGGCCAGCAGGAGATCGGCATTCTCGAAGATGGCCGCACGGTTGGGTTCGAGGTTGTCGAGCGCGCCCGCGCACGCCAGGCCTTCCAACTGGCGCCGGTTCATCGAGCCGGACGGCAACCTTTCGAAAAAGTCCTTGAGACTGGTGAAGGCGCCGCCCTTCTCGCGCTCCGCCACGATCGCCTCCATCGCCCGTTCGCCGACATTGCGGATGCCGGCCAGCGCATAGCGCACGCCGTAGCCGCCATCGGTCTGTTCGACGGTGAAGCGGGCGTGGCTGGAATTGATATCGGGCGCTAGCACCTCGACCCCTCCCGCCTCGTTCGGGTAACGGCGCGCGTCGTCTACGAACACGCTGAGCTTTTCCGACTGATGCAGGTCGAAGCACATGGATGCGGCGTAGAATTCTTCAGGATAGTGCGCTTTCAGCCACCCGGTCTGGTAGGCCAGCAGGGCGTAGGCGGCAGCGTGCGACTTGTTGAAGCCGTAGCCTGCGAACTTGTCGATCAAGTCGAACAGTTCGTTCGCTTCCTTCGCTTCGATCCCGGACACCTCCCGGCAACCCTCGACGAAGCGGCCGCGCTGCTTGTCCATCTCGGCCTGGACCTTCTTGCCCATCGCGCGGCGCAGCAGGTCGGCATCACCGAGCGAATAGCCCGCGAGGATCTGTGCGGCCTGCATGACCTGTTCCTGGTAGACGAAGATGCCGTAGGTCTCGGCAAGGATTCCCTCGAGCTTGGGATGCGGGTATTCGATCGGCGCCTCGCCCGCCTTGCGCTTTCCGAACAGCGGTATGTTGTCCATCGGACCGGGCCGATAGAGCGAGACGAGCGCGATGATGTCGCCGAACTTGGTCGGTTTCACCGCCTTGAGCGTGCGGCGCATCCCTTCCGATTCCAGCTGGAACACCCCGACCGTGTTACCCTCCTGCATGAGGTCGTAGACCGCAATGTCGTCGAGCGGCAGGGCGCCGAGGTCGATTGCGATCCCGCGTTCGTCCAGCAGGTCCACCGCCTTGCGAAGGACGGACAGGGTCTTGAGCCCGAGGAAGTCGAACTTGACGAGGCCGGAGCTTTCGACATGTTTCATGTCGTACTGCGTCACCGGCATGTCCGAGCGCGGATCGCGGTAGAGCGGCAGCAATTGCGCAAGCGGCCGGTCGCCGATCACCACGCCGGCCGCGTGGGTGGAGGCGTTGCGCGGCAGCCCCTCAAGCTCCATCGCCAGGTCGACGAGACGCTTCACCTCGTTGTCGTTGTCGTATTCGCGCTTGAAATCCGCCGCCCCGTTCAGCGCGCGCAGCAGCGTCCACGGATCGGTCGGGTGGTTGGGCACCATCTTGCAAAGGCGATCGACATGCCCGTAGCTCATCTGAAGGATCCGCCCGCAATCGCGCAGCACGGCACGGGCCTTCATCTTTCCGAAGGTGATGATCTGCGCGACGTGATCCTCGCCGTATTTGCGCTGCACGTAGCGGATCACCTCGCCGCGGCGCGTTTCACAGAAATCGATGTCGAAATCCGGCATCGAAACGCGCTCTGGATTGAGAAAGCGTTCGAACAGTAGGCCAAGCCGGATCGGGTCGAGATCGGTTATGGTCAGCGCCCAGGCAACGATCGAACCGGCACCCGATCCACGCCCCGGACCCACCGGTATACCGTTCTCCTTCGCCCATTTGATAAAATCGGCAACGATGAGGAAGTAACCGGGGAAACCCATGTCGACGATGATGCCGACCTCGTAATCGAGGCGGTCGAAATAGGTCTGGCGTTCCTCGGCACCGAGATCGTCATAAGCGGCGAGCCGCGCTTCGAGCCCGGCGCGCGACTGCTCTGCGAGCATCCGGGCTTCGCCCTCCAGGTCGCCTGCAAGGCTGGGCAGGATCGGCGCGCGGTTGGGCGGCGCGTAGGCGCAGCGCTGGGCGATCACGAGGGAATTGCCGGTCGCCTCTGGCAGGTCGTCGAACGCCTCTTCCATCATGCCTGCCGACTTGACGAACGCGGCGGTGTTCGAGCGCGGGCGGTCCTCGTTTTCGATATAGGTCGAGTTCGCGATGCACAGCATGGCGTCGTGCGCCTTGTGCATGTGCGGTTCGGCGAAGGTCGCGGGGTTCGTCGCGACCAGAGGCAGGTCGCGATCGTAGGCAAGGTCGACCAGCGCGGTTTCGGCGTCGCGGCAGATCGGATCGCCGTTGCGTGCCAGTTCGACGTAGAGCCTATCGGGGAACAGGGATTGCAGCTGGTCGCAATACGACTGCGCGGCGCTCGCCTGTTCCTGCGCGAAAAGTCTCGTTATGCCGCCCTCGGCCGCGCCGGTGAGGGCGATCAGGCCGTCCGTGTGACCTTCGAGATCGCAGAGCAGGACATGCGGATCGCGCTCCAGCGGGCGCTCCAGATGCGCTTTGGAGACGAGGTAACACAGATTGTCGTACCCTTGCGCATCCTGCGCGTAGAGCGGGAGATAATCGATTGCGGGGACGTCTCCGCCGTCGCCCGGCCGCGCGACGCCCAGCAGGGTACCGATGATCGGCTGCACGCCTTCGTCCTTGCACGCCTTGGCGAACATGACCGCGCCATAAAGGCCGTTACGGTCACAGATCGCGATGGCGGGGAAGCCGCGCTCCTTCGCAAGAGCCGCCAGCGCCTTCGGCTCGATCGCGCTTTCGAGCATCGAATAGGACGACTGCACGCGAAGGGGTACGAACGGGGCGTAGGGCATGACGACAAACTAAGGTCTGTCGCCCGGAATCGCAAAGCCACCCGTGGCCCTAATTCTCCACAGACTGCGCCGGCATCGAAAGCCGCTAAAGCAGCTTTTCGATATCCTTCGCGATGCTTTCAGGCTTGTCCTGCGGACCGTAGCGTTCGACCACCCGCCCCTCGCGGTCGATCAGGAACTTGGTGAAGTTCCACTTGATGCTTTTCGACCCCATCAAGCCTTTCGCCTCGCGCTTCATCCAGTCGAACAGGGGCGAGGCATCGTCGCCGTTGACGTCGACTTTCGCCATCAGGGGAAAACTGACGTCGTAATTGAGCTTGCAGAACTGCGCGATCTCTTCGGCATCGCCCGGCTCCTGCGATCCGAACTGGTTGCACGGGAAACCCAGCACCTCGAAACTGCGATCGCTGTATTTCCGGTGCAGCTCTTCGAGTCCCTCGTATTGCGGGGTGAAGCCGCACTTGCTGGCCGTGTTCACGACCAGCAGGACCTTGCCCTGCTTCTCCGCGAGGTCGAGGGGTTCGCCGCTATTCGTGGTGACTGTGAAGTCTGCGATGCTTGCCATGGTGGCCGCCCGCCCGATCAGGTCGACTTGGGAAAATCGGGACGCGAGGCGAGCGCAGCCGCTTCCTCGGCCGAATATTCGCGGTCGCCCGCCTTTTCGATGACGTACTTGGAGCGTTCGTCTTCCGGCAGCATGGCGAGATGCTGGATCAGTTCGGCGAAGGTGCCGCGGCGAAGGGCGTTGCCCCCGTCGAGAATGCCGTCGCCGTCATTCACGTGATGAAGCGCGGCGCGGTCCTGCCAGGCGTGTTCGCCGCTCTTAACCGGCGTGCCTTCAAAGGTGCTGGGATGGTCTGCCATGAATTCCTCCTTTTGAGCGATCAACGGCCCAGATCGAGGTTGGGTCCGGCCCCTTGTGCCGAGCGCTAGACGAGCACGCCTTCGCGCAGGCGGACGACACGGTCCATGCGCGCCGCGAGCCGCTCGTTATGGGTCGCGACCAGAGCGGCGCTGCCTTCGCCCCGCACCAGTTCGAGGAACTGGCCCAGCACCGTATCCGCTGTCGCTTCGTCGAGATTGCCGGTCGGCTCGTCCGCGAGGACCAGCGTCGGCCTGTTGGCGAGCGCACGCGCCACCGCCACACGCTGTTGCTCGCCGCCCGAAAGCTGGTTGGGCCGGTGAGTCAGGCGATGCTCCAGACCGAGACTGGAGAGGAGGTGATCGGCGCGTTCGAGCGCCTCGTCCCGCGGCGTACCGGCAATCATCTGGGGCATAACCACATTTTCGCGCGCGTTGAAGTCGGGCAGCAGGTGATGGAACTGGTAGACGAAGCCGAGATGCTCGCGTCGCAACCTCGTGCGCTGGTCGGTCGCCATCTGCTCGGCGCGCTCGCCCGCGATCGCGATCGAGCCTTCGAACCCGCCTTCGAGCAGGCCGACCGCCTGCAGCATCGTCGATTTGCCCGATCCAGAAGGGCCGAGCAGCGCCACGATCTCGCCGGGCCTGATGTCGAGCTCCACCCCGCGCAGCACGTCGATACGCTGGCCGCCCTGCTCGAAACTACGCCGCAAGTCGCGCAGCGCCACGATGGATGTGCCCTCATTCATAGCGCAGCACCTGCACGGGATCGGTGTTCGACGCCTTGAGCGCGGGATAAAGCGTCGCGAGGAAGCTGAGCGCCAGTGCCAGCGCGACGATCCCGATGATCTCCATCGGATCGACCCGAACCGGCAAGGTGGTGAGGAAACGCACCTGCGGGTCCCAGATCTCCACCCCGGTGAGAAGCGCCACGCCCTCCACGATCGGATTGCGGAACGCCAGCAGCAGGAAGCCGAGCACGAGGCCGGTGATCGTGCCGATGGCGCCGATCGTGGTCCCGGTCGTCACGAAGATCTTCAGCAGGCTTTTGCGGGTCGCCCCCATGGTGCGCATGATCGCGATGTCGCGGGTCTTGGCGCGCACCAGCATGACGAGGCTGGAGAGAATGTTGAAGGATGCCACCAGCACCATGAAGCTGAGGACGAAGAACATCGCCACCCGCTCGACCTCCAACGCCTCGAACAGGGCCGAGTTGATCGTCTTCCAGTCGGCGATGACCGCCTGCCCCACCAGCGATTGTTCGACGGGTTCGAGTATCTCCCCGACCTCGTCGGGATCGGTAACGGTCACCTCGATCAGGCCGACGGTGTCCCCCATCAGCAGCAGCGTCTGCGCGTCGGACATCGGCATGATGACGAAGGTCTCGTCGAATTCGTACAGCCCGATCTCGAAGATCGCGCCGACCTCGTACCCAACCTGCCGGATCGAGGTGCCGAAGGGCGTGGCGCGGCCCTGCGGATTAATGATAGTAATCGTGTCGCCGACCCGCGCGCCCATGTTCGCCGCCAACCGCGACCCGATGGCGACCTTGCCGGAGTCGGGCTGGATGGCGGAGATATCGCCCATCAGCGTCTGGTCCGCCATCGCGGCGATGTCTTCCGCCGTGTTGCCCCGAACGAGGATCGCGTTGGCCCGGCCGTTATAGCTTGCCAGGAGCGGCTGCTCGATCAGCGGGGAGGCGCTGACGACGCCCTCGGTATCGCGCACCCGGTCGAGCACGTTCTCCCAATCGTCCAGCTCGCCGCCAAAGCCCTGTATGATCGCGTGACCGTTCAACCCGGCGAACTTGTCGAGCATTTCGGTGCGAAAGCCGCCCATGACGCTCATGACGAGAACCAGCATCGCGACCGACAACATCACCACGCCCACGGAAATACCGGCGACCAGCGCGATGAACGCCTCGCCCTTCCCCGGCCACAGGTACCGTTTGGCGATCATCTGTTCGAATGGAGAAAGCATGGGGTGCCCGCGCCCTTGGGTTTGGCTGTATGAACCGGGCCTGTAGGGGCCGCCGCCGCGCCGCACAATGCGTTTGACTTTCCGCTTGTGGTTAACCTCCCGCACACCCATCTGCGCCATGGACAACGCCCCCTTGCACGACCCGGCGGGGGCACGAACGGAACCGCCCTTCGTTCTCCGATTGGTGACTTGTAATCGATCGGTAACAGCTTCATTGAGCGGCTCGCAGGGCCGGGGGCAGCGCAGCGGACATTACTGGTGATGGCAGACACGCACGACACCGACACCCGGCGCAGGACCCGAACGGGCAATTGCACGCACCCCTTCCTCGATCTCGATGGTGACAAGCTGCGCGAGGAATGCGGCGTTTTCGGCGCGATCAACGCCGAGCGCGCGGCGGCAGCAACGGCCCTGGGCCTTCACGCACTCCAGCATCGCGGGCAGGAAGCAGTCGGGATCACCAGTTTCGACGGGCGCGATTTCATCTCGCGCCGCGGGCTGGGTCACGTTGCGGAAAACTTTGCCGAGGCCGATGCAATCGCCGAACTGCCGGGCACGATGGCGGCGGGCCACGTACGCTATTCGACAACCGGCGGCGCGGGCCTGCGCAACGTGCAGCCGCTCTATGCCGAGCTTGCCAGCGGCGGCTTCGCCATCGCGCACAATGGCAACATCTCCAACGCCCGGACGCTGCGACAGGACCTGGTGCAGAAGGGTTCGATCTTCCAGTCGACGTCCGACACCGAGGTCATCATCCACCTCGTCGCCACGTCGCGCTATCCGACCGTGGCGGACCGGCTGATCGATGCGCTGCGGCTGGTAGAGGGCGCCTACGCGCTGATCGTGATGACGCCCGAAGGGATGATCGCCTGCCGCGACCCCCTCGGCGTGCGTCCGCTAGTGATGGGCCGGATGGGCCCCGAAAAGGGCGGAGCCATCCTGTTTGCAAGTGAATCCGTCGCTTTCGACGTCGTCGGTGCCGAGCTCATCCGGGAAGTGGAACCGGGCGAGATGGTCCGCGTCAGCCTGACCGGCGAGATCGAGAGCCTGCACCCGTTCAACACACCCCCTCCCCGCCCCTGCATCTTCGAACATGTCTATTTCAGCCGCCCGGACAGCTACTTCGCCGGACACAGCGTCTACGAAGCGCGCAAGGCAATCGGGGCCGAACTGGCGAAAGAGAACCCGTGCGACGTCGATCTCGTCGTGCCGGTCCCCGACAGCGGCGTTCCCGCGGCTATCGGTTTCGCGCAGGAATCGGGCCTGCCCTTCGAACTCGGCATCATACGCTCGCACTATGTCGGGCGCACCTTCATCCAGCCATCGGACAGCGCGCGACATGCTGGCGTGAAACGCAAGCACAACGCCAATCGCGGCCTTGTCGCAGGCAAGCGAATCGTCCTGATCGACGATTCGATCGTGCGCGGCACCACCAGCCTCAAGATCGTGGAGATGATGCGCGAAGCGGGTGCCAGCGAGGTGCATTTCCGCGTCGCCAGCCCGCCTACCGCGCATTCCTGCTATTACGGCGTCGACACGCCCGAACGCTCCAAGCTGCTCGCCGCCCGCATGGAGCTTGAGCCGATGCGCGAATTCATCAAGGCCGACAGCCTCGCCTTCATCTCCATCGACGGACTGTACCGCGCGGTGGGCAAGGAAGGTCGCGACCCGGCCTGCCCGCAATTCTGCGACGCCTGCTTCACCGGAGACTATCCGACGCGGCTGACCGATCTCGCGCAGCAGGAGCGCCGCGATGGCGAACTTCCGTTCGCCGATCATGCCGGCAAGGACAACAGGGCTGCCTGACGCAATGACCGATAGCAAACCACTTCAAGGGCGCACCGCGCTCATCACCGGCGCGAGCCGCGGCATCGGCGCGGCGACCGCGCGTGCGCTGGCCGCGGCGGGTGCCCACGTGATCCTCGTCGCGCGCAAGGTGAAGGACCTAGAAAGTGTCGAGGATGCGATCCACGACGCAGGCGGAACCTCCACCATCGCACCGCTCGACCTGACCGAACCGGACGCCATCACCCGGCTGGCGAGCGCGATTGCCGGACGCTGGGACACGCTGGATATCCTCGTGATTTCAGCTGCCTACCTGCCGGAGCTGACACCGATCGGCCAGATCGATCCCAAGCAGTTCCAGCAAGCCGTAATGACCAACGTGATCGCGACGCAGGCGCTGCTTGCCGCGTTCGATCCGCTTCTGCGCCGCGCCAAGGCCGGCCGGCTGATCGGCCTCACCAGCAGCGTCGGCGCCGATCCGCGCCCGTTCTGGGGAGCCTATGGTAGCACCAAGGCGGCGTTCGACAATCTGATCGAGACCTACGGCGCCGAAGTCGAAAAGCTCGGACCCTTGCGCGTTGCCCTTCTCGATCCCGGCGCCACCCGCACGCAGATGCGCGCGCGCGCCTATCCGGGCGAGGATCCCGACAGCAACAAGCCGCCCGAAACCGTGGCGGACCGGATCGTTGCGCTGTTGACCGAGGACTTTTCGACCGGACACCGCGAACGGGTCGATTAAGCCCTTTCGGGGCCTCCCGCGATCCGGGTTTCCCGTTCCTTAACCTTCTCCTGCAATCGTGTGTGAACCCTCAATCATTAGGGCGAATCATCCATGCGAATGGCTTGCACCCGGAACCCGCAGGAGAAAGAGGCGACGCCATGCCTATCGAAACCCACCGTTACCATGTCGCAGCGCAGGAAGACCGCTGCTCACCGCGTACCAAATTGACTATTCCCGCAACCTTGCGCGCCTCGGGCGGCCGCGCCTTTCAAAGCGTGGTGCACGATTTGTCGATCTCCGGCTTTTCGGCCGCGTCGATCAACCGGATGCACGACGGCCAGATGTGCTGGCTGACCCTGCCGGGCCTTGAGTCGCTTCAGGCCGAGGTCGTTTGGTGGGACAATTGCATCGTCGGCTGCGCGTTCTCCGAACTGCTCAGCCCGATCGTCCACGACAACATCCTGCAACGCTACAGCAGCACGGGCGTCTATCGCCCGATGGCGTAGGGCGCGAAGGTCGAGAGCGCGGGCCGGGTTTCGCCCGCGCTTTTCCACGACCGGTCCGTTGCCGTAGGGCGGTGCACGCAACACCGCCCTTGCCCCGCCCTTCCCGCCGCGCACATGCGCAAAACGGGTTGGAAAGGTGTCAGGCTCAATCGGCCTCGGCGATGCGCCCAACCAGGTCGCGCCAGCGGTTGCGGTTGTCATTGCTGGTGGCGCGCGGCCAGTTGCTGACGATCGCGACCACCGTGTCGGCTTCGGGCACGATGGTGATCGACTGCCCGAAAATGCCCTGCGCGCCGTATGCGCCAGGATAGGTCCACCACTGGTAGCCATACCCAAAGCCGCTGGTGCCGAAATCGACCTGCGAATCGCCGGCTTGCGCAAACCAGTCTTCGGGCACGACATTGCCCCCGCCCTGCAGCGCGAATACGCCCATCCTGGTGTAGTCGGCCAGCGAAAGCGACAGGCAACACCCGCCGATATTGCCGCCACGCGGATCGACCATCCAGAACATCGGCCCGGCAAATCCCGCCGGCTCGACGAGGTTCTCCTGCGCGTAATGGGCGAGCGGCAAGCCCACGGCGTTTTCCACGAGCAAGCCCAGAAGGTTGGTCTCGCCGGTCTTGTAGACCCACTTCTCCCCCGGTTCGGCCTCGCGCGGCAGGGCCTTCATCTGCTCGACGATCGCGTTGTCGCCGTATTCGATGACGAACTCCTGCGTCTGCGCGACGTCGCTTTCGGGGTCGGAATAGTCCTCGTTCCACGCCACGCCGCTGGTCATCGTCGCGAGCTGGCGAACCGTGACGCCCTCATACGCCGATCCCGCCAGTCCGGGGACGTAGCGCGTGACCGGATCGTCGAGATCGGAAATGAACCCGTCCGCGACGGCCGCGCCGAGCAGCGTCGAGGTCATGCTCTTGGCGACCGAAAAGCTGGTCCAGCGCTGCTCCGGCCCGAAGCCGAGCGCATAATCCTCGAACCGAACGGCGCCGTCCTGCCAGACCATCACCCCGGCGGCGTTGGTGTCGCGCATCGCCTCGCGGATGTCCCGGGCCAGCGACGCCGGCAGGGGAGCGCCTTCCGGCAGCGGTCGCGGCGTCGTGGCAGGCGGGACCTCGTGCCCCGCGAACCAATTTTCCATCTCGCGAAACCGCGCCGAGCGCTGTTCATCGTTCCAGAACAGGACCTGCAGGTCGGACGGCGCACGGGTCGGCGACTGGGTCAGTTCGACCGGCGCACGCGGCGTGGTAGCGGTCTCGACGCCATCCGCCGCGGTGAAGCTGCACGCCGCCAGCGAAAGAGAAGCCGTCAGAGCCAGTACGGACCCACCGGCCTGTTTGATTGCGAAATTGGATACCACGCAGTTTTCCCCTCTAGTCCTTCACCAGTGTGACCTGATGAACGTCGATTAATCCCGAACGAAACCCGCCCTCGCAATAGGACAGGTAGTAATTCCACAACCGGATGAAGCGCTGATCGAAACCGTCCGGCAGGTGCCCACCGCGCACCGCATCGTCGAACGCGGCGCGCCATATTTTGAGCGTTTGTGCGTAGTCCTGACCAAAGCGCACTTCGTCGCGCCAGGCGAGGCCACGCTTTTCCGCGAGCTTGCGGAACTCGCTGGACTTGATGAGCAGACCGCCCGGAAAGACATAGGCCTGGATGAAATCGACCGAGGTGGCGTATGTCTCGAACAGGTCGTCCGCCATGGAAATGTACTGGATCGCAGCCCGCCCGCCCGGCGCGAGGGCACGGGCGACACAGTCCATGAAAACCGGCCAGTTCTCGCGTCCCAGTGCCTCCACCATCTCCACACTGGCGACGGCGTCGTACTGGCCGGACACGTCGCGGTAATCGCTAAGGACGAAATCGATGCCGGGTCCGTGCCGCTCGCGCGCCCAGCGCAATTGCTCGGCCGACAGGCTGATAGCCGTCACATCGGCGCCGTCGCGCGCCAAACGGTTCGCCAGCGCACCCCAGCCGCAGCCGATCTCCAGCACGGAGCGAGCAGAGCCAAGCCGCTCGGCGATCGCATCCATCTTCCGGTTCTGCGCGGCCTCCAGCCCATCCGCCAGCCCATCATCGGCGATGTCGAGTGCGCTGGAATAGCTCATGGCGGGATCGAGCCACGCGGCGTAGAAATCGTTGCCGAGGTCGTAATGCGCGGAGATATTGCGCCGAGCGCCCTTGCGGCTGTTGCGGTTGAAGCGGTGGGCGACCCGCGAAAGCCAGCGCGCCGGACCCGAACTGCGCGCCGTACCGCCGAGCGTCCGGGCGTTGGCCGTGAACAGGGCGAACAGCATGACCTTGTCGTCCGCTTCCCACTCCCCCGCTTCCCAAGCCTGGAACCAGCCGATCGAGCCACCGGTCGCCAGTCGCAGCAAAGCGCGCCAGTCGCGCAGCCACACCTCCACATCGAAGCCCGGCTTGCGCGCGCCGAGCATCCGCGTCGTTCCATCGGGAAGGTGCGCGAGCAGCGAGCCGGTTTCCAGCCCGGCATCGATCCGGTCGAGCACCGTGCGAAAACCCGGCGCGACCAGGCGGGAGACGAATCCCGGATCCGCGGCGAAGCGTTCGCCCACCGTCAACAACCGATCGCCTCTAACGCCCCTCGCAGTCATGCCGCTCCGATAGTCGCGGGACGCGCGCGCCTCAACCGTTCTTCATCGCCCGATAGGCTTCGAGCGCGCGTTCCCGGCCTGCCTTGTGCGCGATGATCTTGGGCGGATAGTCGTCGGGCAGGCAATCGTGCTCTTCGGGATCGTGGATGGCCGGTGCGTCGAGGTCCGCAAGTTCGGGCACGTACTCGCGGATGTAGCCGGCCGCGTCGAACTTTTCCGACTGCGTAAGCGGCGCCATGATCCGGCTGAACATGTTCGAGTCGACACCGGTGCCGGAGTTCCATTGCCAATTGACCGAGTTCGATCCGTAATCGCCATCGACGAGGCAGTCCCAGAACCATTGTTCGCCACGCCTCCAATCGATCAGCAGGTGCTTGATCAGGAAGCTAGCGGTAATCATGCGCACCCGGTTGTGCATCCAGCCGCGGTTCCACAATTGCCGCATCCCGGCATCCACGATCGGATAGCCGGTGCGCCCCTGCTGCCAGCGCTTCAAATCTTGTGCCGCGTCCTCGTCGCTGTCGGGATCGCGCCATTCCAGATCGTCGTAGTCGTCGCGATAGTTCTCCTTCCCGTATCCGGGGAACTGGCAGATGACGTTCTGGGCAAAATCGCGCCAGACCAGTTCGGATTCGTAGCTTTGCCAGCCTTCCGAACGCATGCGCTTGAAACGATGCCAGATCTGCACCGGCGTGATCTCGCCATGGTGGAGATGCGGCGACATCCGTGAGGATCCATCGACGCTGGGCAGGTTGCGGCAGTCTTCGTAGTCGCCAACGTCCTCTTCCCACTCGTCGAGGCGCTGCCGCGCGGCATCTTCGCCCACGTCCCAGAAGTCCGCGATCCCGCCCGACCAGTCCGGCTTGGTCGGCAACAGGTTCCAGTCGGACAGCTCGTCGCTCGCCGGCCATTCAGCAGGCGAAGACAGCGTTTCGGGTTCGGGCAGTTCGTCGCGCGGTGGAAATTCGCTGCGGACCGCGCGAAGGAAGGGGGTGAAAATCTTGTACGGACTACCCGAGCCTGTCGTCACGTATCCTGGCGGGAACAGGTAATTGCCATCATACAGTTCGAGGTCGAGCTCGTCGGCAAGATCGCCTTGCGCGCGTCGCCACCACGGTTCGTAGTGGCGATTGGCGTGGACGGTTTTCGCCCTAACCGCGTTCGCCACCGCCGTCAGTTCTTCAACAGCGTCGCCGCGGCGAAGTATCAGGCTGGCATTGCGTTGGCCGAGGCTCCTGGACAGGCTCTCAAGCGAGTGGTGAAGCCACCATCGCGATGCTCCGCCAAGCTTGTGGCGGCCGGGTGCCTCGTCGTCGAGAACATAGACCGCGACGACGGGTCCGGCTTGGGCTGCATGATAAAGGGCGGGGTTGTCGGCCATGCGCAGGTCGCGCCGAAGCCAGACGATTTGCGGGTCGCTCATGCCTCGAAAAGCGCGTCAGCCGGAAACCAGTTCCTTGCACCGAACATCGGGCAGTGCGACGCTGAACCGGTCCCGGGCGCGTGGATCGTAGAAGCGCGCGTCGCGCAGGACTATCGAACCGTCCTCGGCCCGCTCCGCAAATGGCGCTCGCGACCATACGAGAAAGGCGTCGAGCTGCGGGTTGCTTTCGCGCTTGGCTGCCAGATCGGGCAGGACGCACTGCACTCCGCGCGAATGGTTATAGCCGTAGCCGAATTCCATCCCCTCCCACTCGCTCGATATCCAGCGGTCGTTCCATAGCTGCGCGATCTCCTCGCGCTGCCAGAATGCCAGGGGAACCGGCGAGCTGATATACCGCGCGGGATAAGGTTCGCGGCTCATCCCTCCAGCACGGTAATCGAACGCCGTGATCGCGCCGTTCAGACCGATATAGACGAGTGCCAGAGCGAGCCCCGTCCTCGCCGCCCGACGCCATTCGCCGCTGCGCTTCTCGATGCGGGCCGATCGCCAGACGCTCACGATCAGCAGCGCCCAGAGCCAGACATCGATGATGAAAAGGGTATCGCCGTAGAACCACCGCGACGAGAACGGTTCGAGGAGGCGAATGCCATAGACATTCAACCAATCGAGCGCCGGGTGGGTAAGACAACCGATCAGGCTCAGCGCGTACAGCCAGCCGAAACGGACCGGCAGGCGCCCTTCCGGTCGTTTGCCACGGCGTTGCTGCCAGCTATCCCAGCCCCACAGCAAACCGGCGAGGATCAAGGGCAGGACCACCAACGCGATCGGTCCATGCGTTATGCCGCGACGAAAGCCGAGATGCTCGGCTCCCTCCAACCAGAAGAAGCACGCCGCATCCACGTCGGGCAGGTTCGCGCCGATGATGAGCGCGGGCATCGCCAGGCCCGTCTTCGTCTTGAGCCCGGCCTGCCCGATAAGCGCGCCGACCAGACTGTGAGTAAGGTTGTCCATTTCGATGGCCCATGGCGCAGGCGCGACGCGGCGTCAAAGCCGGGTGGAATTGTGCACGCACCGCGACTATCGCCAGAGACCAATATTGTACGACAAAGGCGAAAGATTTGAACAACTCCCCTTACATTCGCGACGACATGAAGAAATTCCTCGATGCGCTGGCGTCGATGGAAGGCCCGGCCATCAGCGATATGACGCTGGCCGAAGCGCGAGAGTCCTACACCGCTTTGCATGCGATGGCCGACCGCCCCGCACGCGAACTCGAGGTGATCCGCGACCTTTCGTGCCCCGGTCCGGCAGGCGACATTCCCCTGCGTCTCTACGATACGAAAGCCGACCGCGAACCCGGACCGGTCATCGTGTTCTTCCATGGCGGCGGCTTCGTCATCGGCGATCTCGAAACGCACAACGCCCTGTGCACCGAAATCGCCGCGCACATGGACCTGCCGGTCGTCGCGGTCGATTACCGGCGCGCGCCGGAAAACCCCTTCCCCGCCGCGATCGAGGATTGCGAGGCGGCCACGCGCTGGGTCGCCTCTTCTCCTTCCGAGCTTGGACGCAAGGCCGACGGTATCGTCACCATCGGGGATAGCGCAGGTGGCACGGCCACCATCGTCGTCGGGCAGCAACTCGCAGCGGACCCGGCGGATGCTCCGGTCCTCCTGCAAGTACCGGTCTTTCCGCTGGCGAGCGATGCGTTGGGCTCCGCAAGTCTCGAACAGTTCGACGACGGTTACGTTCTGACGAAAACGGGAATCGAGTTCTTCGACGAGGCGTATGGCGCGGATCGCGGCGACCCTCGCGGGTTTCCGATCCTTGGCGATCATTCGGCGGCGCCGCCGACCGTACTCGTCACCGCAAGCCTCGATCCGATCCGCGATTCCGGGCGGGATTACGCGAAGGTGCTGGCGGATGCGGGCGCCGATTTCGTCTTCCTGGAGATGAAGGGCGTCACCCACAGCTTCACCAACCTGCGCCAGGCGGTGCCGAGCACGCAGGCCGATCTGAAGCGGGTCGTCGCGGCGATGAAATTCATGCTGGAGAAGGGAGCGGCACGATGAGCAAGTCCGAAGGCGAACTCGGCTATCGTCCCTGTGCGGGCTTCATGCTCGCCAATAGCGAGGGCAAGGTCCTCGTCGGCCAGCGCATCGGCAAGCAGATTCTCGGTTCATGGCAGATGCCCCAGGGCGGCATCGATCCGGGAGAGGACAAGGAAACCGCCGCCTTGCGCGAACTGCACGAGGAAACGGGGATCGAGGCGAAGCACGTCGAGATCATAGCGCGCGCGTCAAAGGCTTATCGGTACGATCTGCCGCCAGAGCTTCAGGGCAAGGTATGGGGCGGAAGCTATCGCGGGCAGGAGCAGAACTGGTTTCTGGGCCGGTTCCTTGGCACCGATGCCGATATCGACCTGAATGCGCATGAGCATCCGGAGTTTTCGGACTATCGATGGGTCGAACCCGGGCAATTGCCCGAACTCATCGTACCCTTCAAACGCGAAGTCTACGCCGCCCTGGTCGCGGAATTTCGCGACCTTATCTAGGCCGCCGGCTGCTCAATTGCTTGCCGGGCCGTCCTCCGGCGATTCCACCGCAAGGCGTTGCGGCGGTCCGTCGGCGATCGTTGCCTGGAGAGCGACGGTCTCGGGGCAGGAGGAGCCGCACAGGCTTTCGAGCCGGGCAAGGTTGCGCTGCGCCTTCTCCAGTGCTCCACGCTCGACCAGTGCTTCGCCCTCGCCCGAAATCGCGGCGTAGTTGTCCGGGTCGCGGGTCAGCGCCTCGCGATAATAGCGGATCGCCTTGCCCTGCAATCCATCGGCCCGCGCCGCCTCGGCAAGGCGCAGGAACGTGGGGGTAAATGCTGGATCGACCACCAGCGCTGCCTCGAATGCGTCGATCGCCGCTTGCGTATTACCCGCCTCCAGCGCGGCCTCACCCTGCACCAGAAGGCGCGCGGCGCGCGGGTCCGCCTCAGGCTCGTCGGCGCTCGCCACGCTCGCCGTAACGGCAAGAAACAGGGACAGCGCAAGAGCGGGAGGCGCGAATCGCATGAGTGGCTCCTTGAGATTTGCCAGCCGGGATTGGAACGGCTGGGACGGGGAAGGCCTGGACTCGGAAGGTCTTGGCATAGTCTCCGAAGCTAACACGGCGCCCGGGCGATGGCGATAAAAAACCCGTCCGTCCCGTCGCGATACGGGGTCAGCCGAACACCCATCCCCCGCGGTGTGCCCGGCGCGATCGGCACGGGTTCGGCTTGCCATCCTTCGTGGCGCGACAGGAACGAATCGAACCGATTCGCGCCCTCTTCGTTGAGGAGCGAACACGTGACGTAGATCAGGCGGCCACCGGGTCGCACGAGAGCTGCGCCGGTATCGAGGACATGGTCCTGCAGCTTGGTCAATCGCTTGAGTTCGGCAGGATCGAGGCGCCAGCGGCTCTCGGGATTTCGCCGCCAGGTCCCGGTCCCCGAACACGGCGCGTCGATCAGCACCCGGTCCGCCTTGCCGGAAAGGGTCGACAGCCCTTCGGCTTCTTTCCCGGGGTTGAGCAGGATCGTTTCGGCGATCTGCGCCCCGGCCTTCTGCGCACGGGGGCGAAGATTGCCCAGCCGCCGCGCATCGGTATCGGCGGCGATTATCTGCGCCTCATTGCCGGTTGCCGCCGCCAGCGCGAGCGTTTTGCCGCCCGCGCCCGCGCACAGATCGACAATCGTTTCGCCCGCCTGCGGTGCGACCGCTTCACAGGCCCACTGGCTGCCGAGGTCCTGAACCTCAATCAGTCCATCGCGGTAGGCCGGCCAGTTTTCGACAGGTAGCCCGGTCGGCATTCGTAGTCCTTGCGGCGTCGACAGCGGCGAACCCTGTTCGGGTAGCTCGATCGTATCGCGGCTGGCCTTCAGGGAATTGACCCGCAGGTCCAGCGGTGCGCGTTCGAGCAGCGCTTTCGCTTCGTCTCGTGCGATGCCGGATTTCGCCAGCCGCTCCACCAGCCATTTGGGCGCGATTCCGGTCGGAGCCGGCAATTCGTCCACGACCAAGGGTTCGGGTCCGTGCGGCGAACCGTCGAACAAGGGCGCGAGGTCGGGGTCCGCTATCGACAAGGCATGCATGGCAGCCCGCCCGCGTGCGGGCACGGGGCCGCACAGCCGGATGGCGCGATAGACGAGTTCGCGAACGGCGCGCCGATCCTTCGACCCGGCATAGCGGCGGGTGCGGAAGTAATCTGCGATCAGTCGATCGGCGGGCGCACCCTTCGCCCGCGCGGCGTCGATGATCGCATCGAGCAGTTCGATCGCGGCCTGCGTGCGTGCCGGGGGCGTCATCTCGTGCGCCTTTCGCGGCTATCAGCGCGTCGGATAATTCGGCGCTTCGCGAGTGATCGCCACGTCGTGAACATGGCTTTCGGAAAGTCCTGCATTGGTGATCCGCACGAACTGGGCGCGTTCCTGCAGGTCGCGGATCGTCGAGGCACCAGTATAGCCCATCGCCGCCTTCACCCCGCCGACCAGCTGGTGGACGATATCCGCCGCCTGCCCCTTGAACGGGACCTGGCCCTCGATCCCTTCGGGCACGAGCTTCATCGCGGAAACGTCCTGCTGGAAATAGCGATCGGCGCTGCCCCGCGCCATCGCGCTGACGCTGCCCATTCCGCGATAGGCCTTGTAGCTGCGCCCCTGGTAGAGAAACACCTCGCCCGGAGCTTCCGCCGTTCCCGCGAGCATCGAACCGACCATCACGCTGGATGCCCCGGCGGCCAGCGCCTTGGCCGCATCGCCGGAGGTGCGAAGACCCCCATCGGCGATCACCGGCACATCGGACTTCGCCGCTTCCGCTGCGCTGTCCATCACCGCCGTCAATTGCGGCACACCGACGCCCGCGACGACGCGCGTGGTGCAGATGGAGCCGGGACCGATCCCGACCTTCACCGCATCGGCACCGGCATCGATCAGCGCACGGGTCGCTTCGGCGGTGGCGACGTTGCCGGCGATGACCTGGACCGAGTTCGACAGCCCCTTCACCCGCTCGACCGCGCGGGCGACGTCGCGGTTATGACCGTGAGCGGTGTCGATGATGATCACGTCGACTTCGGCATCGATCAGCGCCTCGGTCCGCTCGTAACCCTTGTCGCCCACGGTGGTCGCTGCCGCGACGCGGAGCCTGCCCGCTGCGTCCTTGGTCGCATTGGGATAGGTGACCGCCTTCTCGATATCCTTGACCGTGATGAGGCCGATGCAGCGATAATCGTCGTCGACCACCAGCAGCTTCTCGATCCGGCGCTGGTGCAACAGGCGGCGCGCCTCTTCCTGCCCGGTGCCCAGCGGAACGGTGGCGAGGTTTTCGGTGGTCATCAGCTCGCGCACCGGCTGTCCCGGATTGTCGGCAAAACGCACGTCGCGATTGGTCAGGATGCCGCACAATTTGCCGTTGCTGTCGGTCACCGGGATGCCGCTGATGCGATGCTGCGCCATGAGTTCCTGCGCATCGCCAAGTCGCGCGTCGGGTCCGATGGTGATCGGATTGACGACCATGCCACTTTCATAGCGCTTCACAGCGCGCACCGCAGTGCACTGTTCGTCGATCTCCAGGTTGCGATGCAGCACGCCAATACCGCCCAGCTGCGCCATGCAGATCGCCATGTCCGCCTCTGTCACGGTATCCATCGCGGCGGAAAGCAGCGGGATATTGAGCGAGATCGCGCGCGTCAGGCGCGTCCGGGTGTCGGCCATGCTCGGCAGCACCTCGCTCTGGGCAGGGCGAAGCAATACGTCGTCGAAGGTAAGGCCGAGGGGTATGTCCATCAGATTGCGGCTTTCGATTGATACACGTGGCGGGCGACCGGATCGCGCGGCAAAGGCCGGCGATGCGCGATTCGTTCGCGAGGGTGCAGCGCGATGTAGGGTCTCTGCACCTTCCGCGCTAGGGCCGCAGGTACTCAGTCCTCGCCCGCAACGCCCGGTGCCCCGCTTTCGGCGCGAACAGGAGGGCTATAGCCTTCGACGCTGGCGAATTTTCGCACCAGGGTCTCGTGCAGGAGCAAATCGTCGATCGCCCCGCCCAGCTCGACCTTGTCCGCGTTGTCGGAAACACGGTGATAGTCGCGCTCAAGGTAGGGCCAGGCGAGATCCGGCGTTCCGAAGGCGGAGGACAGGAACACGGCCGGTACGCCGCCCTGTAGCAAGGCCCAGCTGTCCTGCCGCTGGACGAAGCTTTCGGCGAATTCGCGCCCGCCGATCCGGCGTCCGGTCGCGGCGATCGCCTCAAGCACGATGGCATCGAGCGGTGTGCGCCCTTCCCCTACGAAACCCACCGGACTGCCTTGGGGCGCGAGCGCGACGGTGTCGAAGTTGAACGCCGCAACGAAGGTGTCGAGCGGTTCGGGGGGTTCCGCAACGAAAGCCTTGGCGCCGAGCAGGCCTGATTCCTCCGCAGTCGTGGCGAGAAAGTAGATGTTGCGGTCATACGGACCGGTCGCGGCAAGCCTGCGGGCGAGTTCGAGCATCGAGGCGACGCCGCTGGCATTGTCCACCGCACCGTTGCACACCCGGTCGACGAACGAGTCCGGTTCGCATTCGCCCAGGTGGTCCCAATGTGCCAACAGAAGGATCGAGCCGGCCTCGGGCCTTGTGCCGGGCAAAAGGCCGATAATGTTGTTGCTGACGAATTCCCGGCGCCGTGTCCCTGCATCGATGCTCGCTAGCGCTTCCAGCACGACCGGTTCGAACCCGTCCTCGCGTGCCGCCTCGCGCAATTTGCGCCACCTGTCCTCGCCCAGCGCGCGGGCCATCCCCGCATCGCTCGCTATGGCCATCGCTGCACCTGCGTTGCCGCTGGCCAGCAGCAACGCTTCCTCGCCATAGGAGCGCTGGAGCTGGCGGATATCCTCGGGATCTTCGGTTACGGTCACGATGGCTGCGGGATCGAGTTCGAACAGGGCCTGGCGACGTGGAGCGCTCTGCGCACCGTTCAGCATGACGACGACCCGGCCCATGGCCAGTTCCCTCGGAACATCCGTTCGATGGCCCACGAACAGCATTTCGGTTTCGGCGATCAGCGTGCGGCTTTCCCTGACAAAGAACGCAAGGTCCTCGCCCTTCAGGGTCGTCTCGCGCTTCCCCCGTGCTATCCCGAGGGTCCCGGGTTGCGGAGTCGCGCCGATCAGGGGGACGGGCGCGCGCCAAGGGCTGCCGGGAATGTTGGTGCCGGGTTGCACGCCTGCTTCGCCAAGGCCGTTCTCGATGTAGTCGAGCGTAAGCGCCTCTCCCGGCGTTCCGGGCTTGCGGCCGCCGAATGCGTCGCTCGCCAGCACCGCGATATCCTGCGAAAGACGCTGGCCGATCGCGTCACGTTCGCTCGGTGCGAGAGGCGAAAGCGGAACGCTCGCACAGCCGCCCAGCGCCAACCCGAAGGCAAGCACGGTCAACAGGGCAGGGAAAAGGCGCCGCGCGCCGGTCATTCGGCCGTCCAGCCTCCATCGATCGCCCAGTTCGCGCCGGTGACGTTGCCCGCTTCTTCGCGGCACAGGAACACGGCGAGCGCCCCGATCTCTTCCGGCTGGACGAATTTCTTGGTCGGCTGCTTCGCCAGCAGCACGTCGTTGATGACTTCCTCGCGGGTAAGGCCTCGGGCTTTCATCGTGTCGGGTATCTGGCCTTCGATCAAGGGGGTCCAGACATAGCCGGGACTGATGCAGTTTGCCGTCACGCCGCTTTGCGCCAGTTCGAGAGCGATCGTCTTGGTGAACCCGGCGACAGCATGCTTGCTGGCGTTGTAGGCGCTCTTGAACGGGGAAGCGGTTACCGAATGGGCGGAGGCGGTGTTGATGATACGCCCCCAGCCCTTCGCCTTCATGTGAGGAACGGCGAGCCGGGTGGTGTGAAACGTTGCGGTCAGGTTGAGCGCGATCACCGCATCCCATTTTGCCGGGGGAAAATCCTCGACCGGCGCGACGTGCTGCATCCCGGCATTGTTCACGAGGATGTCGATCGGTCCGGCCTCGCGCATCATTTCCTTGATGGCGGCGGGATCGAGCAGGTTCGCGCCGTTGTAATCGGCATCGAGTTCGGCTGCGAGCTTGTCGATCTCGTCCTTTTCGCCAAGGCCGTTGAGGACGATATCCGCACCCTCCGCGCGCAAGGCCCGCGCGATCGCGAGGCCGATCCCCGACGTCGATCCCGTTACCAGCGCCCGTTTTCCCTCGAGCATCGAACCCTCATTCATAT
>JBARZK010000036.1:0-2013 GCA_049649965.1 Erythrobacter sp.
CGCCTCCGCCGCCTCCGCCTCCTCCCCCGGTCGAAACGGTGCCCTATCGCCCGCTTCCGCCGAACGGCGCGGCCTATGTCATGGGCATTCCGGACAAGAATTTCCTGGGCCAGCGCCAGACGATCAATCGCGGTATCTCGCGGGACGAGGAATTGTGGCATTTCCGCTCAGCCTGGAACGTCGCGGCGCTCAATTGCACCGATCCGATCTACGAGCCGATCACCGAAGCCTATGGCGCGTTCATTGCCGATAACAAGGATGAGTTGCGGCGCGTGAACCAGCGGATCGACCGCGAGTACACGCAAGCGGCCGACACGCAGCGCGACGGCATGCTCGCACGCGAAGATCAGATGACCGCGGTCTACAATTTCTTCGCGCTTCCACCGGCGCGCGCCCGCTTCTGCCGCGCCGCGCTCGACATTTCGAACCGCGCACTGGCTGCACCGCCGACCGATCCCGCAGCCTTCGCGCGCGACAATTTCGCGCTGCTCGAGGAGCCTTTCGAGGTGTTCTTCGAGGAATACGAGCAGTACCAGCAGATGTCCGCCGAATGGGACCGGAAATGGGGCGAACTCTACGGCGCAACGCAGCCAGGCTGGGTCGCGGTGCAGGCGGCGCGTGCGAACGGGAGAGTGCCCAGTGTCGGCGACGATCCCGCCTCGACGCTGGCCGATCCGGTCACGCCGGGCGAAACGGTGAGCGATCCCGACACGGGCGTGAACGTGCCGGTCGTGCCGGTGCCGGAGAGCACGGTCTCGCAACCTGTCGTAGAGCCGGTCTCGCGCGACAGGATGGAAGAGGACGCACAGGCGAACGAGCCGCAGTAGTGCCGTGATTTCCCGGGTTGCGGCGTGAAATCCTTCACGCTAAAGCGCCCGCCTGCCTGGAACGGGGCCGTAGCTCAGTTGGGAGAGCGCGTCGTTCGCAATGACGAGGTCAGCGGTTCGATTCCGCTCGGCTCCACCAGGTCTTTTCCGGCAATCCGGCCTGCCTCGCCCCTGCGGTCGTTCGCGCGGGTTCGCTTTCGGGCTGTCCGAAGAGCCGCGTTCCGAAGCGCCTAAACCCTCGCCAAAACCCGAGCAAAGGCATAGGTGCAGCCCCATGCATTTTCTCGACCAGGCCAAGATCTATCTCAAATCCGGCGCGGGCGGCCCGGGAGCGGTAAGCTTCCGGCGCGAAGCCTATGTCGAGTTCGGCGGCCCCGACGGCGGCAATGGCGGCAAGGGCGGCGACATCGTGTTCGAGGCGGTGCAGGGCCTCAACACCCTGATCGACTTTCGCTACGCCCAGCATTTCAAGGCGAAGCGCGGGAACCACGGGCAGGGCAAGAACCGCACAGGCGCCGGCGCCAGCGACCTCGTGATCGAGGTGCCGGTGGGCACGCAGGTCCTGTCCGAGGACAAGGAAGAGGTGCTCGCCGATTTCACCGAGATCGGCCAGCGCGTCACCTTCCTCGAAGGCGGGCGGGGCGGGCGCGGCAATGCCTCCTACAAGTCCGCGACCAATCGTGCGCCCCGCCAGCACCAGCCGGGCGAGCCGGGCGAGGAAATGTGGGTGTGGCTGCGGCTCAAGCTGCTTGCCGACGTGGGCCTTATTGGCCTCCCCAATGCGGGCAAGTCGACTTTTATCAACGCGGTCTCCAACGCGCGGGCAAAGGTCGGGGACTATGCCTTCACCACGCTGGTTCCGAAGCTGGGCGTCGTGCAGCACAAGGGGCGCGAATTCGTGCTCGCCGACATTCCCGGGTTGATTTCCGGCGCGGCGGAAGGGGCGGGGATCGGCGACCGATTCCTGGGCCATATCGAGCGCTGCCGCGTGCTCATTCACCTCATCGACATCGCCGGCGACGATCCCGCAGCCGCGATGCGCACGGTCGAAGAGGAACTTGCCGCCTATGGAGAGGGACTGGAAGGCAAGCCGCGCCTCGTCGCTCTCAACAAGATGGACCTCGCCGACGAGGAACTGGGCGAAGGCTTTGCCGACGAGTTGAAGGCGGAAGGCGCGGACCAGGTC
>JBARZK010000037.1:0-3112 GCA_049649965.1 Erythrobacter sp.
GGTTGGCGGTGATGGCGCTCGCCAGCAGCAGCAGCGCGACGACCACGCTCGGCTCCTGCAACTGGAAGGCCCATCCGACCTGCTCGCCCCCGGCGCGCAGGGCGAGCATGATCGCGCCGAGCGCGAGGCAGGCGAGCACGACCCCGGCAGTATAGGCCACGCCCTCGCGCCGAGCCTGCGCTTCCCCTCCCCCGGCGCGCACCAGAGACAACGCCTTCAGGCTGAGGATCGGGAAGACGCAGGGCATGACATTGAGGATCAGCCCGCCCATCAGCGCGCCGAGCGCGAGGGTCCACAGCGGCGGAATGTCTCGCGACGCGGGCGAGGCAACGAGTTCGCCGCCGGACGGAACCGCACCCGGCTGTGCGACGAACCGCACGCCGGTCCCTTCCGCAAAGGCGAAGATGCCTTCGACAGTGTCCGGTTCGTCCGCGACGCTTTTATCGAGGGGCAGTTCCGCGACCAAGGTGTCGCCCGTCCGGCGAAAGACCTGCGCGCCGCCGTAATCGACCAGCCGGGCGCTCTCCACGAACACGTGCGGGTCCGACAGCGCAACGCTTTCCGGTAGCGGTATCGCCACGCGCAATGCGTCGTCCTCGATCGCGAAGGCTGCGGTCGCATCCAGCAGCGGCGCAATTTCGGCTCGCCACCGCGCGAAATCGCCGCCCTGCCGCGCCTCCAGCACCGCGTCCTGCGGCACGCAGATCGTGTCGGTGCAGGCGAGGTATTCGACGAAGCCGGAGACGCGCGGCAGCGTCTCTACGACCGCATCCTCCGGCACGCCGACCGGGACCAGCACCGCGTAATCGCCTTCGTAGATGTGGTTCATCAGGCCCGCGATCGTCAGCGTGTGCGGCACGGGGTAGAGCGGTTCGCCAACCTCCCACCCCTCCGGCAGGTCGAGCTCCAGCCGCATGCCGAGGCCCGCATCGCCGGGGTTCGACCAGTAGCCGTGCCACTCGTCCCCGCGCGGGCGGAACCGCAGCGCCAGCATCCATTCCTCGCCCGCACGCGGCATCCCGTCGGCATAGAGCTGGACCGCGATGTTCTCGTCGCCACTGCGCGCCGCGCGCTCGGGCGCCTGCGCCGCCAGGTTGACCGCGAACAGCAGCCCGGCAAGCGCGAACAGAAGCGCCTTCGTCCATGCGCTCGCCGGTGAACGTCGTGCAATGCGGGTTGCGGCGAAATCCATGGCCTCTTGGCTTGCCTCGTATCGCGGTGTCAAAGTAGGAGCGGACCTAGCCGCCCAGATGGGGTTCGGCAAAGACGGGAAAAGGGCTACAGGCAAGCGCATGAACGAAGCGGACACCGAAACGCGCGACCTCCTGATCCTTGGCGGGGGGCTGGTCGGCATGACGCTGGCGCTCGCCGCCGCCAAACAGGGTCTGACCAGCCATGTCGTCGACCGGGCGGACCCCGCCGACCTGACGGCCGAGGGGTTCGACGACCGCGCCACCGCGATCTCCACCGCGAGCTGGCACCTGTTCGAGAATATCGGCATTGCCGAGCGGCTCGAACCGTTCGCCTGCGACATCGCCAGCATCGCGGTCACCGATCAGAACAAGCCCGGCCGCCTCGACTTCGCCCCGGACCCTGGCGAAGGCACGCTGGGCCGGATGTTCCCCAATCGCCGCCTGCGCCTTGCCCTGTTCGAAGCGGCCGAGGACGAACCGCGCATCAACTGGGTGGCGAAAGCCGAAATCGCCGAGCGCCAGCGCAGCCAGTTCGGCGTCGCGGCGGTGCTGGAGGACGGCCGCAAGCTGAAAGGCCGCCTGATGGTCGCCGCCGAGGGACGCAATTCCCCCACGCGCGAGGAAGCGGGCATCACCATCGCCAAGTGGGATTACCGCCACCGCGCGATCATCGCCGGGCTCACCCATTCGAAGCCCCATCACAACGTGGCGTGGGAAATCTTCTACCCCGCCGGCCCATTCGCCCTCCTGCCGATGAACGACGATGCCGACGGGACGCACCGTTCCTCGCTGGTCTGGACGGTCGATGAAAAGGACGGCGATGCGGTGACGAAGCTTGGCGACCGTGCCTTCCTCGCCGAGGTGCAGAAGCGCATGGGCGACGTGCTCGGCACGGTGACGAGCGTCGGCGCGCGTTCGGCCTGGCCGCTCGGCTTTCATCACACCGCGAAAATCACGGCGGAGCGGCTGGCGCTTGTCGGCGATGCGGCGCACGGTATCCACCCGATCGCGGGACAGGGCCTCAACCTTGGCCTGCGCGATGTGGGCGCGCTGGTCGAGGTGCTGCGCGATGGCGCGCGCATCGGCCTCGATCCGGGCGATTCGCAAACGCTTGAGCGTTACGAGACCTGGCGCGGGCTCGACTGCTTCATGGTCGCGCTGGCGACCGACGGGCTGACGCGGCTGTTCGGCGTGCCGGGCAAGACCGCATCGACGGTGCGGCGCCTCGGCATGTCGGCGGTGCAACGGACGCCCGCGCTCAAGAACTTCTTCATGGACGAAGCGCGCGGCGTCTCCGGCGACCTGCCCGACCTGCTGAAGGCCTGACGCCGCCTAGTTGCCGGTGCCGTCGACCGGGCTTAGCTGGCGCACGACATTGCCCGCACCATCGCGCACCCCGCGCTGATCGAGCACGGCGGCGGTCTCGATCACCTCGAGCGCCTGCATCGCGTCGCGATAACGCTCGGCATCGGTGATCCAGCTTTCCGCCTCGTCCGCGCCGGGAAGGTTGCGGATTTCGTCGATCGCGTTCTGGTAACGCCCCTGTTCGAGCGCGATGCGCGCCCGCTGCAGGCGCTGTTCGGGCTGCGGCGAAGGCGTACTTTCGCGGCGGATGACGAACAGGTTGGCCAGTTCGGTCTGAATGAGGTCCCAGCTGATCCCCTCGTCACGCTCGACCAGTTGCGGACCGAGCCCGTCGAGCCGGGCGGTGAGGTTGTCGATACGGATCGGGTCGCGTGCGAAGCTGATGACGGTGCGCACCGCATTGGGCCACTGGTCGCCGAAACGCAGCCGCAACTGGTCGGCGAGATAGCCCAGCTCCGCCCCGCGCTCCACCGCGCGGCGGGTGGCGAAGGCGATCAGCAGCCCCTCGGCCCGCGCCGCATTGCCTGCCGCGGCCTGTGCCTGCAGGTCCAGCC
>JBARZK010000038.1:0-15289 GCA_049649965.1 Erythrobacter sp.
GGTCACCACCGCCATGCGAACCCCGCGCGCCGCCAGTTCGCCCACGACCTCGCGAGCGCCGGGATAGGGCGCGGTGTGGACGGCGTTGTTCTTCGAATAATAGCCCAGCATCGTCTTGTAGAGCGCACGGAAGCGGTCGCCGTCCACGCCGCCCTCGATCCCGCCCTGCGCCTCGACCGCGCGGGCGAGCATGATCTTCGCCCCGCCACCGATCAGGTCTTTGGAGCTTTCCACCCGTACCGGCTCGAACCCGCCTTCGCCCAGGGCATGGTTTACCGCGGTGCCGAGATCGCGAAACGAGTCGATCAAGGTGCCGTCGAGGTCGAAGCCTATGGCGTGGAAGGGGAAATCGGCCGGGGTCGCGTTCATGGCGCCCGCCTGCCGGAACCCCCTTCAAACCGCAACCATTTGCTGGCAAGCGCGTCTCCTCTCCATGGGAGCACACATGTCCGATTTCGCCACCATCATTCTTGCCGCGGGCAAGGGTACCCGCATGAAAAGCGACCTGCACAAGGTGCTGCACCCGATTGCCGGGAAACCGATGCTCCTGCATCTGCTCGACAGTTTCGCCGAACTCGACTGCAAGCGCACCGTCGTCGTCGTCGGCGACCGCCGCGACCAGGTCGATGCGGCGCTAGAAGGGCGCGAGGTCGAAACCGTTATGCAGGATCCGCAGCACGGGACCGCGCACGCAGCGTTGCAGGCGAAGGAGCGGCTTGCCGGGTTCGAAGGGCACGTGCTGGTGACGTTCGGCGACGTGCCGATGGTGCGCGCCGCGACCGTCAGGCGGCTTGTCGATGCGCTGGGAGAGGGTGCGCGCGTCGCGGTGCTGGGTTTCCGGCCGCCCAATCCGCTCGCCTACGGTCGCATCCTTGCCAACGATGACGGGACCGTTCGCAAGATGGTCGAATTCAAGGATGCAAGCGAGGAAGAGCGCGCCTGCACCCTGTGCAATTCGGGGGTGCTGATCGCTCACTCGCGCGACATCTGGCCGCTGCTGGAAGGGGTGGGCAACGACAACGTGCAGGGCGAATATTACCTGCCCGACGTCGCCACCGGGGCCATCGCGCAGGGCGACACGGTCAAGGTCGTCGAAACCGATCCGGGCGAGGTCGCGGGCGTCAACAGCCGCGCCGAACTCGCCGCCGCCGAGGCGCAATGGCAGGCGTTCAAGCGCGAGGAGGCGATGGCGGGCGGTGCGACGCTCAAGGCGCCCGAGACGGTTTTCTTCAGTTGGGATACGCAGATCGGCCAGGACGTGACCATCGATCCCAACGTCGTGTTCGGTCCGGGCGTCAGCGTTGCCGACGGCGCGCATATCAAGGCGTTCTCCCACCTCGAAGGGGCGCGCGTCGGCGAAGGCGCGCAGGTCGGCCCCTATGCCCGACTGCGGCCCGGCGCGGTGCTGGAGGAAAAGAGCTTCGTCGGCAATTTCGTCGAGGTGAAGCAGACGACGCTGGGCAAGGGGTCGAAGGCCAGCCACCTCACCTATCTCGGCGATACGACGGTCGGCGAGGATGCGAATGTCGGCGCGGGCACGATCACCTGCAATTACGACGGCTATTTCAAGTACAAGACGACCATCGGCGATCGCGCCTTCATCGGGTCGAACAGCGCGCTGGTCGCCCCGGTGACCATAGGCCCGGACGCGATCGTCGCCGCCGGGTCCACGGTCAGCCGCGACGTTGGCGCGGGCGACATGCGCTTGGTTCGCGGAGAGCAGATCGTGAAGCCGGGCTGGGCGGACCGCTTCCATGACACGATGCGAAAGAAAAAGGCCGCGAAAAAATCGGGTGGGTGAGCGCGAAAACCTGACCTGCTGGCTGTGCGAACGGCCCATCGCCACGCGCCTGCAGTGGCATCACCCGGTGCCGAAATCGAAAAAGGGGCAGACCACCGTTCCCGTCCATCCGATTTGTCACAAGACCATCCACCTGCATTTCACGAACGCGGAACTGGCGCGGATCGGGGACGATCCCGCCGCGCTTCGCGAAAGCCCCGCGATCGACAGGTTCGTACGCTGGATCAGCGGCAAACCGCCCGATTTCCACGCGCCGGTCCGTCGATAGCCGGCCTTCCGTCCCAGTCGCTGCGGGAACCATTGTCGCGGGCAAAGGCTGATTACCCAAGGGATAAATCAATCACGACAATTCAAGGAGTTTCGTCATGGGTATAGCGCGTTTGGTCTTCGCGGGGATCGGTGTCGCCGCCATCGGAGCGTTCGCCTATACGCGGTATCGCGATACCGAAGAGCCGGACTACGACGTGCTTTTCCGCGAGGACAAGTTCGAACTGCGGCAATACGCGCCGATGATCGTCGCCGAGACTTCCCACACCGGCGATCGCCGCCGGGCGCAGAGCGCGAGCTTTCGCCGTCTGGCGTCGTACATCTTCGCCGAGGATCGCCCCGAGGGCGGCGAGAAGATCGACATGACGGCCCCGGTGCTTCAGGCGCCGGCCAAGCCGCGCGGCGACGATGGCGAGCCCAGCCCGATGCTGCAGGACCAGACGCGCAATGGCGAATGGCGCATGAGCTTCGTCATGCCTTCGCGCTACACGCTGGCGACGCTTCCCGAACCGCCTGCCGACATCGAGTTGCGGGAGGTGCCGGGGCGACGCGTGGCGTCCGTCCGGTTCAGCGGGGTCGCACGAGAGAGCGACCTGTTGCTGATGGAAGCGCGTTTGTCCGAATGGATCGCGGCGCAGGGTTATACCGCGGTCGGGGGGTACGAATACGGGTTCTACGATGCGCCGACGGTACCGGGACCGCTGCGACGCAACGAGGTGATGATCGAAGTCGAGCGGCCTTGAAGCCTTCGCCTTTGATCGCATCGCGAGGGGTCGGACCAGGAACCGACCCCCGGCGATGCGTCAGGCGTGTTCGAAGGGCTGGGAATGGTGCGACGCGGGGGCGAGGTCACGTTCCCATTGTTCGAACTCGGCGCGGCTCAGCAGGTAACGACGACGCGCTTCGTTGAAAGTAATCGCCTCTTCATGCACCGCGCGAACCACGTCGGCCTTGCGTTCGTCCGACCAGTGAACACGATGATTTTTCGGCAGACCGTATGCCTTGATCGCATCGGCGATCGAGATGTTGCGAGGGTAAGCCATTGTTTTCAATCTCCATCCACGCCCCCGTGAAGACCGAATTCTGCCCAAATGCTTAACAAAATCTTACCATCTGACCTTTCTGCCGGGTTAACGATAAGAGACGTTCCGTAGTTGCGACGAACCGTTTGGAATGTGTCGGATCCTTTGACACATCGAAAAAGGGCGGCCCTTTCGTGAAGGACCGCCCCGGTGCCGAATGCTCTCGGCGAGCGTGAGTCGCGCGCGCTCTAAGACGCATCGCCCATCAGTTGCTGCATCAGGTAGACATATTGCAGCGCCTGCAGTTTCGCGCGCTGTTCGTTGTCGACGCCGCCCGAATGGCCGCCGGTCATGTCCTCGAAGTAGTAATAGGGCTGGTCCAGTTCCTTGAGGCGGGCCGCGCCCTTGCGCGCATGGGCGGGATGGGTGCGATCGTCCGCGGTGGAGGCCCACAGGAACGGGGTCGGGTATTCCACGCCCTCCTCGATCTTCTGGTAGGGCGAATATTGCTCGATCCAGGCGCGCTGTTCGGGAATGCGCGGATCGCCATATTCGCCGATCCACGATGCACCGCGACCGATCAGGTGATAGCGCAGCATGTCGAACAGCGGGATCTGGACGATCGCCGCGCCGAACAGGTCGGGCCGCTGGGTGAAGGCGGTGCCGACCAGCAGGCCGCCCTGCGATCCGCCCTGGATCCCCAGATGTTCGGGGCTGGTGAACCCGCGGTCGACGAGGTCCTGCCCCACAGCAATGAAATCGTCCCACGTGCGCTGCTTGTTCTCGCGGATCGCGGTCTGGTGCCAGCCGGGGCCGAACTCCCCGCCGCCCCGCAGGTTGGCGAGCACGTAGGCACCGCCATTTTCCAGCCACAGCTTGCCTGTCGAACCGAGATAGGCGGGCAATCGCGGAATCTGGAAGCCGCCATAGCCGCTCATCAGCACCGGCGTTTCGCCGTCCATCGCCATGCCCTTCGGCTTGACGATGAAATAGGGGATCTTCGTACCGTCAGCGCTGGTGGTCTCGTGCTGTTCGACGTCCATCCCGGCCGGATCGAAATAGGCGGGCGAATTCTTGATCGGGCGGGGCGCCGTGCCGCCATCGGCATAATAGAGCGTCGTCGGGTTGAGGAAGTCGGTGACCGTGAACATGATCTGGTCGGTTTCAGCCGAGCTCGCCGCGATGCCCACGGTGGCGTTGTCGGGCAGTTCCACTTCCTCGCTGACCCATTCGCCATCGACGTGATTGAATTGCAAAACCTTGCCGATGACGTTGTCGAGCAATTGCACGAACAGCGCATTGCCGGTGACCGCGCCGCCGCGCTTCGTCTGACGCTCGCCCGGTGCCCAGACCAGCGTCTTCGCCGCACCGTTGGGATCGGCTTTCCATGCCTCGAGATCGACCGCGACGAGGCTGTCGGCGGGGAAGGTCTGCCCGTCCGCTTCCCAGTCGACATCGGTGGTGTAGAGCAGGTGGTCGTCGACGATGCCGTAGGGCGATGCCTTCAGCGGAATGTCGAGCTTCACCCATTCGCCGTCCTTCTGGACGAAGTGCTGCGCCTCGTGGAAGCTGGTGCCGCGCATCGCCATGCGGGCATGGATCGTGCCGGTGTTGTCGCGCAGCAGGCTCGCGCCCGCCCACACGTCAGAAGGCTTCCCGCGATAGATTTCGGGCGCATCGGCAATGTCCGTGCCGCGCTTCCAGATGCGGGTGGTGAAGGGATACTCGCTGTCGGTCAGCGTGTTGCTGCCGAAATCGCGCCCGACCATCAGCGTGTCGGCATCCACCCACTGGACACCGCCCTGGCTCTTTTCCTCCAGGACGAAGCCGTCTTCGACGAAGCTTTTGGTGGAGGTGTCGAATTCGCGCAGGATCGTCGCATCCTCGCCGCCATCGGACAGCGCGATCATGCACTTGGTCAGGGCGGGGGGCAGGCAGGTCGAGCCCTTGTACACCCACTCGCGGCCCTCTTCGGCGGCAAGCGCGTCGACATCGAGCACGGTTTCCCATTCGGGCTCTTCGGTCTGGTAGCTTTCCAGCGTGGTCCTGCGCAGCAATCCCTTGGGGTTCTGCTTGTCCTGCCAGAAATTGTAGAGACCATCCGGGCGAAAGCTGACGAAGGGAATGCGATCTTCGCTGTCGTAGATGGCCAGCGCCTCGGCTTTCAGCGTTTCGAACCGCGGATCGTTCTCCAGCGCGGCGAGCGTGCGCTGGTTCTCGTTCTCCACCCAGGCGAGCGCGCGTTCGCTGCGCGCCTCCTCCAGCCAGATATAGGGATCCTCGTCCGGACCGGGCACGCCGTCATCGGCCATCGTCGTATCGGCCTCTGCGTCCTGGTGGTTGTCCGCAAGGGCGGGGTTGGTCGAGGCAATCGTCATGACAGCTGCAAGGGCGAGTGTGGAAACAAGTTTCAAAGATCCTCTCCATACCGGTGGTTCGGCCGGGCTTCTGCCGGGAAACCGAGCGGTTGGGAAGGGGGTGTGGCAGGGTGTCGCCCGGCGACATTCGCGCAGCCGGGTGTCAGTCGCCCGAAGCCCTGATTTCAACCTCGCGTTCGCGCGGAAGGAAGGCTGGCGAGACGTCGTTGGTGATGTTCTCGTCGAGGCGGGACGCCGCTGCCATCATGGCCTCGCGAACCTCGCATTGCATCGTCCAGCCGGTCTTGGGTTCGCGTGCACGGGCAAGGAAACGCACGACCTTGCCCTCGGCGCTTTGATCGACGACCTGGATCTTCGCATCGTCCTTGTCGATCACGTCGTCGGAGTCTTCGACGAAGCGCTGGAATTCCTCTCGCAGGGCGTCGACGTCGGCACGATGATCGAGCACCAGTTCGACGTGCGTCATGACGCTGGGGTCCGTCTTGGTCCAGTTTTCGAAGGTTTCTCCCACGAAGTCGGCGACGGGGACCATCAGGCGCCTTTCGTCCCATGTCCGCAGGCGCAGATGGGTGAACCCGATACGCTCGACATAGCACCACTGCCCGTCGAAATAGACCGCGTCCCCGATCCGCGCCGTCTTGGCAAAGGCGATCTGGATGCTGGCCATCAGGTCGCCCAGCGCCTGGCGCGCGGCGAAGGCCAGCACCAGCCCGAGTACCCCGGCAGAGGCGAGCAGCGTGAAGCCGAGCGTGCTCGTGATGTCGGACTGCACCAGCACCACCGCCGTGCCGACCAGCACGGCCAGCACGGTCAGCATCCTTCGCCCTGCGTCGAGCTTCGTGAAGTAGTCCCGGCTTTCCTCGTGCGAGGGGTCTTCCAGCTTTTCGGTCCGCCGATCGGCCGCAAAGGAGATGATGGTGTCGATCACGGTGATCACGACCGCGAGTATCGCGACGACGAACAGCGTGATCTGGAGGGGATCGAGTATCTGCGAGATGGTGCCCGAGAAATTGAAGACGAACTGCCGCAGGATCGCGAACGTCCCGGCCAGCGCGACGAGCGCGGCGGGCACGTGCACGGCGCGCGCGATGGACCAAGACAGAGACTGTTCGTCCTGCCGCGCCCGGAACCTGCGTATCGCCACGTAGACGAGGGCGGCCGCGAGGAAGGCGACGAGCAGCACGATGGGCATGGCGATCACCTCCCACCATGCCAGCGACCAGAAAGCCTGCTGGCGCAACCAGTCGGGAAGCGAGCGCTCGAACTGGGTGGGACCGTATTGCTGGTAGAGCGCCGGTATGTTCTGCATCGTCTGGCGGCTGATCATCCAGACAGGTTCGCCGTCCGGCGTTTTCAGGCGGGCGATGCGGAACGAATAGTCGCGGTCCTCCGCTTCGAGGTGAGCGAGAGTTATGCTGCGACGGGTTTCGCCCGCCAGCGGGTCTTCGCTGCTGGCGATGATCTCCCGCGCGTCCGGCCGGTCCGAAAGCGAGCGCCAGTCGAGCAGGATCGAGCGATGGAGGATCTCGAACGTCTGTTTGGCAAGATTGGGCCCCAGCCGCGCCTGTTCGGCGGGCGGCAATTCGGACAGGTCGAGCGCGGTTGCGGCGCGATCCCACTCTTCCTCGAACCCGGCGTCCAGGAAACTCTCGATCAGGGCCTGCGGGGTTTCGAGGTCGAGGGGGCGTCCCGGGTCCGGAAGGCCGGAATTGATGGTATCGACCTCGTAGACGTTCGGCGAAGACTTCGCCGGCACGTCCTCGGACGATTGCGCCGCGAGGGGCAGGGCAAGAAGCGCGACCATCGCAAGGGCGATCGCTCGGCAAAAGTGTTGGATCGATCCGATGATAAGCGCTCCCCTCCTACGTCATGCATTCAATGCAAGGGAGGCGCAGAGGGTTCCTGAAGGCCGGAAACGCCGACAGTCGCGGCGCGAAGAGCGTCAGCCCTCGACGCGTTCGGCGAGGACGGTGAGGCCGTTGTCGCCGACCTCGGCAAACCCGCCCTCGACCTGGATGGTCTCCGGCGCCGCGCCTTCGGTCTTGTAGACCTGAACCGCACCGTCGCGGATCGTCGACATGAAGGGCGCATGGCCTTCCAGCACGCCGAATTCACCTTCGGCACCGGGCACGACGACCATGTGGACGTCTTCGGAGCGGACCAGCTTGGCCGGGGTTACGAGTTCGAAGTGAAGGGGCATTACTATCTGCCTTCGGAATGCGCCGTGCGCGTGACAGTCGTCATGAAGAACACCTTGTCGCCGGGCATTTCGCGAACCGATGTTTCCGCACGAAGTTTGCTTCCATCTTGTTGCGGGAAGTCATACGCGGTCCATCGGGCTCCGGGAAGTTGCTCGATATCGCTTTCGATCCAAGCGCCTGGAATCGAGAACAGCTCATCGAGGCGATCTTGGATAGGCTTTTCGTCGACGCCGACTCCGTAGACGAGACAAACGCCCGTATCGTAGCCGGCAATCACCACCAATCCTTCAGTTGGATTAAGTATCGCGAACTTCGCAAAGCCATACACGGGATGGGTTTCCGTGGATGCCAGCATATCCGGTGCCCGATTGAGCAGGTGCAGACCCGTGTCTGCGAGTTCCTCGCGCCGAGCTTCGATGATCGACCCTGCACCCGACGTATGCGCGACGCATTGAATCAATCCAGTCCCGTAGGCCTGTTCGGGCGGAGTAGGGTCCGGGAGGTCTGCCGCTAGCATGGCGATTAGCGAAAGCATCATCCTTAAGCCTCGTCAGCCATCTTCTGCGCCTTTTCGACCGCCTGATCGATGCCGCCGACCATGTAGAAGGCGCTTTCGGGCAGGTGGTCGTATTCGCCGTCGACCACCGCCTTGAAGCTCTTCACCGTGTCCTCGAGCTGGACGAAGATGCCCGGAATGTTGGTGAACACTTCGGCCACGTGGAAGGGCTGGGAGAGGAACTTCTGGATCTTACGCGCGCGCGCGACCGTCAGCTTGTCCTCTTCGGACAGCTCATCCATGCCGAGAATGGCGATGATGTCCTGGAGCGACTTGTACTTCTGCAGCGTCTCCTGGACGCGGCGGGCGGTTTCGTAGTGCTCCTGACCCACGACGCGCGGTTCGAGCACGCGGCTGGTCGAATCGAGCGGATCGACCGCCGGATAGATGCCGAGCTCGGAGATCGCGCGGCTGAGCGTGGTGGTCGCGTCCAAGTGCGCGAACGAGGTGGCAGGCGCCGGGTCGGTAAGGTCATCCGCGGGAACGTAGATCGCCTGCACCGAGGTGATCGAACCCTTGTTGGTCGAGGTGATGCGTTCCTGCAGGTTGCCCATGTCGGTCGACAGGGTCGGCTGGTAGCCCACCGCCGAAGGAATACGGCCGAGCAGCGCCGACACTTCCGAACCCGCCTGGGTGAAGCGGAAAATGTTGTCGACGAAGAACAGCACGTCCTGGCCTTCCTGGTCGCGGAAATACTCCGCCATGGTCAGGCCCGACAACGCCACGCGGGCACGCGCGCCCGGGGGTTCGTTCATCTGGCCGAAGACGAGCGCAACCTTCGATCCTTCGGAGATCGCTTCGCCCGCCTCGTTCTTGGCGATGACGCCGGCGTCGAGGAATTCGTGGTAGAGGTCGTTGCCCTCGCGCGTACGCTCACCGACGCCGGCGAAGACCGACACGCCGCCGTGACCCTTCGCGATGTTGTTGATGAGTTCCTGGATCAGCACGGTCTTGCCGACGCCCGCGCCGCCGAACAGGCCGATCTTGCCGCCCCTTGCATAAGGGGCGAGCAAATCGATGACCTTGATGCCGGTGACGAGGATGCTGGCCTCGGTCGACTGGTCGATGAACAGCGGGGCCTCGGCGTGGATCGGAGCGGTCTGGTCGGCACCGATGGGGCCGCGCTCGTCGATCGCTTCGCCGATCACATTCATGATGCGACCCAGCGTCTTGGGTCCGACGGGCACGGAGATCTGGCGGCCGGTGTTGACCACTTCCTGGCCGCGGACGAGACCATCGGTCCCGTCCATCGCGATGGTGCGGACGGTCTTTTCACCGAGGTGCTGTGCGACCTCGAGGACCAGCGTGCTTCCGCCGTTCTTGGTTTCCAGCGCGGTCAGGATCGCGGGCAGCTCACCTTCGAACTGCACGTCGACGACGGCGCCGATGACCTGGCTGATCGTGCCGTTGCCCGAAATGTTCGGGTTGCTCGTGTTGATTGCGGGGGCGGTTGCCATGGGTTCGTCCTATTCGCTAGTCGTATCGGTGTAAGTGCCGCCGTGTTCGGCGCAGATGGCTTCGGGTTCGGCAAGGTTCCAGCCGGTGTTGTCGTCGTTGACTTCCAGCACCGCCTCGTTGCGCAGGTATTCGTCGTCGCCGAGGCCGAATTCGCAGGTGACGTCGTCGGCACCCATCGCCGCGCTGCAACTGGCGGTGTTGACCGGCTCCGCACCTTCGCAGGCCGCCGCGAACACTTCTGTGAACAGCGCCTGGTCGGGCGGGGGAAGCGTGCGAACGGGCTCGCGTTCGACGGTCGTGGTCGTCTGCGGCTCGGGCGCGGGCTCCTCGCCGCAGGCGGCGAGGGCGAGCAAGGCGAGCACGGGCAAGGCGGAGGCAATTTTCACGTTGGTATCGTCTTTCAAGAAATGACTGTTGGGTGCGATCAATCGTCGGTCGGCTGGGTGTCGACCGAGACATCGGCAGGTTCGCCCGACAACGCGTTCGCGCGCTCGAGCGAACCGCAGAAATCAGGCTCTTCCTCGATCATCCAGGCGACATCGTCGCTGGGCCGCGTCAGGGTAAGGGTGCGTTCGCTGCCATCGGGGTCCTGCGCGAAGGAATACTCGCACTCGAACGTTTCTAGCGCGAGACCTTCCACTTCGCACGCTGCGGTCGAAACGCGGGCGCGAAGGGCCGGGCAGGCCTCGTCGATCGCGGCCTGGACATTGACCAGTTCGGGCGCACCGCCGTCGCCGGCGGGTTCGTCCGGACCAAGCTCGCCGGTCGTGGCATCGGAGCCGAGATTGGCGGTGTCGCCTTCGGGCTCGCTGCACGCGGCCAGCGAAAGGGCGGGGATGACGGCGAGAAGGATGAGCTTGTTCATAGCGCTTCGGCTCCTGCGATGATCTCGATCAGTTCGGTGGTGATCGCGGCCTGGCGGCTTCGGTTGTACTCGATGTTCAGGTCCTTGATCAGCTCGCCCGCATTGCGGGTGGCATTATCCATAGCGGTCATGGACGCGCCCTGTTCCGAAGCCTCGCGTTCGAGCAGCGCACCGAACAGCTGCGTCCGCACGTAGCGCGGCAGCAGCTCCTCGAGGATTTCCTCCTCGCCCGGCTCGTATTCGACCATCGCCTCGCCCGCGCTCGCGCCTTCGGGGGAGGGAACGGGGATGAGCTGGTCGACCGTCGGGTCCTGCGACAGCGCGGACTTGAAGATCGGGTAGATGAGGTGGGCGACATCGTACTGGCCCGCCTCGAATCGCTCGATCAGGTCGGCCGCGATCGCCTCGGCTTCCTCGAAACCGGGCTGGCGCACCTCGGAGGTGTCGTAGTGGTGGGCGATCTTGTCGGCATGGTCGCGCTTGATCGGCGCGCGGCCCTTCTTGCCGACGAGGTAGAACTCGACCTGCTTGCCTTCGCCAAGGAGCTCGGCCGCCTTCGCCTTCGCGCGCTTCACGATATTGGCGTTGAGGCCGCCGCACAGCCCCTTGTCGGTGTTGACGACCACGAGCATATGGCGCTGGTTCGAGCCGGTGCCCGCCATCAGTTTCGGCGCGCTGTCGCCCGAAACCTTGGACGACAGGCTCGCCATGACCGAGGCGAGGCGTTCCTGGTACGGACGCGCTTCCTCGGCACGCTGCTGCGCGCGCCGCAGCTTTGCCGCCGCGACCATCTGCTTGGCCTTGGTGATCTTCTGGGTCGACTTGACCGAGTTGATCCGGCCCTTGAGTTCCTTGAGTGAGGGCACTCTGGTCTCTCTTTCCGGTTAGGCGAATTGCTTGGCGAAGGACTTGAGCGCCGAAACGGTGCGTTCCTTCACGTCGTCTTCGAACTTCTTGCTCTCGCGGATGTCCTTGAGAACATCGGCGTGTTCGGAGCGCATGTAGGCGAGCATCTGCTCTTCGTACTGAGTCACGCGGTTGGTCGGCACGTCGTCGAGATACCCGTTGGTGCCCGCGAAGATCGAGACGGTCTGTTCCTCGAACGGCATAGGCGAGAATTGCGGCTGCTTGAGCAGCTCGGTCAGGCGCGCACCGCGATTGAGCAGTTTCTGGGTCGATGCATCGAGGTCCGAACCGAACTGGGCGAAGGCGGCCATTTCGCGATATTGCGCAAGGTCGAGCTTCATCGAGCCCGAGACCTTCTTCATCGCCTTGGTCTGCGCGGCGCCGCCGACGCGGCTGACCGACAGGCCGACATTGATCGCCGGGCGGATGCCCTGGAAGAACAGGTCGGTTTCGAGGAAGATCTGGCCGTCGGTGATCGAGATCACGTTGGTCGGGATGTAGGCCGACACGTCGCCCGCCTGCGTTTCGATGATGGGCAGCGCGGTCAGCGAGCCCGAGCCATTGTCGGCATTCATCTTCGCGGCGCGCTCTAGCAGGCGGCTGTGGAGGTAGAACACGTCGCCCGGATAGGCTTCGCGGCCCGGCGGGCGGCGCAGCAGCAGCGACATCTGGCGGTAGGCGACGGCCTGCTTGGAAAGGTCGTCGTACACGATCACGGCGTGCATGCCGTTGTCGCGGAAGAATTCACCCATCGCGCAGCCGGTATAGGGCGCGAGGTACTGGAGCGGTGCAGGCTCCGAAGCGGTCGCGGCGACCACGATGGAATATTCCATCGCGCCGTTTTCTTCGAGCTGCTTCACGATCTGCGCGACGGTCGAACGCTTCTGACCGACGGCGACGTAGATGCAGTAGAGCTTCTTCGATTCGTCGTCGCCAGCGTTCGCCTGTTTCTGATTGATGAAGGTATCAATGGCGACTGCGCTCTTGCCCGTCTGGCGGTCACCGATGATCAGTTCGCGCTGGCCACGGCCGACCGGGACGAGGGCGTCGATCGCCTTGAGGCCCGACTGCACCGGCTCGGAAACCGATTCGCGCGGGATGATGCCGGGCGCCTTCACCTCGACGCGGCGGCGTTCGGTCGATTCGATCGGGCCCTTGCCGTCGATCGGGTTGCCAAGCGCATCGACCACGCGGCCGAGCAGGCCCTTGCCCACCGGCACGTCGACGATGGTCTCGGTCCGCTTGACCATGTCGCCTTCCTTGATCTCGGCATCGGAGCCGAAGATCACGACGCCGACATTGTCCGCCTCGAGGTTGAGCGCCATGCCCTGAACGCCGTTGGAAAACTCGACCATTTCACCGGCCTGGACCTTGTCGAGGCCGTGGATGCGGGCGATCCCGTCGCCCACGCTCAGCACGGAGCCGACTTCGCTCACCTGCGCTTCGGTGCCGAAATTGGCGATCTGGTCCTTGATGACCTTGGAGATTTCTGCGGCGCGGATTTCCATGTTCTTGTCCTTTAAGCCTTCATGGCCGTTTCGTGCGGCTTACGCCTTCATAGCTTGGGCGAGTGAGTTCAGACGGGTGCGGATCGAACCGTCGATGCGTTGCGATCCGATGGTGACGACGAGGCCGCCGAGCAGGTCGGGGTCCACGTCGTGCGAAAGGATGACGGTGCGACCCTGCTGCGCGGTCAGCTTGGTCTTGAGCGTGGCGAGCTGTTCGTCGGTCAACTCGTGCGCGCTGGTGACGTTGGCGGTGATTTCCCCGCGCTGGGCGGAGGCGATCGTCTTGAACGCGGCGATTATCTCGGAAAGCTTTGCAAGACGGCGATTGAGCGCCAGCGTGCCGAGGAAATTGCGCGTCAGTTCCGACAGCGCAAGATGCCGCGCGACCGCGTCGATCGCCTGGCCCTGCACATCGCGCGACAATTGCGGATTGGTGGTCGCCGCGCGCAGTTCCACGGACTGGGACAGCGCGCTTTTGAGGCTGTCGAGATCGGATTCGACCGCCGTCACGGTGCCGTTCTCGCTCGCGAGGTCGAACAGGGCCGAGGCATAGCGGCCTGCAAGGCTGGCCTGAATACCGGCGGAATTATCCACGCGCTGAATATCCTCATCGAAGGGGTCGAAATCGATCCTCGGCCATCGAAGCGGGCGCACGAACGGCACCCCGGCCAAGGATGGCGCGCGCCTAGCACCGGGTATCCCGCGATGCAAGCGGCGGGTCGGGAAATGCTGGACAGCGCGCACGGCGTTGCGCACACTTGCTTTGCGCGGGGGCCTGAGAGACCGAGCGTGGGAAAGGACGAGGAGAGGACGGATGCAGTTGAAGCCGATGGCGCCGAAATGCGGCGTGGAAATCTCGGGCGTTGCGCTGGCATCGTGCAGCGATGCGGAAATGGGCGCGATCAAGCAGGCGATCTACGAACACGGCGTCGCCGTCTTTCGCGGACAGGATTTCACGCCGGAAGAGCACATCGCCTTTGCCGGGAAGTGGGGCGGGATCGACATCAATTCCTATTTCCCGCTCGACGAACGCTATCCCGAGATCGCCGTGGTCAGGAAGGACCCCGACCAGCAGACCAATATCGGCGGCGCTTGGCATACCGATCATTCCTACGACCAGGTCCCGGCGATGGGATCGATCCTCGTCGCGCGCGTCCTCCCGCCCGCCGGGGGCGACACGATGTGGGCGCACATGGGCGCGGCTTACGACGCGCTGCCGGACGACGTGAAGGAGCGGATCGAGGGGCTCGAAGCCTTCCACACCGCCGACCACGTCTACAAGGAGGACGGTCTCTACGCGAAGACCGATATCGGCAAGTCCCTGCGCGGACAGGACGTGCGCACCGGCGCGGTGCACCCGGTGGTGATCCGCCACCCGCAGACGGGGCGCAAGCTGCTCTATGTTAACAGCTCCTTCACCATTCATTTCGTCGGCCAGACTCGCGAGGAGAGCCTGCCGCTGCTGCGACAGCTGTTCGACGCCGCGCTGACGGGCGACAACGAATGCCGCCTGCAATGGCAGCCCGGCACGGTCGCGATCTGGGACAACCGCACGACGTGGCACAATGCGCTGAACGATTACCAGGGCCACGCCCGAGAAATGCACCGCATCACCTTGAGCGGAGATGCTCTGGCGGCGTGAAGGGCCGCTTTCCGCGTCATTGTTCGGCGTTCTCGCTCGTCGCCTCCGCGCGGGGCTGGCAATCGTAGACCAGCCGCTCGTTCGGGCGTTCGGGGAGCTGCGAGAGTAGCGAGGCCTGTCGTTCGCTCAGAACGCGAGCGGCATCGGTGACGCCGCAGGCGGGCACGTCGTATTGCCGCCGCGACTGGCGCAGCTCCTGCAGGGCCGAGCGACCCAGCAAATAGCGGTCGGTGCGGAAGGTCCGGCTTTCGGGGTCGTAGGTGTTGACCGAGACCGCCGCCTCGTCGTCCGGCACCAGCACGCGGATCCACTCACCGCCCGAACGCGCATATTGCGTGCGTTCGTTGACGCAGCCATCGGCCTGCCATTCGAACGCGACATCGTCCGTGCGCGCGGAGGTGACGCGGCTGCGGTCGGCATCGAGCGTGCAGATGAGCGTGCCATCATTGGCGGCAATGCCCACCTGCGGCACGGGCGGCACCCCGTCGATGCCACCCGTCGCATCGCCATCGTCGAGAATGGCGGCGACCCGTTCCTCCATCTCCGCGAAGCCCGGACGGGTGATCCATACCAGCGCCGCGCCGATGATCGCCGCGCCCGCGATCACGGCGGCGATGATCGCGCGGGTCTGCATGTCCGGCTCGTCCGCCATGCGCTGGCGGTACTGGGCGGCGGCGTAGGCGGC
>JBARZK010000039.1:0-2279 GCA_049649965.1 Erythrobacter sp.
GTGCCTGATGCTGGTGGCGGCAATCGCCGTCTCCGCATGCTCGGAAGCGGCGGATGATAGCCGGTTGGCCGCCTCGCAACTGACTGCGAGCGTCGAGCCGCATACCGAGATCGACGCATCGTCTGAACAGAACCGGCTTGGCCTCATGACCGGTCTGCCGCTCTACTGGCCGCTCGGGGTCGATTTCGGCACGCTCGCACAGGGTAATGCCCCGGTGCCCTGGCAGCGCACTGCGCTCGAACGCGATTACCGGCTCGTCCTGTTCGATACGCTTTCGCCTGTCGCGGGGCTGGTCGAAAGCGCACCCGACACCGATCCTCTTGCAGGACTGGACCGCATCGCGGTGATCCAGCCCCGCGGGCTTTCGCCGGCCGACAACGCGGCACTCGATGCATGGGTGAGGACGGGGGGCGAATTGCTGCTGGTGCTCGATCCGGCGCTGACGGGTCATTACCCGCTCGCGCTCGGCGATCCGCGCCGGCCCAATGCCGTGGCGATTATCCCGCCCGTGGTCGAGCGCTGGGGGCTGAAAATGCAGTTCGACGACCGGCAGCCGCCTATGCGGACCGTCGAACTCGAGAACTCCGACCTGTCGGTTTCGCTGAGCGGGGAATTTGAGAAGATACCCGGCGACGCGCCTGGAAGCGACTGCACGCTCATGGCCGACGGCATCGCGGCGCGCTGCACGATCGGGAAAGGCAAGGCGACGCTGATCGCGGACGCGGCGGCTTTCGAGACGGGGCACCAGGAGCATGGGGCACAAGACGGTCACGACCGGCACGACGAAAACGACACCTCTCGGGCGCGAAATCCCGGCGCGGACATCGCGACCCTGCTCGATTTTGCATTCGGTGGCAGCGGCGACACGACGTCCGATCGCTGACCGGGGATAAGGCGGGATCGGCCGGATTCGCACCGGGACTCGCGAGCCTTCGGCACTGAAAAACCACGGGAAATTATCTATTCAAATGGGCAGCAGGGAAGGCTTGCCCGAAAAAGCGCGCCAAAATAGATATGATAAATCAGATATTTACCAAGTAATCCCGTGATTTCCCGACAAAAACCCTAGCTTCCCGCCTGCTTCCCGGATATTACCCGGGTCCATCAAACATGCCTCCCGCCCCTGCGCCAGCCACTCGGTTGGCGCGTCGCACCCGTTCGCGCGGATTGCGGCGCCGGGGAAGTCGTGGGTTCGCGGGCAGGTGAGTGCGAAGCCGGATCGGCCCGGGCCCATGGGGCGGATCGATCCAACAGGGTGAGGGGATAGCAACGCGTGCCTGTGCCGGGAGCCTATAGCGGACAAGCCTACTCGCCTGCCGGCGACAAGGGCCGCTACGTCCTGCCTCCCGCGTTCCGCAAGGCGGTGAAAGAGGCATCGGGCGGCGCCCGGACGTTGTGCCTTGTCGCGCATGAACGCTTCGAATGCCTCGTCGGCTTCGGCCTGTCGCGCATAGACAAGCTGCACGAGCAGCTCGACCGCGAGGAAGAGCGCGCGATCCGCCTTGGCCAGGACGATTTCGACCGCGACGTTCGCGCAGGGCAGCTGTTCCAGTTCGAGCAATTGCCGTTCGACGACAGCGGCCGCTTCGTCATGCCCGAACATTTGAAGGAGCTCGGCCACGTCGAGGACGGGCTGTATTTCCAGGGCGCGGGCGACTTCTTTTTCGTCTGGAACCCGGACCGGCTGGCGCAGATGGATTCCTCCTGGAAGGGCGCGCAGGCGACCGCCGCACGTCTCGTCGCCGAGGCCGAGAGCAAGGCTGCCGCGAAGAAGGGAGGCGCAAAGTGAACGCGCCGCACATCCCCGTTTTGCTGAACGAAGTGGTCGCCGCCGTGGGCCCGCAGCCCGGCATGAGCATCGTCGATGCGACATACGGCGCAGGAGGCTATTCGCGCGCTTTGCTCGAAGCCGGTGCGCGCGTCTATGCCTTCGACCGCGATCCCGACGCCATCGAACAGGGCGCAGCGGACGAAACGCGCTGGAACGGGCAGCTTTCGCTCCACCCCCAGCGTTTTTCGCAGATGCGCGAGGAAATGGCACGGCTGGGCGTGCCGCGGGTCGATGCAGTGGTCATGGATATTGGCGTATCCTCGATGCAGCTCGACCAGAGCGAGCGCGGCTTCGCCTTCTCCAGCGACGGCCCGCTCGACATGCGCATGGGCCAGCAGGGCGAAAGCGCCGCCGACTTCCTCAACGAAGCGGACGAAGCCGCGATCGCCGACGTACTCTACGAATATGGCGAGGAGCGCCAGTCGCGCCGCGTCGCGCGCGCCATCGT
>JBARZK010000040.1:0-37987 GCA_049649965.1 Erythrobacter sp.
CTTGAACATGGCGCACCGATTACGTCCGCTGCGTTGCGGAAGGAAGACAAAGATCGGTCCGCCCGACAAAGTCATTCCCCTTGCCACGCGCACCGCCGAACAGGCATGACCCGTTGCTATGCACGACATCGACTTTCACGAAATGCCGGACGGTCGGCGGATCGCCTTTCGCCACATCATCGGCGACGGGCCGACGCTGGTGTTCCTGCCCGGCTACATGTCCGACATGGCAGGCGGGAAGGCCACGGCCCTGTTCGACGAGGCGCGCGCCGCCGGACGGCCCTGCCTGCTGCTCGACTATTCGGGCTGCGGTCAAAGCTCGGGCGATTTTGCGGACGGTACGCTGACGCGCTGGCGTGACGAGGTGCTGGCGCTGATAGAAGCGCGCGTCAGCGGCGATGTCCTGCTGGTCGGATCGTCGATGGGCGGGTGGCTGATGCTGCTGGTGGCCGAACCCCTGGGGCAGCGCCTCGCGGGCATGATCGGCATCGCCGCCGCGCCCGATTTCACCCGCTGGGGGATGAGCGACGAACAGCGCGAGCAACTCGCGGCGGGCAAGACCGTGTTCGAGGACAACCCTTACGGCCCCGAACCCACGCCGACCCATCCCGGTTTCTTTGCCGATGCCGAAGACCACCATCTGCGGCTCGACGGCACTATCGCTCTCGATTGCCCCGTGCGCCTGCTCCACGGCCAGCGCGATGCGGACGTTCCTTGGCAAACCAGCCTTCGGCTGGCCGAAAAGCTGCGTTCGGACGATATACAGGTGACTCTGGTCAAGGACGGCGATCATCGCCTTTCGCGCGATGGCGACATTGCGCTCCTCAAGGCGCGGGTCGCTTCCTTCTACTGACGGACAGGTCCATGCTGACAGCCATCGCCCTTGGCCCCGCTTTCGTTCTTGCCATGCAGGTCGGGCCCAACCCCAACACCGGCGCACTTCCCGGGACGCCCGAGGAATTGCTCGACCGCCCACCCCGCGACGAGGCGGGCGAGCCGCTGACACCTGAAAGCGCATGGCTGGCCGAATGCCTCGACCTGCTGCCAGCCGAGGCCGCACGGGCGCATACGCTCGCCCAGATGCGCCGCAATGCCACCAGCGGGGCCGAGCGGGTGCTCGCGAACCACTGTCTTGGCCTCGCCGCGACGGAGCTTGGACGCTGGGACGAGGCGAAAACCGCTTTCCTGGCCGCGCGCGACGAAGTTCCCGCCGACGAGCCTCGCGCCCGCTCGCGGTTCGGCACGATGGCGGGCAACGCCGCGTTGGCGAACGGCGAGAACACCGAAGCGCTGGTCATCCTCGAACAGGCGGAGGCGCACGCCAAAGCCTCTGCCTCCGCGCCGCTCGAAGCGATCGCGGCCACCGATCTCGCCCGCGCGCTGGTCACCGTGGGCCATGAAGGGCAGGCGCTCGAGAGGCTGGAGCGCGCTACCACCCTGGAACCGGACAATCCGGAAAGCTGGCTGCTCAAGGCAACCCTGCTGCGCCGGCTCGACCGGCTGGACGATGCGCAGGAGGCAATCGAACAGGCGGCCACCCTGTCGGCGCAGGATCCGCGCATCGGTCTCGAAGCCGGCGTCATCGCCGTGCTCTCGGGCCGCGAGGATGCGGCGCGCGCCAGCTGGGATTCGGTCATCGCTCTCGACCCCGAAAGCGATGCAGCGGCGAGCGCGCGTTCCTATATCGGGCAATTGGACAACCTACCGGAGCCCTCATGACCGAATTTTCCGTCCTCGATCTCGTCCCCGTTCGCGAAGGCGGCAGCGTCGGCGAAGCGCTCGCCACTGCGACAGCGCTGGCGCAGAAGGCAGAAGGGCTGGGCTGCAAACGCTTCTGGGTGGCCGAGCACCATGCGATGGAAGGGATCGCGGGCGGCGCGACTTCGGTCGTGCTTGCGCATATCGGCAACGCGACGCGCACGATCCGGATCGGGTCGGGCGGCATCATGCTGCCCAACCATACCCCGTTCCAGATCGCCGAGCAGTTCGGCACGCTCGACGCGCTGTTTCCCGGACGCATCGACCTCGGCCTTGGCCGCGCGCCGGGGGCGGGACCGGAACTGCAACGCGCCTTGCGCAAGAACCTCCACGCCGCCGCAGAGCATTTCCCGCAGGACGTGGTCGAATTGCGCGCGCTGCTGCAGGGTTCCGAGGATCTTGCGATCCAGGCGACACCGGGGCGCGGTGCGAATGTCGAATTGTGGATGCTCGGCTCCAGCCTGTTCGGTGCGCAGCTCGCCGCGCGGCTAGGCCTGCCCTATGCTTTCGCCGCGCATTTCGCACCTGACCACCTCGATGCGGCGCTGGCGCTTTATCGCCGCGACTTCCAGGCTTCCGAAACGCTCGATCGACCGCACGTGATGGTGGCGATGAACGTCTTTGCCGCCGACACCCGCGAGGAAGCGGAAACCCTCGCATCCAGCCAGCAGCAGAGCTTCGTCGCCCTGCGCAGCGGATCGCCCGGCAAGCTCAAGGCGCCGGTAGAAAACTACACCGAGAGCCTGCCCGCCCCGGCGCGCGCGATGCTCGACCATCTCGGCCAGGCGGCGGCGGTCGGCACGCCCGATGCGGTGCGCAAGGACATTCATGCTTTCGCGAAACGCACGGGGGCCGACGAAATCGTCCTGTGCGGCGCGACGTTCGATCCCGAGGCGCGGCTGCGCTCGCTCGAACTGACGATCGAGGCGTGCGCCACCGTCGCTGCCTGACAGGCCCTTCCGAAGCAATCCTTGCCTATGGCCCCGGCCCGCGTCTAACGAGCCGGCACGCCTGCGACCGGTCGCTATCCCCCGCGAAGAAACCCGGTGCTGGTCTGCTGGTCAGACCCCTCCCCCGGGGGTTTGCCGCAGGAGAGGATGCGAGGACCCCCGCCGATGAGCGCCAGCACGAAGACCGCCGACCGATCCAAGCCCGATAGCGGCGCGGAACTGCCGAAATCCCTGTTGAAGCTGTTCCAGAAGCGGCTCGAGAAGGCGATCCTCCCCGGCGACGATCCCCTCGAATCGGGCGAAAGCGCGGCGATCGCGCAATATGTCCTTGGTGCCGCTCAGGAACGCGAGGCGGGCCGTCCGTCAATCGAACTGCAATCGGAAACCGAGGGCCGACGGCGCTTGCGGATCGCGATCGTCAACGACGACATGCCCTTCCTCATCGATTCGATCGCTTCGGCCCTTACCGCGCAGGGTCTGCTGATCGATCGGCTGATCCACCCGGTCATCCCCGTGGAGCGCGATGCGAAGGGGAAGATCGTATCGCTCGACAGCGACGATGAATCGGCCATCCGCGAATCCTGGGTCTATATCGAGACGCCGCGCATCGATGCCCGCCAGCGCCGCGAACTGGTCGAGGAACTGCGCGTCACGCTCGCCGACGTGCGCGCCGCGGTCGAGGACTGGAAGAAACTGAGCGCGGCGATGGACGAGGATGCGCGCGCCATCGAAGGCGTCTATCCCGAAGGCGCGGCACTGCTCGACTGGCTGAACGGCGGGATGCTGACCGAACTCGGGCACATCACCCGCCACCGCGACGGCGAAGAAACGCAGGCGCTCGGCATCTGCCGTGAAAGCGCGCGCGAGATCCTGGCCGATGCATCATACGACCGCGCGTTCGAATGGTTCGACACCACAGGAAGCGACGGCAAACCGCGCAACCTGCTCATCATCAAGGCGAACCGGCTTTCCAACGTCCACCGCCGCACCCCACTCGACCTGTTCATCGTACCCGTGCGCGAAGGTGGCAAGGTCACCGCGCTTTCCATCAATGCGGGCGTGTGGACCAGCGCCGCGATCGCTTCCCCGCCTAGCGAGGTGCCGGTCCTGCGCGCCGCGCTTTCGGACCTGACCCGCGAGCTCGGCTTCGATCCCTCGGGCCACAAGGGCAAGGCGCTCGTCCACGCCTTCACCACCCTGCCCCACGACATGCTGATCGGTTTCGCGCGCGCCGATATCGCGCGTGTGACGACCGCTATGATGAGTCTCGTCGATCGGCCGCGGCCGCGGCTGATCATGGTGCAATCCGCGCTCGAAAGGCACGTTTTCGCATTCGTCTGGCTCCCACGCGACGACCTGTCGACCTCGGTCCGCAAGCAGATCCAGGACCTGCTGACCAAGACCACCGGCGTCGATCTCCTCAACTGGACGCTGGAAGTCGAGGCCAGCACGCTGGCGATGATCCAGTACCTGCTCGATACGCGCGCGACCGGCGAAATGCCCGACGCCGCGAAGATCGAGGGGGAAATGCTCGACCTGCTCAAGGGCTGGGACGAAGCGGTAGAGGCGCATCTTGCCAAGGCCAACGAAAGCCCGCGCGCACCCGCGATCGCCATGCGATATGCCGGGGCGTTCCCCTCGGCATACCGCACAAGGTACGGCGCGGCGGAAGCGGCGCTCGACATCCTCCGCCTGCGCGACGTGTCCAATCGCGAAGACGGCGAGCGCTCGTGCCGCCTCTACGCCCTGCCGCACGATCCTGTCGGCGATCTGCGGCTGAAGATCTATCACGCCACCGGCGAAATGGCGCTCTCCGACGCGGTGCCCGCGCTCGAGAATTTCGGTTTCAAGGTGCTGAGCGAAATGCCCACCCGGCTTGATGACGGGAAGCTCGGCACGATCCACGAATTCACCCTCGAACTGCCCGAAGGCACGGGCACGCCGGATCTGTTGGATCGCTCCGAAGCGGTCGAGGCGGCGATTGCCAACGTGCTCAACGGCGCTTCGGAAGACGATCCGTTCAACCGACTGGTGGTGGCAACCGCGCTGGGCGCGCGCGAGGCGATGTGGCTGCGCGCGATCTATCGCTACCTACGCCAGACCGGCATGAGCTTCACCATCTACACCGTCGTCGATGCGCTGCAGCGCGCACCGGGCGTGACGCGGGCGATGAACGAGCTGTTCGTGGCCCTCCACGATCCGCACTTCGACGGCGACCGGGATAGCGCCATTTCCGCGGCCAAGGATGCGTTTCGCAAGGGCCTTGCCAAGGTTACCGCGATTAACGACGACCGCCTGCTGCGTCTGTACCGCGCCGTGATCGATGCGGTCCTACGGACCAACGCCTTTGCCCCGGCCGCGAACGAAGCGCTCGCGTTCAAGCTCGATTCCGCGCTCGTTCCCGGCCTGCCGCGGCCCGTGCCATGGCGCGAGATCTTCGTCTATTCGCGCCGCGTCGAAGGCATCCACCTGCGCGCCGGCGCGGTCGCGCGCGGTGGGCTGCGCTGGTCCGACCGGCGCGACGATTTCCGCACCGAGGTGCTTGGCCTGATGAAAGCGCAGAAAACCAAGAACGCGGTGATCGTGCCGACCGGCGCGAAGGGCGGCTTCTACCCGAAGCAATTGCCCTCTCCCGCAATCGACCGCGACGGCTGGGCTGCCGAAGGCCAGGCGAGCTATGAGATCTTCATCCGCTCGCTGCTGTCGGTCACCGACAACATCGTAAACGACAAGGTCGTGCATCCCGAGGACGTCGTCATCCACGACGGCAAGGATCCCTATTTCGTCGTCGCCGCCGACAAGGGCACCGCACGGTTCTCCGACGTCGCCAACGCGATCGCACAGATCAGGGACTTCTGGCTCGACGATGCGTTCGCGAGCGGGGGGTCTAACGGTTACGATCACAAGGCTATGGGCATTACCGCCCGGGGCGCCTGGGTCAGCGTGCAGCGCCACTTCAAGGAAATGGGGATCGACGTCCAGACCGAGACCATCCGCGTGGTCGGCTGCGGCGACATGTCGGGCGACGTGTTCGGCAACGGCATGCTGCTGTCGAAGGCGATCAAGTTGGTCGCAGCATTCGACCACCGCCACATCTTCATCGATCCCGATCCCGACCCGGAGACCAGCTGGACCGAGCGCAAGCGCATGTTCGAACTGCCGCGTTCGAGCTGGGAGGATTACGACGAAAGCCTGATCTCCAAAGGCGGCGGCGTCTTCTCGCGCGACCTCAAACGGATCAAGTTGTCGAAAAAGGCGCGTGAGGCGCTGGGTGTCGAGGACAAGGAAATCGAGCCCGACGCGCTGATCTCCGCAATCCTGAAAGCGCAGGTCGACCTCATCTGGTTCGGCGGGATCGGCACCTACATCAAGGCGGAAGGCGAGAGCCATCTCGACGTCGGCGATCCTTCCAACGACCGGTTGCGGGTCGATGCGCGCGAGGTCGGAGCGAAGGCGATCGGCGAGGGTGCGAACCTTGGTGTCACGCAAGCGGGTCGGATCGCCTATTCGCTCGCCGGCGGGCGGATCAACACTGACTTCATCGACAATTCGGGCGGTGTCGACTGTTCGGACAACGAAGTGAACATCAAGATCGCGCTCGCCGCCGCGATCCGCGAAGGCGACCTGACCGAGCGGCGCCGCAACACCCTGCTTGCCAAGATGACCGACGAGGTCGCCGACATCGTGCTGGAAGATAACCGGCTCCAGGCACTCGCCATTTCCATTGCCGAAACCGGCGGTCCGGACGCGGTCGCATCCTACAACCGTTTGATCGAGATGCTGGAGGAAACGGGCGCGCTGGACCGGCGGACCGAGGGGCTTGCCGATGCCGAGACGCTGACCCGCCGCGCCGCCGATGGGCAGGGGATGACCCGTCCCGAACTCGCGGTGCTGCTGTCATCGGCGAAGCTCGCGCTGCAGGACGCGATCGAGGCAAGCGGGCTGCCCGACGACCCGGTGCTCGAATCCAACCTGATCGCGATGTTCCCCGCACCGATGCAGAAGAAATACGCCGACCAGATCCGTACCCACAGGCTGCGGAACGAACTGGTGGCGACCGACCTTTCCAACCGGATCGTCAACCGGCTGGGCCTGGTCCACGCCTTCGAACTGCCCGAAGAGGAAGGCGTCGGTCTCGCCGATGTCGCCGCTGCCTTCGTCGTGGTCGAGCGCCTGTTCGACCTCAAGGCCCTGTGGGCCGATATCGACGCGCAGGAGATGCCCGAAGTGGCGCGGCTCAACCTGCTGGACAGGCTCGCGGCGGCGGTCGGCAACCTCATGTCGGACGTGCTGCGCACCGCCTCGGGATCGGTCGCGGCAAGCGAGATGATCGAGACGCTCCGTCCCAGTGTCGATGCGCTCTCGCGCGAGCGTTCCGATCTGATCGCCGGCGTGGCGCGCGAACGCTCCGACGCGCTGAGGGCCGAGTTCGTCGAACAGGGCGCCCCCGCGGCACTTGGCGACAGGGTTGCCGACCTGTTCGATTACGACGGGGCGGTCGGGCTCGCGCAACTCGCGCTCAAGACCGAAATCGCGCCCGCTCTTCTCACCCGCGCCTTCGTCGATATCGGTCAGCGCATCGGGCTCGACTGGGCGCAGAGCGTCGCGGCGCACATGTCGCCCTCGGACGTATGGGAACGGCTGCTGGTCGACGGGCTGGCGCGCGATTTCCAGCACATACGGCTCGATTTCCTGCGCCGCCTGGTTCGCCGCCGGGGCGGGAAGGACGATCCAATGGGCGCCATCGCCGACTGGGCCGAACGCAACGAGGCCGCGATCGCGCAATTCCGCGCCATGGTCTCTCGCGCGCAGACCCGCCCCCCTGTCGGCGCGGCGATGCTTGCCCAGATCGCCAGCCAGGCCCGCAACCTGCTGGAGCGGTAGGAGCTTGGCGATGGTCCGGTACCAACCCTTGACGCGCAAGCCCCGTTTGGGACATCCCACGCGGTCATGACGCAGGACGAACAGCCCGCTGCCCGTGCGCCGGCGAACCATGCCGACGTGGTGATCGTCGGAACCGGTCACGGCGGGGCGCAGGCCGCCATCTCGCTGCGCCAGCAGGGGCACGAGGGGTCGATCATGCTGATCGGCCGCGACAGGGTGCATCCCTACGAACGACCGCCTCTGTCGAAGGAATACCTTTCCGGAGAGAAAAGCTTCGAGCGCATCATGATCCGGCCCGAAACGTTCTGGGCGGACAAGGGGATCGACGTGCGGCTGGGCAAGGCGGTGAGCGCGATCGATCCTCAGGCGCACACCCTCACCCTCAGCGACGACACCACCATCGGTTATCGCAAGCTGATCTGGGCGGGTGGCGGCGATCCGCGGCGTCTGGGCGTGCCCGGCGCGAGCCTCAAGGGCGTGTTCCACGTGCGCGACAAGCGCGACGCGGATGCGATGATGATGGCACTGCAGACCGGTGCGCGACGCGCGGTCGTGATCGGCGGCGGGTATATCGGTCTCGAAGCGGCTGCCGCCCTTCGCAAGCAAGGGTGCGAGGTCGCGGTGGTCGAGACGCTCGACCGGGTCCTCGCCCGAGTCGCCGGAACCGACCTCTCCCGCTTTTTCGAGGATGAGCACCGCCGGCAGGGCGTGGATGTACGCCTGTCACAAACGATCGGCGCGATTCTGGGTGAAGACGGGGCGGTAACGGGAGTCGAGCTTGAGGGCGGCGAGACCATCGCTTGCGACATGGTGGTCGTGGGCATCGGCATCGTGCCCGCGGTGGCTCCGCTGATCGCGGCCGGCGCAGCGGGATCGAACGGCGTCGATGTCGATGTCTATTGCCGCACCACGCTCGACGATGTCTACGCGATCGGCGACTGCGCCGCCCATGCGAATCCGTTCGCGGACAGCGCCGTCATTCGCCTCGAATCGGTGCAGAACGCGCATGACATGGCCAACACCGCCGCGCGCGCGATCGTCGGCGACAAACAGCCCTATTACGCGCTGCCGTGGTTCTGGTCCAACCAGTACGACATCAAGCTGCAGACCGCCGGGCTTAATATCGGCTACGATGCAACCGTGCTGCGTGGCGATCCGGAAACGCGGCGGTTCACCGTCGCCTATCTGAAGGAAGGGCGCCCGATCGCCTTCGACTGCGTCAACGCGATAAAGGATTACGTGCAGGGTCGAAAGCTGCTCGAACGCGAGGTCGAACGGATCGACCCGGAACTGCTCGCAGATACCGACGTGCCTCTGAAGGAAATGGTCTAGGGCTCCTCGCCCAGCCGGTCGAGCGCCCATCGCGCTGCGTCCGCCACCACCGGATCGGGATCGGCCGCCAGCGGTTGCAATTGCTGCACAAGCGCCGGATTGCCGCTGTTCCCCGCCGCATAGCAGCAATTGCGCACGAACCGGTTGCGCCCGATCCGCTTGATCGGGGAGCCGGAGAAAAGCCGCCGGAAGCCCGCATCGTCAAGCGTCAGCAATTCCGCCAGCCTGGGTGCCACCAGTTCCGCACGCGGCAGGAATTCGCGCGCCGCCTGCGCTTCGTGCGCGAACTTGTTCCACGGGCAAACGGCTAGACAATCGTCGCAGCCATAGATGCGATTGCCCATCGCCTCGCGGAATTCGTGCGGGATCGCGTCCTTGTGTTCGATGGTGAGGTAGGAAATGCAGCGCCGCGCGTCGATCGTATAGGGGCTGGGGAAGGCATCGGTCGGACATGCATCGAGGCAGGCCCGGCAGGTTCCGCAATGATCTTCCTGCGGGATGGCAGGGGCCAAGCGAAGCGTCGTGTAGATCGCGCCAAGGAACAGCCAGCTGCCGTGTTCGCGATTGAGCAGGTTGGTGTGCTTGCCCTGCCAGCCGATCCCCGCCGCTTCGCCCAGAGGCTTTTCCATAACCGGCGCGGTGTCGACGAACACCTTCACCTGCGCGCCCGGCTCCTCCGCCACCAACCATCGCGCGAGCCGTTTCAGGCGTTTCTTCACGACGTCGTGATAGTCGCGGCCCTGAGCGTAGACCGAGATGCGCGCGCGGTCCCGCGAGCTTTCGAGCGTCATCGGATCGTGCGCGGGTGCGTAACTCATGCCGAGCGCTATCACGGAGTTCGCTTCCGGCCACAGCCCTTGCGGCGAACGCCGGTGTTCGAGCCGGGTCTCCATCCACTCCATCGAACCGTGGCGTCCTTCTCCCAACCATTGTTCCAGCCGCTCGGCCCGGACCGGGTCCTCGCTCGCGCTCGCGATCCCGCAGGCGACGAAGCCTAGCGCGCGCGCCTCGGCTTCGATACGCCGGGCTAGCAGTTCGGTTTCCTCGGCGTTAACCACGTTTGGGGATGCTCCCGTTCAGTCCCGCGCACTAAGCCCCGGAACTTATGGACATGGCGGTAAGAGATCGAGCGTTGTCGGGCAATCGACCAGAGGGTGAACCGACCGGCGAAGCCTGGGACCTGGCCAGCCTTGCGCCGCCCGATCCACGTCCGCTCGCCGTCGAGGCGCGCGGTCTCGTCAAGAGTTTCGACGGTATCACGGCGGTCGACGGGATCGACATCACCGTACCCGAAGGCGCCATCTACGGCATTCTCGGCCCCAACGGCGCTGGGAAGACCACCACCTTGCGCATGCTGCTGGGCATCATCGACCCCGACGAAGGCTTACGCCGCGTGTTCGGGCATGATCGCCCGCACGATATCGGTCGCCTGATCGGCTACCTGCCTGAAGAGCGCGGCCTCTACCCCGCCATGAAGGCGATAGAGGCGATCGCCTTCATGGGAGCGTTGCGCGGACTACCCTTGGCCGAAGGGCGTGAGCGCGGGCGCGAACTGCTCGAACGCCACGGTCTTGGCCATGCGGCGGAGCGCACGATCCGGCAATTGTCGAAGGGTATGGCGCAGACCGTCCAGCTGCTCGGCACGCTGGTCCATCGTCCGCGCCTCGTCGTGCTGGACGAGCCGTTCTCTGGCCTCGATGCGATCAATCAAGGCAAGCTGGAGCGCATGATCCGCAGCCTTGCAGATGACGGGGTGACGGTCATCTTCTCGACACACGTAATCCACCATGCCGAACGGCTGTGCGAAGGCGTCGCGATCATCGCTGGCGGGCGTGTGCCTTATGCCGGCAGCGTCGAGACGGCGCGCGATCGCATTCCGGCGCAGGTCCGGCTGGAGACCCGCGCGCGCGAAGGCGCCTGGATGGCGGCCCTGCCGGAAGACACCCGGCGCGAAGGCGACTTCTTCCATTTCGCGCTGCCGGAGGCGGGCGTCGAACCCCTGCTGCGACAGCTGATCGAAGGCGAGGCGGGCATATTGTCGCTCTCGATCGAGCGCGCCGGACTGCACGATGCGTTCGTCTCCATCGCGGGCGAAGCCGCGGCCCGCCAGCTCGAGGCCGATGCCCGCAGGAGCGGCAAATGAGCCAGACCGGAAACCGCACCCTCGACGCGCGCCCGCGCCTGTCGCGGATCGAGGCCGCTTGGGTCATAGCGCGGCGCGATTTCGTCGCGGTCCTGTTCAGCCGCGCCTTCCTGTTCTTCCTGCTCGGCCCGCTCTTCCCGGTGATCGTCGGCGGTCTGGCCGGAAGCATCGGGGGCCAAGTGCAACGCGATGCCGTCTCCACCGAGGTCGGCGTGGCGATGAGCGCGCAGGACAACGCCGCAATGATCGCCGCGGGCGAGCGGCTCGCCCCGCAGCTCGGCGGCGCGGTTCCGACGTTTCGCGAGGTCGAGGGGGCATCGCAGCCCGGATTCGACGCGCGCGCATTCATGGAAAGCCGCCGCGCGAACTATGCCGCTATCGTCACAGGCACGCTTCGCTCTCCGCAACTGGTGGGAACGGACGGGCAGATCGCGCGCTGGCGCGGCCCGGTCGAACTGGTCGCGGGTCATGCGCTGGCACAAGCGCCCCCCGACATTCCTGCCGCGCAGACGCTCGCTGTCACTTCAAGCGCCGCGTCGGAACGCTCGAACCGCATCCGCACCGCGCAGGCCGCGCAGATGGTGATGTTTCTTCTCACCATGCTGCTGGCGGGCATGGTGCTGTCGAACCTCGCAGAGGAGAAGGGCAACAAGATCATCGAAATCCTTGCCGCTGCGATACCGATGGACGCGGTGTTCATGGGAAAGCTGTTCGCCATGCTCGGCGTCTCGTTCGTCGGGATCGCAGTGTGGGGCACGCTCGGCTGGGGGTTCTGGGCCATCGCCGAGGACGCGATCGTCACCGTCACGCAGACCAATTTCCGCGACCTACCGGGCCCGGCGGTCGGCTGGTCGATGTTCCTGGCGCTCGGCATCGTGTATTTCTCGATGGCCTACCTGCTGCTGGGCGCGCTGTTCCTGACCATCGGTGCGATGGCGAACAGCGTTCGCGAGGTCCAGACCATGTCGATGCCGGTCACCATGATGCAGCTGATGGTGTTCTTCCTCGCCGCCTACACCATCACGCAGCCCGGTTCGGCGCTGGAGATGTTCGCGATCGTCTTCCCGCTGTCCTCGCCCTTCGCAATGCTGGCGCGCGCGGCGATGGAAGAGACCCTGTGGATTCACGCGCTCGCACTCGCCTGGCAGGCCTGCGCGGTGGTGCTGCTGGTCAAGGGCGGGTCGATCCTGTTCCGCAAGCGGGTGATGAAATCGGGGCGCGCGGGCCGCGAAAAGCGTCCCTCACGCTTCGGTCGGCTGGGACGCGAAAAGAGCGGGACATCGCCGGAACCCGCTGAATAGGTCGCAAATCGCAACCCGTCTTGACTTCCCGGACGGTTCGGTCAGGATGGCCCTCAACGAAAAGGCGCAGCGAGCCCTTCGGCCCGGACAGCGTCTTTCGCGAAGGAGAGAGCAATGGCCACCATCGCCCCGGACGCCAAGAGCGAATGGACCCGCAGCCCGCGCGCGCACGAGGCGCTGCGCCATTATCTCGACAGTCACCCGGACGAACGGCCCAAACACCCCCACGAATGGGATACCAGCCGCTCGGACATCTATGCCGAGAACCGGTGGGAGCCGATCTTCGCCGAAATGCGCGCTTCGGGCCCGCTGCACTACATCCCGGAAAGCCCCTTCGGCCCGTACTGGAGCGTCGTCCAGCACAAGGCGATCCAGCACGTCGAATCGCTTCCCGAGCTGTTCTCGTCGAGCTGGGAGCATGGCGGGATCACCATTCTCGAACGCCTCGATGAGAACGATCTCGGGCCGGACGGCGAGCGTTTCGAACTGCCGATGTTCATCGCGATGGACCGGCCAAAGCACACCGGCCAGCGTCGCACCGTCGCCCCCGCCTTCGCGCCGAAGGAGATGAAGCGGCTGGAAGGCGAGATTCGCGAGCGCACCGGCGAATGCCTCGACAAGCTGCCGCGCGGCGAGACCTTCAATTGGGTCGATCGGGTCTCCATTCCGCTTACCACGGGAATGCTCGCGATTTTGTTCGACTTTCCGTGGGAGGATCGCGACCTGCTGACCTTCTGGTCCGATTGGTCGGGCGATACCGAGCTGATGCTGGCGCGCGATCTGGAGGATACGCGCCGTTCGATCCAGTACGAAATGGGCGAGTATTTCCAGAAGCTGTGGGCCAAGAAAACGCAGGAGGAGCCGGGCGCCGACCTTCTCTCCATGATGATTCATTCGCCCGCGATGAACCAGATGAGCCCGCAGGAATTCATGGGCAACCTCGTGCTGCTGATCGTCGGCGGCAACGACACCACGCGCAACACGATGAGCGGCATCGTCCACGCGCTCGACAAGTTCCCCGACCAGCGCAAGCTGTTCGAGGAGGATCCCAGCGTCATTCCCAACGGAGTGCAGGAGTGCATCCGCTACCAGACCCCGCTCAAGCACATGCGCCGGACCGCGACCGAGGATACCGAGCTGTTCGGCCACCAGATCGCCAAGGGTGACAAGGTCGTTCTGTGGTACAACTCGGCCAATCGCGACGAACAGGTGTTCGACGATGCCGAAAAGCTCGATCTCAAGCGCGAGAACGCGCGTCGCCATCTCGCTTTCGGCTACGGCATCCACCGCTGCGTCGGCGCGCGTCTGGCCGAGCTTCAGCTTCGCGTGCTGATGGAGGAGATGCACGAGCGCCGGATGCGCGTCCATGTCGCGGGCGAAGTGGAGCGGGTGCGCGCCAATTTCGTCGAAGGGTTCCGGGTGCTCGAAACCGAGGTCACGCGCTTCTGAATTCGCTTCAAAGACGCGTGCGGGAATGCAACCTTTGGCGATGTACGAACGTATCTAAAGATATGAAGAACGAACACAAATCGCTCGGCGGCGCGATGGGCCGCCGCCGCATGCTCGCTTCGGCGGGTCTCGCCGCGATCGCCCTGCCCATCCTGTCGGCGTGTGGCGGAGGAGTCGAGGCGGTCCGCAAGGAGCGCTCCTTCCGCGTCAGCAAGACCAAAGCCGAATGGCGCAGCGAACTGTCCGATGCCGAATTTCGCATCCTGCGCGAAGCGGGCACCGAACGCGCCTATTCCTCGCCGCTTCACGATTCGAAGCGGAAGGGAACCTATGTCTGCGCCGGATGCGGCAACAAGGTGTATTCGTCGGCCCACAAGTTCGACAGCGGAACCGGCTGGCCGAGCTTCTACAAGCCTATCGACGGCACCGCGGTCGGCACGTCGACCGATTACAAGATCGGATATCCGCGCACCGAGGTGCACTGCGCCGATTGCGGTGGGCATCTGGGCCATATCTTCGGCGACGGGCCCGCTCCCACTGGCAAGCGGCATTGCATCAACGGGGTGGCGATGGATTTCATCGCTGCCTGATCGTTCCGTTCCGCTCGGTTAGTCGCCCGTCACGCGCCACAGCATCAAGTTGCTGCCGTTATCGACTTCGATCGGTTCGAGCCAATCCATCGCCCGTTCGTCTTCTAGATCTGCGATGAAGCTTTCGGGCGCTTCCTGCCGGTATAACGCGGTTTCGAGGAACCGCGGACAGACCGCTATGTAATCGGTCCCCCGTGCCAGCAGAACTTTGCGCGCATTCTCGGTAGAGCCAAGGCTGGTCGCGATGACGAGGCGCATCGTGTCCTTGCCGCGGTGATGCCCGGTCGCGACCACGCTATGCCTCGTGAACAGGAGGCCTGGAGAGATATCGAGCGGCGCGAAGATTTCCCCCGGCTCGTAGGCATCGAGAAAACTGGCCGCTTCCTCCAGCTTGCAATTGGACGTGCGGGCAACTTCCGAAGCAGCGCCGGCAACGGAAGTATCGGCGGCGGCAGGAACCGCCTTGGCCAGCAGGACCAGCGGCAGGGTGGGCACCAGCGCGACGAGGATGCTGAGCGTTGCCGCGATGCGCGGCATGGGCCTTTTCGTCGTGCGCATCGAACGCAGCCATTGGCGCAACTGCCAGGCGACCGCGGGAGCGGCCAGCGCGCATGCGACCGCTCCTGCGCGAAGGACGAACAGTGAAATCACGTAAGCACCCAGCAGGATGATCGCATAGTCGCGCCAGAACTGCGCGAGCCAGCCCCCGGACTGGCGCATCAAGCCGAACAGGGCGAACAGGCCGATGAGGGGTGCCACCGAATGCTGAAGGGTGTTGTAGATGTTCTGATCCCAGAACGGCCGCCCTTCGAGGACTTTCTCATGCCAGAAGGTGACCACAAGGGGATCGAGACCGTCGAAACCGCCGCTGGTGACGCATTGGGGCGCAACGCCCAGCATCGCGCCGGCTGCGACCGCACCCGTCACCGCCATGCCCGCAAGGATCCAGGCCGTCGGTACCGGCTCCAGTCGAGACAGCGCCGACAGCGCGATGGCACCCCCGCCGAAGATCGCGAGATGCACCGGGCTGATCGCGTCGCAATAGGTCGCGAGGTCGAAGGGACCGCGCGTTGCCAGGAACAGCGCCAGGCTGGTCACGGCGAGGGTACGGATCGCGCTGAGGATCATCACGCGGTCGTCGCGCTTGCTCAGCCATTTGAGCGCCAGCACGACGAAGAAAAGCGCTGCAAGTGGCAATCCCTCGATCGAGATCGAGAGCCATATGGCGAGCGCGGCGCCGATCACCCTGCCTCCCGTTTGCGGCGACCGGGCCATGAGACCATTGAGTGCGGCGAGCGCGCAGACGATCTGCCAGCCATGGTGGTCGATCCGGGTCGGGATCAGCTGGAACAGCACCGGCATGGAAAAGGCGAGTACAAGCGCGGTCATCGTCGCTTCCTCGTCGCCCATCAGCCGCCAGGCGATCCGCATGGCCAGAAGCAGCACTACGCCGAGAGCAAGCAGCGGGACGATAATGACTGCCGCGTTTTCTGCCGCGCCGCTGCCGATGAACGGGGTGAGGAGCAGGATGACGGCCGCGATCGGCAGGTCGACGAGGCGCGACCAGTGCATCAGAACCCCGCCACCGGGCGCATCGATGCGGTACTGGGTCGTGTCGAACCAGCTTTGACCCGCCAGAAGGTCGCGCACCTGCATCAGGCGCAGGATGTCGTCGGGATCGGCGAATTGTTCTATTGCCCCGGTGTTCCAGCGCGAGAACAGCAGGAATGCCGAAATCGCGATCCACGCGATCGCTGTCTTGATCAACAGATCGGCGGGAAACTCGCCGCGGCGGCGATCGACCAGCATGGCTTCAGGCCCCCCGCCCGCCCGCAGGCGATCGGCGGAACACGACCGCGCTGCGCAGCAGGTAGGTCACGGCAAAACTCACCGCTACGGCGAAGAGCTTCGAAAGGCGCGGATCGATCCCGGCGCGAGAGCCAAGGGAGACGATCGCGATCGTCAGACCCAGCCCGATGATCGCCGAGCCCACGAACAGCGCCTTTTGCTGGAAGCGTCCCATGCCGCCGCTCGCGACGCTATCGTGAAAGACCGCCCGACTCGACAAGATCCAGTGCGTCACGATCCCGAGCATGTATCCCGTCGCCGCCGCCGGGGCCGACGCGGCTCCCAGCGCAAGCAGGCAGAGAAAGGCGCCGAGATCGACCGCCAGCGCACCCACGCTAACGAGGATGTAACGCACGAACCGAAGGTCGCGCATGCGGGCGATCAACTGGGTCGTTGCGTTGGTGGCGATCCTCATGGTCAGGCGGACTTCCGGTTTCGGACGGTTTCAGCGTTTTCGGGGACAATCCGCTCCGGCACACCGCGCAGCGAGGTCAACGCTGCGACCTGGTCGGCATCGAGCGGCTTCGTCTCATCGCCTTTCTCGCTACCGGGCAGCGCCGCTTGCGCGCCCTCGTCGCCCGCTTCGTGATATTCCGCGTCCTCGTTCACGCACCAAGTGTCGTAGATACGCCGGCCAGCGAGGATGTTCTCGACCGTCAGCATCGCGGTCATCATCGCGTGGTCCTGGTTGTTGTAGCGATGCATGCCGTTGCGCCCGACCAGATGAAGGCTGGAATGCCTGGCTTCGAGCTCGCCGCGCATCGCCTGGACATTCGCGGCGTAATCCTCGTCGTAGACGGGATAGGCCTTTTCCTGGCGCACGACCGCGCCGCCGACGACCTTGGCCGGATCGACGAGGCCGAGGATCTCCATTTCGCGCTTGGCGAGTTCGATCAGATCCGCATCGCTCGACGACCACAGGCCGTCGCCCTCGAAACAGAAATATTCGAGACCCACGCACGCGACGTTCTCGTCCGGCACCATTTCCGGTGACCAGCTGCGGAAATTCTGGACCCGGCCGACCTGCACCTTGCTGTCGTGAATGTAGATCCAGTTGTCGGGGAACAGGTCCTCGCTATCGATCATCAGCGCGACGGTGAGGAAGTCGCGATAGCGCAAGTCGCTCGCCTGCAAGGTGCTTTGCGGCAGCGGGTGTAGCCGGCGGGCGAGTTCGCGCATCGGCGCGGAACTGATCACGTCGCGCGCGCGGATCTGGCGCTTGCCCTGGGGGCCGCTCGCCGTCATCGTCCAGCCGCCCCCCTGTGCATCGTCGCCGGCGGCGGAAAGCCGGTCGAGAGCGTGGCCCATCAGCACCTGGCCCCGGCCGGACGCCACGATCTTGTCGCGCGCCGCTTCCCACATCATTCCCGGGCCGAGCCGCGGATACCGGAATGTTTCCAGCAGCGTCTTCACCGCCTGCCCGTCATTCGGCTTCTTGTTGAGGCCGAGACTGCGCTTCAGCCCGTCGGTGACCGCGCCCCACAGTGAAAGTCCCTTGATCCGCTGGGCCGCCCAGTCCGCGCTCATCTCGTCGCACGGCATGCCCCACACCTTCTCGGTGTAGGTCTTGAAGAAGATCGAATAGAGCTTCTCGCCGAATTGGTTGGTGGTCCAGTCCTCGAAACTGCGCACGTCCTTGAGAGGAAATGCGCGGCGCCACAGATAGCTCGCCATGCAGGTGGTGGAGCGCCAGATCCCGAGATTCGACAACGCCTCGAACGCCCGCAGAGGGTAGGAGTAGAACTTGCCTTCGTAGTAAATGCGGCTCATCCGCGGGCGCTGGATGAAGTCGTGCGGAAGGATCTCGTCCCACAGGTCGACGACCTGCTGGCTTTTGGAGAAGAAGCGGTGGCCGCCGATGTCGAAGCGATAGCCATCATGCTCGACCGTGCGGCTGATACCGCCGACATAGGTCTCGTCCTTTTCGATGATCGCGACTGTCTTGCCCTGCTTCGTCAGCAGGTAACCTGCGGTAAGGCCGGCCGGCCCCGCACCGATGATCGCGACATCGACGTCGATGACGCTCGAACTCTCGTTATTGTTTCCAGCTACTGATGTCGCGTTGGATTGCGGCATTGAGACCCCCAATTCTTGCGCGGACCATCCCGGTTCGGTCCGGCTCGATGCAGGGAATGAAGGAAACTGGTTAGGAGGCAGTTAACATCTGGCTGCCCGATTTCGCAGCAGGGCTTGCGGATCGGTTCAGCGGAGCAGTCCGGGCGCTTGCACTTTCGCGGCAAGGCGGGCGAAATTTTCCAGCGTGAAGGTGTCGTCGAACACCACGCCGTACTGGCTGTCCCGCCGCCAGCGGACCTTGGCCCGGACCTCGTCGAAGGTCGCGGCGCCCGCCATGCTTTTGATCCGGATCGACTGGTCGATCGCGAACAGGCCTTCGCTTTCGAGCCGCGCGCCCTGCTGGGAGAAGTTCTCGACAACGGCTTTGCACGTCCCTTCCAGCGTGGTGACGCACACCGGGAAACACAGGTCGAGACGCAGGCCGCGCTTTGGATATTCGTCGGCTTCGGCAAGCAGTTTGAGCGCATCGATCCGCTCGGGAAACTCGAAGCCTGCTTCCCGGCCTTTCGTCCATACCGATTTGATATCGTAGCTCGCGCCGCCTGCCATCTGCAGCTCGAACTCTTCGCCGGTCGGGGCATTGTGAAACAGGCGAACGCTGAGTCCGGTATCGGAAACGTCGCGAACGATGCAGACGAATTCCCCGTTCGAAGATACGAGTTTCGCTGCCCGGATCAGCAGCGTAAGCCGCGGCGCAGCCCGCATCTCCTCGCCTGCCGATGCGATTTCGCGCTCCGGCTCCCGGTCTTCGGGAACGTGCGCGATATCGTGAATCGATCCTGCATTGTCCATGTTCGTATCGCCCGACGACCCGCGATCGGCACGATGATGGTGCGACCCGACCGCGTTTTTTGAAACCCGATTATGTTTGAGGACGTCCTAACGAGTCGGGAGTTAAGGCGGCTATAAGAGGGGTCTATGTGGTGCGGGTGGCGGGACTCGAACCCGCACGATCACAAGATCAGGGGATTTTAAGTCCCCGGCGTCTACCATTCCGCCACACCCGCAAAGGCCTCGTATGGGGCGATCCGCCGCGATAGCCAGCGGCACTACGCGCAGCAACCGGACGCGATCCAGACCGTTTTGAGAAAAGCGATCCGGTTGCCAAAGGTCTCGTGCGCACGGCCCCGGCCGATTTGATTGCGCGCTATTCCTCGTTGAGGCGCTTGCGAATTTCCTTGCCCGCCTTGAAATAGGGCACACGCTTGGCCGGAACTTCGACAGCCTCGCCGGTGCGCGGATTGCGGCCCGTACGCGCTTCACGGTCGCGCGTCGAAAACGCCCCGAAACCACGCAATTCGACGCGGCCGCCCTCGGCCAGCCGCTCGGCGATCTCATCGAAGAAAATATCGACAACCTGCTCCACCTCTTCGGCGCGCAAGTCCGGATTGTCCTTTTGCAGAGCCTGCAACAGCTCGGATCTGATCATCTTTTTCCAACTCCTGGCGCGCTGCTCGTGCGCCTGTTCCCCGTGATACGAACCCTTTGCGGAAACATATGCGTATTTGGACCGCCCGGCCGCTCCGCCGCATATGCGATCCGTTCTCGAAATCCGTGCCAGAAGCCGCGTCCGCCCGCAAGCGCGCCAGTTCGCGCTTATCCCGCTCCCGAGCCTGATTTCACGCGCGCTCGATCAGGTCGGCGGGGTTCAGCCCGAGCCGTTCGATGGTCGCCCGGATCTCCGGCCATTCCTCGCCGAGGAACCGTTCGCGCTCGCTGCGACGCAGCGATTCCGCCGCGCCTTCGACCACGTACATGCCGACCCCGCGCTGAACCTCGACCAGACCGTCGTTCTGGAATTGCTGGTACGCTTTGGCGACCGTCAGCGGGTTGGCCCCTTGCTGCGCGGCAAGAGCGCGAACCGAAGGCAGCATCTCCCCCTCGGCATAATCGCCATCGAGGATGGCGGCGGCGATCCGGTCGCGCAACTTGAGATAGACGGGTCTCGACTGGTTCATGGCATCCTCTTCAGCTGCATCAGTGACATAATACAGCGATGCGCGTCAAGGTCGGCGGGATCGGTCGAGCGTGAGGAGGAGCGGAAACAAAAGCTTCACACGCGCGCAGGCGGCGCTAGTGTGCCGATCTATAGAAAAGGACCCGCGCAACAGGGTGCGCGGGGCTAGGGACGGAAATTTTTCAAACATGGCAACTCAGACCATGCCCGGCGGCGACAGCGCGGGCACAATCCTAGGACATCCGAAAGGACTGTTCGTCCTGTTTTTCGCCGAAATGTGGGAGCGTTTTTCCTACTACGGCATGCGGGCGCTGCTAATCTTCTACCTGACCAAGCACTGGCTGTTTTCCGACAGCGATGCCGGGATCATTTACGGGGCCTATACCGCGCTCGTCTACATCGCCCCCGTGGTTGGCGGATATCTGGCCGACAAGGCGCTGGGCCAGCGAAAGGCGGTCCTGTTCGGGGCCGTATTGCTTACCCTCGGCCACTTCTTCATGGCGTTCGAAGGCACGCCGGAGGCGGGCAATACCGACAACCCGATCATCTACGTGTTCTGGCTCGCCCTTGCGCTGATCATCGTGGGTTCCGGTTTTCTGAAAGCCAATATCTCGGTGATGGTCGGTCAGCTCTATCCGCGGACCGACGTGCGCCGCGACGGTGCCTACACCATCTTCTACATGGGGATTAACATCGGCGCGGCCGCCGGTTCGCTGCTGTGCGGCTTCATCGGGGAAACCTATGGCTGGGCGTATGGCTTCGGCCTCGCCGGTATCGGCATGCTGGCCGGCCTGGTCGTCTTCATCTGGGGCAAGCCTCTGCTGCTTGGTCGGGGCGAACCTCCGCGGATCCTGGGCAAGGGGCGCGAATGGGGCGTCTATGCCCTCGGCATACTCTTCGTCGCGCTGTGCTGGGTCGCCATCCAGTACCAGGATGCCGTCGGTATCTTCCTTGGCACGTTCGGTGCAGCACTGGTCTGCTACGTGCTGGCGATAGCCATTTTCCAGCTGCCTTACGGCCGCTATTCCGCCGCGCCGCGGGCCGCCCTGATCTCCTATGTCGCAGCGGCCGCAGTGCTGAGCCTCTCGATGTTCTTCGTCTCGCAAGGCGAGGGGTATGAAGCGTGGAGGCTGCCGGCCTCGATCGGTTTCGGCGGGGTTGTGACGATCATGATCCTGCAGATGCTCGGCCGGACCGATCACGATCGCGACCGGATCGTGTCGGCGATGTTCCTGATCATCGTTTCGATCATCTTCTGGGCGCTGTTCGAACAGGCAGGCTCATCGCTCAACCTGTTTACCGATCGCAGTGTCGATCGCGAGATGCTGGGCATCGTGTTTCCGGCTTCGACCTTCCAGTCGATCAACGCGATCTACATCATCCTGCTCGCTCCCGTCTTCGCAACGGCCTGGACCGTTCTGGGCCGCAAGGGGATGGAGCCGTCCACCCCGATGAAGTTCGGTCTGGGCGTAGTTCAGGTCGGGCTGGGCTTCCTCGTGCTGGTCTGGGGCGCACAGTCGGTCGGGGTGGAGGTCGCCACTCCGGTCATCTTCATCTTCCTGATCTACCTGCTGCACACGACCGGTGAACTGTGCCTGTCTCCGGTGGGCCTGTCGGCCATGAATCGTCTTGCCCCGGCGCAGATTGCCAGCCTGATCATGGGAACGTGGTTCTTCGCTTCGGCCACCGGCAATTTCGCCGCCGGCCAGATCGCCGCTGCCACCGGAGGCGAAGGCGTCGGCGAAGAGGCGGGCAAGCAGGTCGTGCTCGACGTCTATTCGACGGTTGGCTGGTGGGCCGTAGGGGTCGGCGTAGCGGTCATGGTCGTCAGCCCGCTGGTCAAGAAGCTGATGCATCTCGACACGCTGCGCGACGACAATGTCGGAGACGACCTCGAAGGGCAGAGTGGAGCCGGACTGGAAGCGCAGGAAAGCGGTATTCATCCCTCGACCCGTCCGGGTCCGCGTCCGGCGCAGTAAAAAGGAACAAGCGCGTAGTGAGGATAGCGAACGTGAAAACCCTGATCGCGGCGGCAAGCGCGCTGGCCCTTTCGGCCTGCGTCACCACCGGCACTTCCGACGCCGCACGGGGCGATGACGATGCGCCCCGCTATGCGGCGATGACCCCGGACGAAGGGCCATTCGCCTCGACCTACAATCGCTATCCCGGCGTCGCCACTGCGCTCGTGGGCGCCGTCGTCTTCGATGGAGCCGGCAGTCGGATCGACAACGGCACCGTATTGTTCCGCGATGGCGAGGTCGTGGCGGTCGGCGGCAGCGATCTTTCGACCGATGGATATCAGGTGATCGACGCGCGCGGAAAGTTCGTGACGCCCGGCATCATCGACATCCACTCGCATCTCGGCGACTATCCCAGCCCCAGCGTCGACGCGCATTCCGACGGCAACGAGGCGACCAGTCCGACCACGCCCGAAGTTTGGGCCGAGCATTCGGTGTGGCCGCAGGACCCCGGCTTCTCCCGCGCGCTTGCGAATGGCGGGGTCACCAGTTTGCAGATCCTGCCCGGCTCGGCGAACCTGATGGGCGGACGGTCCGTGACGCTCAAGAACGTGCCTGCGCGCACCGTGCAGGGCATGAAGTTCCCGAACGCACCCTATGGCTTCAAGATGGCCTGCGGCGAAAATCCCAAGCGGGTTTACGGCAACCGGGGCCGCATGCCCTCCACCAGGATGGGCAATTTCGCGGTCAATCGGCAGACCTGGCTCGACGCGATCGACTACGCCAACAACGAGGACAGGGACCGCGATCTTGCAAAGGAAACGCTGGTCGGCGTGCTCGACGGCGAAATCCTCGTCCACAACCATTGCTACCGCGCCGACGAAATGGCGCTGGTGATGGATATGGCCAAGGAGATGGGTTACCGCGTCAGCGCCTTTCACCACGCGGTCGAAGCTTACAAGATCGGCGACCTGCTGCGCGAAAACGGCGTATGCAGCGCGATCTGGGCCGACTGGTACGGCTTCAAGATGGAAGCCTATGACGGCATCGTCGAAAACGCAGCACTGCTGCAACAAGCGGGTGCCTGCGTCGTGATCCACTCCGACAGCCAGGACGAGATACAGCGTCTCAACCAGGAAGTCGCCAAAGCGCAGGCCGCGGGTCGGCGAATGGGGATGGACCTGCCCGACGAGCAGGTGATCGGCTGGATCACCCTCAATCCCGCGCGCGCGATGGGGATCGATGCGATGACGGGCAGCCTCGAGCCGGGCAAGATGGCCGACGTGGTGCTTTGGAACGGCGATCCGCTGTCGGTCTATTCGCGTCCCGAGCAGGTCTGGATCGACGGCGCCCTGTTGTACGACGCCAACGACCCACGGCGCAGGCCGGTGAGCGATTTCGAGCTCGGCCAGCCGGGCGAAGGAGACGTGAAATGAAGCGGATCGGCATGATCGCGGCCTCGATGCTCGCATTCGCCTGCGCGCCTCTATCAGCACAGGACTTCGCTGTGACGAACGCCACGGTCGCACTGGGCGATGGCAGCGAACCGATCGAAGGCGGCACGGTTGTCGTCCGCGATGGCAGGGTGGTCGCCGCCGGGTCAGACGTTGCAATTCCCACCGGTGTCACGGCGATCGACGCGGGCGGCGGCTGGGTCACGCCGGGACTGTTCGCGACCGTTACCACGCTCGGCCTGTGGGATGTCGGCGCGGTGGACGAATCGAACGACACCCGGGCCAACGATGCACCCTTCAGTGCCGCTCTCGATGCGGCGCCTGTCGTAAACCCGAACTCGCAGCACATCCTGATCCATCGCGCCGCCGGTATCACCCGCGCGGCCACGACAACTCTCCCTTCGGGCTCGATCTTTGCCGGACAGGGGGCCATCATAGACCTCGACAGCGACGATCGACCTGTTGTCGAGCCACGCGCCTTCCAGATGGTGACGCTTGGCGAGCAGAGCGCGCGCATCGCCGGGGGCAGCCGCGCTGCGGCGCACACCCTCATCCGCAACGCGCTGCGCGAGGCGGGGTCCTATGGCGATGCAGCGCAGATTCCCGGAATGAGTTCACGGGCGCGGGAAACGCGCACCGGCGACGACGTTCGCATCGATCCACGGCTTTCGGGCCGCGAAACGGAGCGTGCGGGCGACGTATTGCTCACGCGCTTCGACGCGGCGGCACTGGTACCGGTCGTGCGCGGCGAACAGCAGCTCTACGTGGCCGTCGATCGCGCGGTCGACATTCGCAGTGCGCTCGCCCTCAAAGAGGAATTTCCCCGGCTCGACCTGGTGCTGGTGGGCGCGGCGGAAGGGTGGCTGGTAGCGGACGAGATCGCCGCGGCCGGCGTGCCCGTGATCGCGGAGGCGCTGACGGACCTACCCGAACGCTTCGAGCAACTGGCCGCGACGCAGAGCAATGTTGGGCGCATGATGCGCGCCGGCGTCCAGGTCGCGATCGCCGCCAGTTCGGGCGAAAATCCCAGGAACATTCCGCAAGCCGCCGGCAATCTGGTCGCGCTTTCCCGCGTTCCCGGTGCCGACGGCCTTCGTTGGGGCGAGGCGTTCGCAGCGATCAGCTCCGTCCCGGCTGCCATCAGCGGCTACGAGGGCGAAGCAGGGGTCCTGGTACCGGGTGCGACAGGCGACGTGGTCATCTGGGACGGTGACCCGCTGGAGGTCGGCTCCGTTCCCGTAAGGGTATTCATCGGGGGGGTCGAACAACCGCTCGACAATCATCAGAGCCGATTGAAGGAGCGCTATCGCGACCTGGACGAGACCGACCTGCCCAAGGCATACGACAGGTAGGACAATGATCTTGGAGGGGATATGGACGCCGACCTGATCGAGCTGATCCTCGCCAACGTCGCCTTCGTTGGTTCGCATTTCGCCATGTCGCATCCCCTGCGCGCACCGATGGTCGGCGTGCTGGGAGAGCGCGGTTTCCAACTGGCCTACGTCGCGGTCAGTGTCGCGACGCTCTACTGGGTTTCGGCAGCGTTCAAGGCCTCCCCAGCCGGTGGCCTGTTAGGTTCCGGTACGCCCGGGTGGATCGTCGCAACCGTGCTGACGCTGCTGGCAATGGTTCTCCTCACAGGTTCGTTCGTCGGCAATCCGGCGCTCCCTGCTCCGGGCGCGGAGAAAGCGGCACGATCCGAACCGAGCGGCGTTTTCAGGGTGACGCGCCATCCGATGATGTGGGCGTTCGCGCTCTGGGCGCTGTCGCACATCGTCCTGTGGTGGAGCTGGCGGACCACTATCACCGCCTTCGCCATCGGGCTGCTCGCACTCGTGGGCGCGTCCCTGCAGGACCGCAAGAAGGAGCGGCTGATGGGCGATGCTTGGGAGCTATGGGAAAGCCGGACCAGCTATTGGCCGCGCTGGCACGCGCTGCTCTCCGCGGGTTGGTTGCCTTGGATCATCGGTCTCGCGCTGTTCGCGCTGTTCAGCTGGCTGCACGGACCGCTCGGCGGGGTCGATGCGGGGGTCTGGCGCTGGCTGTAGCCACCGTGCCTCGCCCAAAGCGACATCATGGAAAAAAGCGAACGTCAGTCGCAGTTTGCGGGTGACGGGGCCGTTTCGACGCCGATCATTCGCCGGTGAAGTTCGGATCGCGCTTTTCGATCAGTGCAGCCACCCCTTCCGCATGGTCCCTGGTCGAGTGCATGATCGCCTGCGTATTCGCCGCAAGTTCTAGCGCGGTGTCGTAGCTTACCTCGCGGGCCTGACGCATCAGCATCTTCGCCTGCCGAAGCGCATGGGGCGGCATGGCAGCGATCGTCGCGGCGAGCGACTGCGCTTCGTCCAACAGCGCATCGGGCGCCACCACCCGGCTGACCAGACCCCAGTCCTGCGCGGTCGCCGCGTCGACGACATTGCCGGTGTAGAACAGTTCCGCAGCCCGCGCCTCGCCGATGATGCGCGGCAGGATCCACGTACCCCCGTCCCCCGGAACGATGCCGAGCTTAAGGAAGGTGACGCCGAATTTCGCTCGTTCGCTGGCGATGCGGATATCGGCAAGGCACGCGACGTCGCAGCCAAGGCCGATCGCGGGGCCGTTGACCGCCGCGATTACCGGCACCCGCACGGCATAAAGCGCGCGCAACATGCGGTGGATGTTGTCGCGGTAGCCGTCGGAAATAGCGGGCGAACTGCCGCCGAACGTTCCGGTCTTGTCGCGCATCGCCTTGATATCGCCGCCCGCGCTGAACGCCTTTCCCGCGCCAGTCAGGACGATGCAGCGAATGTCGAGATCGCGATTGATCGTGTCGCAGGCGCGCGCGAACTCCTCGCCGTCGCCCGGGGCCCCGAGCGGGTTCATGCTGTCGGGACGGTCGAACGTCAGCGTGGCGACGTGGCCGGTGGTTTCGGTTTTCAGCAGGGTCATGCAGTCCTCGCTACGGCGGCACGGTGTCGACGCCGATCATCCGTCACGACGCCTGCGCACGGTGGGGATCGATGCAGCGCGCCAGCCCTGGCCTTTTTATGCCCGGACTTCCTCGACGCCGGTGGCGTTGTGCTTCAGCGCCTTGAGTACGGTATCGACGATCTGCGGGGCGTTGAGACCAGCCTCGTCGTACTGCTTCTCGGGCGAATCCTGGTCGATGAAAATATCGGGCAGCCGTAGCGTGCGCACTCTTAGGCCGTTGTCGGTCAGGCCCTCGTCGCTCGCATAGGTCAGCACGTGCGCGCCCAGACCGCCGATCGCGCCTTCCTCTACTGTCACGACGACATCGTGATCACGCATCAGGCGGGCGATGAGGTCCTCGTCGAGCGGTTTGGCGAAGCGCATGTCGGCAACGGTGGTCGAAAGACCTTTCGCCTCGAGCGTGTCGGCGGCCTTCTTGGCTTCCTCCAGACGCGCGCCGAGTGAGAGGATCGCCACCTTGCTCCCTTCGCGAACGATCCGGCCCTTGCCGATTTCAAGCTTCTCCAGCTTGTCCGGGATCGGAACGCCCGTCCCGCTGCCGCGCGGATAGCGGAACGCGATGGGGCCGTCGTCGTATTCTGCGGCGGTATAGGTCATGTGCGCGAGTTCCGCCTCGTCCGCGGCGGCCATCACCACCATGTTCGGCAAGGTGGCAAGATAGGTTACGTCGAAACTGCCCGCATGTGTGCAACCGTCCGCGCCAACAAGCCCGGCGCGATCGATGGCAAAGCGCACCGGCAGGTTCTGGATCGCAACGTCGTGAACCACCTGGTCGTAGGCGCGCTGGAGAAAGGTCGAATAGATCGCCGCGAAGGGCCGCATTCCTTCTGCGGCCAGCCCCGCTGCGAAGGTGACGCCATGCTGTTCGGCAATCCCGACATCGAAAGCGCGGTCCGGGTGCGCTTTGGCAAACCGGTCGACACCGGTGCCGGACGGCATGGCGGCGGTTATCGCACAGATACGTTCGTCGGTTTCCGCGAGCTTCGCCAGAGTGTCGCCAAAGACGTTCTGGTAGGCAGGCGGCCCGCTCGCGCCCTTCTTCTTTTCGCCGGTTACGACGTTGAACTTGGGCACGCCGTGATACTTGTCGGCGCTTTCCTCGGCGAACTTGTAGCCCTTGCCCTTGGTGGTGACCACGTGGATCAGCACCGGACCTTCTGAAGCATCGCGCACGTTTTCCAGCACCGGTACAAGGTGATCGAGATTGTGCCCGTCGATCGGGCCGACATAGTAGAAGCCAAGCTCCTCGAACAGCGTCCCGCCGGTCACCATGCCGCGGGTGTATTCCTCCGCCTTGCCGATGGCTTCGTACATGCGGCGGCTCATTTTCTTCGCCGCCTTGGACGCAAGGCTGCGAAGTCCGAGATACTCGCTCGAGGAGACCATCCGCGCCAGATAGGCCGACAAGCCGCCCACCGGCGGCGCGATCGACATGTCGTTGTCGTTCAGGATGACGACGAGGCGATTGCCGGCCTGCGCGGCGTTGTTCATCGCTTCGTAGGCCATGCCCGCGCTCATAGCGCCATCGCCGATAACGGCGATGCCGCGTCCCGGCCGACCGGTCAGCTTGTTCGCAATGGCAAAGCCGAGCGCCGCCGAAATCGAGGTCGAGCTGTGCGCCGCGCCGAACGGGTCGTATTCGCTTTCCGCCCGCTTCGTAAAGCCGCTCAGCCCACCACCCTGACGCAAGGTGCGAATGCGGTCGCGCCGGCCGGTGATGATCTTGTGCGGATAGCACTGGTGACCGACGTCCCAGACCAGCCGGTCTTCGGGCGTGTTAAACACGTAATGAAGCGCAACCGTCAGCTCGACCACTCCGAGGCCGGAGCCGAGATGTCCGCCGGACGTGCTGACCGCATCGATCATCTCGGCGCGCAATTCGTCCGACAATTGCCGGAGCTGTTCCGGATCGAGCTGGCGGAGTTCGTCGGGGGTGGGAACCGTGTCGAGCAGCGGGGTAGAGGGCGAACCAGTCATGGGAAAACGTCCTACACGCTCCGCCGCGACCTGTCGATAAAGCCTTTGGAAATCAGAATGGCGCGCGCGCCGGACAGCGCCGGTTACGCGCAGCTTTCGCAGACCCCGCGGATTTCGAGCACGGGCCGCTCCGCCTTGAAGCGTCTTGTCGCCGCGAGACTGCGCACGCTGCGGCTTACGTCCTCGTCGTCGACATGATCGGCTTCCCCGCATTCGTCGCAGACGAGGAAGATGCAATCGTGCTGGCATCCCGGATGGCTGTTGGCGAGAAAGGCATTGGCGCTTTCCACCCGCACGGCGAGATTGGTCGCAACGAACACGTCGAGGATTCGATAGACCGAATTGGGCGCGACCCTCTTGCCACGCGCTGCCGACAGGTTGTCCGCGATATCATAGGCGGAAACGGGACGTTCGTGCCGCGCGAGTTCGGTAAACACCGCCTCACGCATCGTGGTCCATTGCTCGCCGGATGCCGTGAGGGAAGCACGGGCCGCCTCGACAAGGCTCTCGCCTTCATGCTCTTCGTGCGTGTGTGTCTTCCGGCTTTCCATTGCGATCATATAGGGGAGCGTGGCGCGTGGCGCCAGCGGAGGCGTGGATCAGCCGTCGCGAAGGAAGCTGGCTCGGTAATCGCCGGGGAACATGCGCTTGAGCGCATCGACCTTCGGCCGGTCCCACCGAACGATGTAACCGTGACGCGGATTTTTAGCCATGAAGTCCTGGTGATAAGCCTCGGCAGGATAGAATTTGCGCTTGGTCTCGACCCGCGTGACGATGGGGCCGTCCCACACCCCGGATCGCTCCAACTGTTTCAAATAGGCTTCGGCTACGGCGCGCTGTTCGTCGCTCGTCGGGACCAGTGCGCTGCGATAATGCGCGCCCACGTCGGGCCCCTGCCGGTTGCGGACGGTGGGGTCCGCCACGACCGAGAAGAAGATGCGCAGCAACTCGTCGTAGCGGATCACGTTGGGATCATATGTAATCCGAACCGCTTCGGCGTGCTGAGTGCTGCCCGAGGTGACACGCGAATAGGACGCGGTCCCGGCCGACCCACCGTGGAAACCGCTGGTCGCGGACTTCACGCCCTTTACGTGACTGAAAACGCCCTCGACGCCCCAGAAGCAGCCCCCGGCGAAAATCGCCGTTTTAAGACCGCCGCCTTCCTTGGCAATGCGGGCAGGGTGCGGCGCATTGACAGGCTCCTCGAGCGCGAGCGCGGGTACCGATTGGGTGGCGATAGCGAACGCAGCGGCACCGCTTACGGCGAAAGCAAGCAATCGCTTCATCATGCCACTTCCAGCGGCGTGATGCGGAAATCGGCGGCAATCGGCGCGGCAACGGCACTCGTTTCGATTGGTTCTGGCTGGGCCTCGGGGCCGGTCCCGGCGTTCGCCACGCCAAGCGCCAACGCTCCCACGGCAAAGCCGATGGCGAAGTTGCGATAAAGGTCGGGTGGGAAAAGGCGCATAGGAAATCTCGCGGGCATATGGTCTCATCGTTTCAGCCCATATGACCGAAGCCCGCTTGCCTCGCGCTGAACGCGAATTTCAGCCAGTGTTTGGCAAACGGGGCGAAAGGGTTCTGCCTCCCCGGCCCCTCAATGCCGGAAGTGACGCATCCCGGTGAACACCATCGCCAGCCCCGCTTCGTCGGCGGCCGCGATGACCTCCTCGTCGCGGATCGAGCCACCCGGCTGGATCACACAAGTCGCACCGGCCTCGGCGGCTGCCAACAAACCGTCGGCGAAGGGGAAGAACGCATCCGAAGCAACCGCGCTGCCGACGGTGCGCGGCTCGTCCCAGCCGTAGGTTTCCGCCGCTTCGCGCGCCTTGATCGCGGCGATGCGCGCCGAATCGCGCCGGTTCATCTGCCCCGCCCCGATCCCCGCGGTCGCGCCATCGCGGGCATAGACGATTGCGTTCGACTTGACGTGACGGGCGACGGTCCAGGCGAACAGGCTGTCGGCCAGCTCGCGCTTAGTCGGCGCGCGCTTCGTCACGACTTTCAGGTCGTCTTCCGCAACCGCTCCGCTATCCCGGTTCTGGATCAACAGGCCGCCCGCTATGGTCTTCATCGAAAACCCGCCGCGACGCGGATCGGGTAGCGTCCCGCATTCGAGAAGCCGCAGGTTCTTCTTTTTCGTGAACACTTCCCGGGCCGCTTGGCTGACCCGCGGCGCGATGACGACCTCGGTGAAGATTGCCGCAATCTGTTCAGCCGTATTGCCGTCGAGTTCGGTGTTGACCGCGACGATCCCGCCGAAGGCCGAAACGCTGTCGCAGGCGAGCGCCGCCTCCCACGCCTCTGAGAGCGTGTCACCCTGCGCGACCCCGCACGGATTGGCGTGCTTGACGATGACGCAGGCCGGGTCGCCACCAGCAAATTCCGCCGCCAGTTCGAGCGCGGCGTCGGCGTCGTTCAGATTGTTGTAGCTAAGCGCCTTGCCCTGCAATTGGTCGGCTTGCGCAACGCCCCGCGCCCCGGGCGCCTGGGGCATGTAGATCGCAGCGGACTGATGCGGGTTCTCGCCATAGCGCAGTTCGTCCGACAAGGTGAAGGCGAGCGGCATGGTCGGCGTGAACGGCGTTGCGCCGAGCGCTTCGGCTCCGAGCGGATGGGTGAAGGCATCGCCATAGGCAAACCAGTTCGCAATCGCCGCGTCATAGGCGGCGGTGCGCGCATAGGCCTTCCCGGCCATGCGAATTCGGAACGCCTCCGACGTCGCGCCGTCATGCGCGTCGAGCTCATCGAGCAAGCCACCGTAATCGGCCGGATCGGTCAGGATCGTGACGAAGCCGTGGTTCTTTGCCGATGAGCGAACCATGCTTGGGCCGCCGATGTCGATGTTCTCGATGATCTCGGCACGCTCGGCCCCCTTCGCCACGGTCTGCTCGAACGGGTAGAGATTGACAACGACGAGATCGATCGCGCCGATCTCGTGCTCATCCATCGCGGCGACATGTTCGTCATTGTCGCGGAGGGCGAGAAGCCCGCCATGCACCTTCGGATGGAGAGTTTTTACCCGCCCATCCATCATTTCCGGGAAGCCGGTAAGGTCGGAGACATCGCGCACCGCAAGACCGGCCTCGCGCAAGGCCCGCGCGGTTCCCCCAGTGCTCACGAGTTCGACGCCCCGCTTCGCAAGAGCCGTGCCCAGGTCGGCAAGCCCGGTCTTGTCGGACACCGAAAGCAGCGCCCGCCCGATTTTCGTCGCGCTCATTGCGATGTCATCCCATTTTCTTCAGCAACCAGGCGAACCGGCCACCGCCACGCGACGTCAGCCCCTCGATCACCAGTTGCTCGGTCATGTGCGGGCGGCCTTCGCCGTCGACCCACAGGCTGTCTTCGCAGGCGAGTTCGGTTTCCTCGGCGCCCTCGACGAAGGCGGCGAGCCGGAACTGCCACAGGCGACCGTCGGGCGCCAGCAGACTCGCCCCGCGCCGATCTTCGGTCAGGTGCGCCTCGACGCCGCGCCCGAGGTGGAAGCGGATGGCGAAGCCGATCTTGCCGCGACGGCCCCGGCGCGACGCCGGAATGAGAACGTCCTCGCCCGCCAGCTCGGTTCCGTCGCCACCAAGCGAGAGAATGCGCGTGTGCTTGAGGCCGAAGCGCGCACCGTAGCCATCGTGGCTGGCCTCGATCCGCGTGCCGGAACGCCCCTTGGCCTGTTCGATGGTGCTGCGCTCGACCTCGACCGTTTCGACCCCCCGCCCCAACTTGCCGTGGAGCAAAACGGCGGTGGAGTTGGCGTTGTCGAGCACCAGCGTCGAATGCGCCGCCGTGGCGCGCAGGCCTTGGCCGATGCGCGCAGGGACCTGCCCGCCGGCTGTCGCGGCCCCGCCGCAATTGACGATGATGCGCGCCGGACCGTCCGACAACTCGAATGCCAGGGTCGATGCTGCGCCGCAGCGTGTGTGGCGCGCCCGGGGTGGTGGCCCCGCATCCATCTGCACGATGGTCTTGCCCGACCGGATCCGCTGGAAACCCCAATGCTCGGGTTCGTTCAGCGGACGCGTGCGAATGCCCGTCGCCCCGATCACCGTGTCCAGTCGCCGCGCCGAAATCGCACCCTGGCCCTGCCAGTTGCCGATGGCACCATCGCCATGACGCAGTGCCAGCAAGGGCGGGACCAGCAATTCGCGCATCACGCCCAATGCGCGAGGCGGTTCGATCTCGACCGCCTCGTAGCAGGCTATGAGATCGGTCAGCAGACGAATGGCTTCGAGCTGCGCGGCGGGACAACGCGACAGGGTGCCCCCATCCTCCGCCACCATGTCTCCGATAGCGCGGATCAGCGCCGCTTCGGCGCACAATCTCCGCGGCCGCCCCTGTGGCAGCAACAAACCTGCTGCCGTCACGGCCGCCCAAGCCGCGACTTGGGCAAAGCCGGGACCGTGGCGTGCGGCGCGCCCCTCGACCCAGTCGGCCGTATCGTCGACCGCTTCGAGCAGCCGCGCCCTCAGCGCACGGTCCGAGCCGCCCAGGACGAGCGGCGCATGCACCAGCCATGCCAGCAGGCGCAGGCTCGCATGTTCGAGATCCCACGCCGGCCCTTTCGACGGGACCGGATTGACGTCGAGCCAGCTCCGTGTGATTCGCTCGGCGACGGGTACGCATTCGGCGCGCGGAGCGCTCGCGGCGAGATCGGCCAGCCACGAAAAGCTGTGTATCGCGCGCTCCAAACCCGGGCCGAGACGTGCGCTGCTGTCGAAGTCGATCTGGGTGATCGGCTGCTTGACGCCATGAACGCAGAAATGACCGGCCCGTAGCGCAATGCCGGCGGCACGGTCGCCGCCATTGGGGCTTTCGACCGTTGCAAGCATCCGTCGTGGCACCGGACGGCGGAACGGCGCGCTCAGGGCATGGCCCGGCACTCCCATCCGATAGGCAAGGCGAATCAGCGCTTCGCCGGGACGGGAGCGCGGCACGATGACGTCGGCCAGGGCGAGCGCACGAGTGGACTCGAACGGCTCGACCCTTTCGGCGTCTTCGCGATCGAGAACCAAGGGCTCCTCGCGCTGCGACAGGGCGAGCGCAGGGCGCTTGCGGGCCTCGACGCTGCCGCTTTCACCGCCAAGATGATCCGCGCCCGGGTCCGCGTCCTGCCTGTCCGCGACGTCGCGGTGCGTGTCGGTATCGTCGAAAAGCGATTCCATCAGGCTTTACCTTTCAGCGCGGCGATATTGGCGGCATATTGGCCCGGCCCACCCTTGAACGTCGCCGAGCCAGCCACGAGCACGTCCGCCCCGGCGGCCACGCATTGCCGCGCGGTATCGGGATTGACCCCGCCATCGACCTCGAGCCGGATATCGCGGCCGCTTTCGTCTATCATCGCGCGGATCGCCGCGATCTTGTCGAGCTGCGAGGGGATGAAGCTCTGCCCGCCGAATCCGGGATTGACGCTCATCACCAGGATCAGGTCGACGAGGTCCATGATATTGTCGAGCGCCGATACCGGCGTACCGGGATTGAGAACCACGCCCGCCTTGACGTCGAGCGCCCGGATCGCCTGCAACGTGCGATGGACATGCGGGCCCGCCTCGGGATGAACCGTCAGGATGTCGGCCCCGGCCTCGGCAAAATCCTCGAGATACTGGTCGACCGGCGCGATCATCAGGTGAACGTCGAAGGGTTTGCGCGTATGGCTGCGCAGGGCCTTTATCACCGCGGGTCCGATGGTGATGTTCGGCACGAAATGCCCGTCCATCACGTCGATATGGATCCAGTCGGCCCCGGCCTCGTCGATCGCGCGCACTTCCTCGCCGAGCCGAGCAAAGTCGGCTGAAAGGATGGAAGGGGAGATAAGCGGAGCGGTCATGATCGACGAAATGCGCCTGTGTGTCGCGTTATGTCCGCCTTACGGCACCCGCGAATCGCGCAGCAAGGCGGGGTTCGACAGTTTTCCCCGCTCTTTTCCTCGGCTTGGGTTCCGACCCGCCGAAACCAATTCAGCCGCAATTCACCGTCAACCGCCTAGAAAAGACGACATATCGGAGACGGGTACGGTCCGTCGATCCACAGTGAAAACAGGTGATTTTGGCATGACTTCGATTTCGAAGACAACGTTCGGCGCGCTGGCTCTGGTCGGCGCCTCGCTTGCGACAGCCGCGGTGGTTCCCGTATCGCCCGCTGCCGCCCAGGCGTCGAGCAAGAGCGATTACAGGAACGTCATTGGCAACTCAATGCGCGCCTGTGCGCCCGGAGCCGGTCCGGCCGTGCGGGTCACGATCAACGGCGTTTCCACGTCGAAGGGCACGATCCGTGTTCAGGTCTACAACGCGACACGCGCCGACTGGCTGGAATCGGGCCGCTGGCTTAACCGCATGGAAATGCCGGCGCGTGCCGGGCGCATGACCGTATGCATGCCGGTGCCCGCGGGCGGCGATTACGCGATCGCGGTGCGCCACGACGTCAACGGCAACGGCAAGACCGACCTGACCGAGGATGGCGGCGCGATGTCGAACAATCCTTCGATCAACATCTTCAATCTCGGCAAGCCTGGCGTTGACAAAACGCGCTTCAGCGTCGGCGACGGCGTGCGCCCCATTTCGGTCACGATGAAGTACATGTAAGCTGGCCAGCGAATCGACCGGAAGCGTCTACCCCTGGTGCTTCCGGTGCTGTCGCACCTTCCAGAGCACGGCCGGCGCCGCAAGCAGCGGATGTCGTTCGCGGAACGGCGTGACCTCCACGGGCATTCCGGTGTGCCGCTCGATCTTCCACGCGCCATAGCGCGCGGCGCCTTCGAACGTGGTGCTCGCTTTCGCCAGTCGCGCGAGGTTGAGCGGCTTTCCCAGCCTCCGACGCCGGCGCCACCAGGCAAGCACCCGCGCGCGCTCCTTGGGCGTCATCCGTGGCTCCAGCTGTTCGCCTGTCCGAGTATACGCGATGCCTCCGGCTTCGAGGGCGAGCGGCAGGAGGCCTTGGAAATGTTCCGAATTGGCGGCGAGTATGTCGTTTTCGCGGCCCGCCTTTTCAACGCGGAACTCCGCCCGGTAGGTCTCGCGAAACAGGCCGCGCCAGTATTCCTGCGGCTCGCCTCTGCGCGGACCGAGCGCGACCGCTAGCCGCGCCGCCGTAATCGCTGCCTGCGCAACCGCCTCTATGACTTCAAGGCGCGCCTGTTCGTCCCGGTGCCAAAGCAGTGCCGCCGGCTGTACGAAACGAGCCCAGATTGTGGTGTCCAGGGTCTCGCCCCGCGCCGCCTTCGCGAACATGGGAAGTGTCATCGTCGCCAGCTTGGCGCGTAGATCGACTCCGTCCTCCAGGCGTTCGTGATAGCTGACGCGCGGCCAAATCCGCTCATGGCGGGGGCCGGGCAGCAAGCGATAGAAGTCGAGAACGCCTTCGAGCGATCCGGTCCGCAGGTTGGAGCCATAAAACAACATCGCGCGCATGTCGTTTTCGCGCGCGAGATCTTCCGCGAACCGGGCGACGGCGGGATCCACCTGCCTGCCCAGCTGGTCGGCGATGCGTTCGTGCAGAGCGGAGGAGCCGCGATCAACCATCGCGAAGCGGCCCGTCAGGCAGTCACGAATTCGAGGTTGGGCCCCTGGCCGACGCTGTAGCGTCCCGCGGGAAACGCCTCGCCATCGAAGATGAACTGGTCCTCGATATCGAGTGTGAACTGGGGCGTCGCTACCTGGTGAATACCGCGCTCGCGCAGGTTCGGCAGCGTCTTGCCGCGCATGACCGCGGGGATCACGAATGTCGAGCGGCGACTGATCTGGTCGAGCGCGGCCAGCCGCAAACCCTTCCGAAGACGGCCGAACGGCGCAAGGCCCGCCGGCAGCGTTTCCAGCGTGGTTGCGAACAGCATCTGCCGCCAGGCCGGATCGCCGTGGCCGCTATGGGCGAGCGGCGCACCGTTCGCGCCAAGGGAAACCTTCATGCGCGCACCGCGTCGCCAGGCATTCTCGCGCGAGGCGAACAGCCATTGCGCGACACCCCAAAGCGCGGTGACGCCGACCGCCATCGCGTTGAACGCGCCGAGCCGATGCGCCGACTGGCCTGCTCGGGTCGCGGTCGTGAAGGAGCCTGCGCCGAGGATGAAGCCGAAAAGATGGCTCGCGGTTTCACCGTCGAGCGCACTGACCGCGATCGGCCGCCGGTGAACGCGCTTGTCCGCATCGAATGCGTCGATCGCGTTCTGCAAGGTCCAGTTCGCCGGCACCCCCAGATCGACGGTCAACGCATTCGTCTTGCCCTTGGGCAGGACGGCGAGGGTGGGCCATTCATCGCCGAAAATCGGCGCACCGCAGGTCAGCACGTCGCGAACCGTACCGTCCCCGCCATTTATGACGAGCAGATCGATCCCGGAAGCGGCGAAATCTTCCAGCGCGGTGGGAAGCTGAGAGCGGTCGCCCGGCTGGGCGATATGGACGTGGGGGCTGATCCCGCAATCGAAATCCACCCCCCGATTGCCGTGGCTGCGAGGATTGTAGATCACCCCGACACGCGGCGCTTCGCCCGGGTGGCGCGCACGCGGGCGATGCGCTGCAGGCGCGCCGTTCGTCGCAGGCAGCTGCGCGAATTCGTAAATGCTCGTGGCCATTTCATCGATGTAGGCGCGTATTCCTGCCTTTTCCACAGTTAAGGCTGCCCAGGGCGGCAACATTGTTACCTCGTGGCAAAACGGCGACAGAGACTGATTCGTTCGGTCCGCGCAAGGAGGCTGCATCCGAGAAGGTTTGTCTGTAGGATCACCTGCATGAAACCCGTCAGCCTGCTCGAACGCGCGAACGCATTGAAACCCGATATCGTCGCACTTCGCCGTGCGATCCATGCCGAACCCGAACTCGGGCTGGAATGCCCCATGACGATGGCGAAGGCGCGCGCGGCTCTGGCGGACCTGCCTTTCGAATGGCGCACGGGCCCATCCACAACGGGCGCGGTGGCCATATTGCGCGGGGAGCGATCCGACGGAGGGAACCGCACGGTCCTGCTGCGCGGCGACATGGACGCCCTGCCCATGGATGAGAAAACCGGCCTCGACTTCGCATCCACGATATCAGGGCGGATGCACGCCTGCGGGCACGATACGCACACCGCCATGCTGGTCGGCGCCGCGCGCTTGCTGGCCGAGCGACGCGAAGAGCTGGCCGGCACGGTCCAGCTGATGTTCCAGCCCGGGGAGGAGGGGCATCACGGCGCGCGATTCATGCTCGACGACGGATTGATCGATCCGCTGCCCGGCGCCGCTTTCGCCCTGCACATCATGCCGAACGCGCAGTTCGGCGTGCTCGCCGGGCGCGCAGGCGCACTGATGGCTGCGGCGGACCAGTTCTCCATCACCGTTCACGGGCGCGGCGGCCATGCCTCCATGCCGCACGACACA